>NZ_JANOAL010000249.1:0-21123 GCF_031411155.1 Polaromonas sp. | reverse complement strand
AGAATGACAAGTGCAATTTCCATGGTTCCTCCATTGATTCAAATTAGGGTGCCTGCGGGAGCAGGCGATTCAGGCCGCTCCAGCCAAGGCTACAGCTTTTCAATGACCAGCCGGTTGCCCAGCATTTCCTTGATGCGAAAGCTGCCGGTGCCGTGCGGCTCCGCCGGGTTGGCGGGCACGGCGGTCCAGTTGGCGCCGCGGAACTTGACGGTGGCGGTGCCGTCGGCATTCCATTGCGCCACCTGCACCGATTCGCCGATGTCCAGGTTGACGTCCCGGTTGGACTGGGCCGGCTGGGGCGCCGGGCTCTTGCTGCGCTGCAGGTGCCAGACGGCCACCGCACCGCCGCCGATGACGGCGGCAATCACCATCTGGCTGACCAGCGCCAGGCCCAGGTGGGCGGCAACGGCGCCGGCCACCAGGCCGACGGTAATCATCAGCAGGTAAAATGTTCCGGTGACCAGCTCCACCGCGACGGCGGCGCCGGCCAGCAGCCACCAGATGGTCGAATCGCTCATGTGCCCTCCTTTTGTCGGTGATGCGCTACATTTTGGGGTCATTAGACCTCAAGGAAAGCGCCCTGCGGCGTGGCGCAACAATATTTCCTTACACTTCGCAGTCTTTAGTTAATCCGTTCGGGCTCAATCTGTCTCGGCCCGCTTGAGCGTTTTCCACGCCCTGAGTCAGTTCGGGGCTTCCTCGACTAACCGTACCCGCCATGAAATTTCGCTTTCCCATCGTCATCATTGACGAAGACTTCCGCTCCGAGAACACCTCCGGCCTGGGTATTCGTGCACTGGCGCAGGCCATAGAGAGCGAAGGCTTCGAGGTGCTGGGGGTGACGAGCTACGGTGACCTGTCGCAGTTTGCCCAGCAGCAAAGCCGCGCCAGCGCCTTTATTTTGTCCATCGACGACGAAGAGTTCACGCCCGGCCCGGATCTGGACCCGGCCGTGCTGGACCTGCGCAACTTCATCGAGGAAGTGCGGCGCAAGAATCTTGACGTGCCGATTTATGTCTACGGCGAAACCAAGACCTCGCGCCACATCCCGAATGACATCCTGCGCGAGCTGCATGGCTTCATTCACATGTTCGAGGACACGCCGGAGTTTGTGGCGCGCCACATCCTTCGTGAAGCCAAGAGCTACCTGGAGGGCGTGCAGCCGCCGTTTTTCAAGGCGCTGCTGGACTATGCCGAGGATGGTTCCTACTCCTGGCACTGCCCCGGCCATTCGGGGGGTGTGGCGTTTTTGAAAAGCCCGGTCGGCCAGATGTTCCACCAGTTTTTTGGTGAAAACATGCTGCGCGCCGACGTTTGCAATGCGGTGGAGGAACTGGGCCAGCTGCTGGACCATGACGGCGCCATTGGGGCCAGCGAACGCAATGCCGCGCGCATCTTCAACGCCGACCACTGTTTCTTTGTGACCAATGGCACCTCGACCAGCAACAAGATGGTCTGGCACCACACGGTGGCGCCCGGCGATGTGGTGGTGGTGGACCGCAACTGCCACAAATCGATCCTGCACGCCATCATCATGACCGGTTCGATCCCGGTGTTTTTGAAGCCGACCCGCAACCATTTCGGCATCATCGGCCCGATTCCGCAAAGCGAATTTGAACCGGAGGCGATCCAGGCCAAGATCAGCGCGAATCCGCTGCTCAAGGGGGTGGATGCGAAAACGGTCAAACCGCGTGTGTTGACGCTGACGCAGTCCACTTACGACGGCGTGCTCTACAACACCGAAACCATCAAGGGCATGCTTGACGGCTACATCGACAATCTGCATTTTGACGAGGCCTGGTTGCCGCACGCCGCCTTTCACCCGTTTTACGGCAGCTACCATTCCATGGGCAAGAACCGCATCCGGCCGAAAAATGCCGTGGTCTATGCCACCCAGTCGATTCACAAGCTGCTGGCCGGCATCAGCCAGGCCAGCCATGTGCTGGTGCAGGACTCGCAAAACGTCAAGCTCGACCGGCACCTCTTCAACGAGGCCTACCTGATGCACACCTCGACCTCGCCGCAGTACAGCATCATTGCCAGCTGCGACGTGGCCGCCGCCATGATGGAGCCGCCCGGCGGCACCGCGCTGGTCGAGGAGAGCATTGCCGAGGCGCTCGACTTTCGCAGGGCCATGCGCAAGATTGACGACGAATATGGCAGCGACTGGTGGTTCAAGGTCTGGGGGCCCGACAAGCTGGTGGACGAGGGCATTGGCGAGGCCAAGGACTGGATCATCAAGGGCGAGTCGCGCAGTGCCAAGACGGCCAAAAACGGCGCCAACAACTGGCATGGCTTTGGCCAGATGGCGACCGGTTTCAACATGCTGGACCCGATCAAGTCGACCATCGTCACGCCCGGCCTTGACCTCAATGGCAAGTTTGCCAAGACCGGCATTCCGGCCAGCATCGTGACCAAGTTTCTGGCCGAGCACGGCGTGATCGTCGAGAAAACCGGCCTTTACAGCTTCTTCATCATGTTCACCATCGGCATCACCAAGGGCCGCTGGAACACACTGCTGACGGCCTTGCAGCAGTTCAAGGACGACTATGACAAAAATGCGCCGATGTGGCGCATCCTGCCCGAGTTTTGCCAGAAGTACCCCAAATACGAGCGCATGGGCCTGGCCGATCTGTGCCAGCAGATTCATGCGCTGTATGCCAGGTACGACATTGCGCGCCTGACGACCGAGGTCTACCAGAGCGATCTCAAGCCAGCCATGAAGCCGAGCGATGCCTACGCCCATATTGCCCACCGCACGACCGAGCGGGTGGAGATTGACCACCTGGAAGGCCGTATCACGGTGGGGCTGGTCACGCCTTACCCGCCCGGCATTCCGCTGCTCATTCCGGGCGAGGTGTTCAACAAAAAAATCGTGGACTACCTGAAGTTTGCCCGCGAGTTCAATGTCCACTGCCCGGGCTTTGAGACCGACATTCACGGCCTGGTCGAGCAGGTGGATGCCAAGGGCAAGCTGCGTTATTACGCGGACTGCGTAAAACGCTAAACCCGCCTTTTGTTCAGCCGGGCTGCTCGTCGCGGACCCGCATGAAGCTGGCAAAGCGCGGGATGCCGCTGTCCGTCATGCCGCGAAAGCGAAAAGTCACCAGCGCGCCCACGGCGGGCGGGCTGTCGCGCTCGGCATCGGTAAAGCCCGAACCCAGTTTGAAGCGCCGCGCCGGCCGGCCGTCGGCGGCCGGCAATTCAACCAGCAGCGCGCCCAGTTTGCCGGCGTATTTGCCTTTGCCCGCAATATGCGCAATCACCCGGGCTTCGGTATCTTCATGGGTTTTGAGCTTCAGCAGGTCGTCATTGCGCTCGCCTTTGTAAAGCGACGCACCGCGGTGCAGCATCAGGCCCTCGCCGCCGAGCTTGACGGTTTTCAGCAGCAGGCCCTGCAGCGCCAAGTGACTGGCCACCTTGTGCTGCGCCACCGCCTGCACCCAGGGCTGGTCAATCCGGCTGACCAGCCCGTTCAGGGCCGGAATGCGTTCGCTGAACGGGCCGCCGTGCGCGGGCAGGTCAAACACCATGAAGCGGATGGCGCGCCAGGCGGCATCATCGGCGCTGTGCTGGCGGACGGTGGCCACAGCCTTGGCAAACTGGCCGCGGCCAGCCCAGAGTTCACCGTCCATCGCCACCCTGGGCCAGCCCGCGGTGAACCAGGCGGGCGCGGCAATGCGTTCACCGCCTCGCGTCAGCAGTTGCGCGCCATCCCAGTAGCCGCGCACGCCGTCGTATTTCTCGCTGACCCAGTAGTCGGGCAGGCTGACGCCGGCCTGATAGACCTTGGCAAGCATCAGGGGCGGCGCTGGCTGGGCCGCATACAGCAGAGGCCACGGGGCAAGAACGCCAGCCAGGGCCAGCAGCAGCGGCAGCGCCTTGATGACAAACAGGCTTGCGCCCGGGCGGGAAGAGCAGGTTGATGGCGGCATCGGAAAGTCTATTTTTTGAATCATTTTGGCCTGTAGCCCAGCAGGAACGTGCGCAGGCAGCTATTAAAAGTGTAGCATTCGGCGGCCGCTTCGGGGCGGCAAGATCTTGACAACTTTAGCCGTGAGCGGCGTATATTGGCGCAGGGAAAGGCCGAGCCCGCCCCATGTTTTTGCTTTATCGGGCACACGCAACACCCGCCGCTTTTTTTGCCACGTAGCCGAAAGGATTTTCACCATGACTTACCAGGGAAGCTGCCACTGTGGCCAGATCGCGTTCGAAGTGCAGGGCGAACCCGGCAAGGTGCTGGCCTGCAACTGTTCCATGTGCCAGCGCAAGGGCTCGTTGCTGTGGTTTGTTCCGCGTGACCAACTCCGGCTGCTGACGCCCGAGGAAAATGCCAGCACCTACCTGTTCAACAAGCACGTCATCCAGCACCGCTTTTGCCCCACCTGCGGCATCCACCCCTATGGCGAGGGCGTGGCGCCGGACGGCAGCCGCATGGCGGCTGTCAATGTCCGCTGCCTTGAGGGCATTGACCTGGCGTCCCTTCCCGTTGAACATTTCGACGGCCGGTCTTCCTAGGCGTCGTGGCTGCCGGTCGCCGCGGCGCCAGCATTCCGCCTGTTTTTTGATGCCTGGAACACCATTTCGGCCCCTGGCCCAATAGTTGCAAGCTTGAAATGCTATAAAAATGATAGCAACTGGGGGTGTTTGAGGGCCCGCACTCAGCGCCAATCGACGGCGCCGAAGCGGTCGTGGCCCAGCAGCGTGTAGAAGAGGCCGATCGTGCCGCGGGATTGGGTGCGGTTGCCCAGGTCGGGGTAGCTGGCATCGCGGCGGTTCCACAGGTACTTGA
Source organism: Polaromonas sp. (assembly GCF_031411155.1). GTDB lineage: Bacteria > Pseudomonadota > Gammaproteobacteria > Burkholderiales > Burkholderiaceae_C > Polaromonas. The sequence goes on along the minus strand of NZ_JANOAL010000249.1, from coordinate 16,331 downwards.
CGGTGATGGCGTGCTGCTTGTGCACGCGCCAGGTGTAGGCGAGGTCGGCGCGCACGATATTGTCGTGCCCGCTCGGCCCGCCACTGTTCACGCCACTGACAAAATACTCGCGGCCAGTGAAGTCCAGCGAGGAGCGGTCGCCAAAGATCACGCGCAGGCTCAGCAGCGCCTGCGGTGCCACGCCGTAGTGGTAGTCGCGCTCGCCGGCGCCGCGAACGGTGCTTACGGCGGCGTAGCCCAGGCCAGCCAGGGCCGAACCCTGCACCAACACCGAATCGCTGGCCCGCCATTGACCCGTGGTGCCCAGCGACAGCGCCGTGCTCGAGATGCGGAACGCCTGCGGCGAGATGTAGTCGTAACTGCCGTACAGACCCCAGAGGCCACGGTAGTTCTTGCCGGCCTCGTAGTCATTGCCCAGCAGCAGCCCGCGCGTCATGACGTTTTCAAACACATTGGCGCTGGAGGCCGTGGCCTGGAATGAAAAATAGTCGAAGGGGCGGCGGTAGTGATAGCCGTCCTTTCCCGGCAGGCCGTAGTCCAGCGAGAAGTCGGCCTGGGCCTCGTTGCGCTTGAGCTGGGTCGCGCTGCCCGGAACATTTTGCGCCGTGCCCATCAGGCCGAACTGCACGCGGCTGTAGTAGGCCGGGTTGTTGCTGGCGAAGATCGTGTCCAGGCGGCGGCCCTGGAGCAGACGGTTGAAGCCGGTGGCCGGTGAGATCATCGCTGCGCCGGCTTCGCGCCAGAGGCGCGGAACGTCGTCGCCTTTTTCCAGCAGCAGGCTGGACATGCGAAACAATGCCTCGCCCAGGAAAGTGCCGCCCACGCCCGAGGAAATCTGGTCGTTGAGCGAGGGCCGCGTTTTCTCGCCGGCGATCTCCCACGCGGCGCTGCCGGCGAAGGTGTAGCCCAGCGACTCCCAGTAGTTGAAGCCGGCGGAGCGGGCGAAGCCGTGGTACATCGAGCCCTGATAGGGATGGCCGAGCTGGTTGATCCTGAACGGGTCGTCGTCCACGCCCCAGCCGCTGCGCAGGTTGCGCCGGATCGACCCCACACTGACGTCGTAGTCGTCGCGACTGCTGCCGTAATGCCGGTTGATGCGGTTCAGCAGAAAGTCAAAGCCAATGATTTCCAGCGCCGGCAGCGCTTTGCTGCGGGGCTGTGCGACGGGTTCGGCGCTGGCTTCAGCGGCGTCGGCCAGCGCAGCGTTTTCGGCGGCGGGCTCGGCGGGCGGCTCCTGCGCCCATGCCCGGCCAGCGGCCGCACAGGCCAGCGCAAGGAAAAGCGTGAAGTGCGTGGCGCGGCGGCGGGAAGCTGAAGTTCTCATGGCGTGTCCGGTCAAGCAGGGGTAAAACAGCAAATTCGGCCCTTCAGGCAAGCAGCCAGTATCCCCTCAAAGACGGGTTTGGCAATCAGCCATTTGCCTGTTCCGGGGCCGGTCATCGCCTACGTGCCGCAACCGGCCGGTGGCCGCGCCCGTGAGCCGGAGTGCTCCTGTTTTAATAGCGCTCTGCGACCGCCCTTAGAGGGCTGGCGGTAGATTCGTCACCCGATTTTGAGCCATTCAGGGCGCGCGGACCTATTAGCCCGGGCTGACGCCCCCTCAGCCCGCCTCGGCGATGCCGCCCACGGCCTGGCTGAAGCCGCCATCGACGTAGCAGATCTCGGCCGTCATGCCGCTGGCCAGGTCGCTCAGCAAAAAAGCGGCGACGTTGCCCACGTCTTCGATCGTGACGTTGCGGCGGATCGGCGAGGTCTCGGCCACCACGCTCAGGATCTTGCCAAAGCCCTTGATGCCGCTGGCCGCCAGGGTCTTGATCGGGCCGGCGCTGATGCCGTTGACGCGCATGCCCTTGGGGCCCAGCGACTCGGCCAGGTAGCGCACCGACGCTTCCAGGCTGGCCTTGGCCAGGCCCATGGTGTTGTAGTTGGGCACGGTGCGCACCGCGCCCAGATAGGTCAGGGTCAGCAGCGCCGACTTGTCGTTGAGGTAGGGCAGGGCCGCCTTGGCCATGGCCGGAAAGCTGTAGGCACTGATGTCGTGGGCGATCTTGAAGCCCTCGCGGGACAGGCCTTCCAGAAAGTCGCCGGCAATCGCCTCGCGCGGGGCGTAGCCAATGCTGTGCACAAAGCCGTCAAACGTGGGCCAGCTTTTGGCCAGGTCGGCAAACATCTGCGCGATCTGCTCGTCGCTGCCGACGTCGCAGTCAAAAATCAGGCTGGAGCCGAAGTCGGCGGCAAACTCGGCGATGCGGTCCTTGAAGCGCTCGCCGACATAGCTGAACGCTAGCTCGGCGCCCTGTGCGTGGCAGGCCTTGGCGATGCCGTAGGCAATGGAACGGTTGGACAAAACGCCTGTGATCAGTAGTTTTTTGCCGGTGAGAAAGCCCATGGATGTTTTCCGAGATAGTTGATGCAGAATTGTCGCATGCGAAGAATGTGGATGGGTGGTGTGGTGCGCGGCGCTTTTTACGGTGCCCTGTGCAGCGCATTGTGGGGGGCACCCTCGGCCTGGGCCGGCTACGCCTACGCGCTCTGGGGCGACCTCAAATACCCGCCCGGGTTTGCGCATTTTGACTACGTCAACCCGCAGGCGCCCAAGCGCGGCGAGTTGCGCCTGGTCAGCAATCTGCGGGTCTCCACCTTCGACAAATACAACCCCTTCACCATCAAAGGCAATGCGCCGGCCTACCTGGCAAACCTGATGTTTGACTCGTTGCTGGCGGGCTCGCTGGACGAAACCGGCTCCGGCTACGGGCTGCTGGCCGAGCAGGTGGAGGTGGCGCCCGATGGGCTGAGCGCGACCTTCCTGCTGCGCAAGGAGGCGCGCTTTCATGACGGCCTGCCGGTGCTGGCCGCCGATGTGAAATACAGCTACGACATGCTGATCGGGCCATTCAGCTCGCCGGGCTTCAAGACGGCGCTGGAAGACGTGGTCGGGCTGGACGTGCTGGAGCCGCGGCGGCTGCGTTACCGCTTCAAGAAGCCCAATCGCGAGCTGCCGCTGACGGTGGGCGGGCTGCCGGTCTTCAGCCGAGCCTGGGGCGCTGAAAACGGCCAACCCAAGCCCTTCGACCAGATCGTGACCGACATCCCGATTGGCAGCGGCCCCTACACGATCGGCCCGGTGCGTTTTGGCAAGGACATCACCTATGTGCGCGACCCCAACTACTGGGCCAAAGACCTGAACGTGCGGGTCGGCACGGCCAACTTTGACCGCATCACCGTCAAGATTTACCGCGACAACACGGCGCGGCTGGAAGCGCTGAAGGCCGGCGAGTTTGACCTGATGCGGTTTTTCTCGGCCGGCGACTGGGCGCGCCGCGTCAATGGCAAGCGCTTTGCTTCGGGTGAACTGGTCAAGGGTGAGTTCAGGCACCGCCTGCCCTCGGGCTTTCAGAGCTATGTGCTCAATACGCGGCGTGACAAGCTCAAGGACATTCGGGTGCGGCAGGCGCTGGGCCTGGCGATCGATTTCGAGTGGATGAACCGCCAGATGTTTTACAACGCCTACCAGCGCGTCAACGGCCTGTTTGGCAACACCGACTGCCAGGCCAGCGGCCCGCCCGGCCCCGAAGAGGTCGCGTTGATGGCGCCGTATCGCAACAGCATTGCGCCAGCCGCCTTCGGCCCCATGGCGCTTTCGCCGCGCACCGACGGCGAAAACTCCCTGCGCGCCAATCTGCGCCAGGCGCAGGCCTTGCTGCAGGCGGCGGGCTGGACGATACAGGATGGCAAGCTGCGCAATGCCAGGGGCGAGGCGATGGTGCTGGAGTACCTGGACAGCAACGAAACCGGCGCGCGCGTGGTCTCGCCCTGGGCGCGCAACCTCGAAAAACTGGGCATCGAGCTGAGCTTCCGGCCGGTCGACTTTGCGCTGTACCAGCAGCGGCTGCAAAAGTTCGAGTTCGACATCACCTCGATCGCTTTTCAGGGCACCCACAACCCCGGCCAGGAGTTTGCGGACCTGTTTGGCAGCAAGGCCGCCGTCACCGAAGATTCGGGCAACTACGCCGGCGTGGCCAATCCGGCGGTGGACGCGCTGGTGACCGACATGACGGCGGCCAAAACCAAGGCCGACCTGCTGCCCGCCTGCCGCGCGCTGGACCGGGTCATCAGCCACGGCTACTACCTGGTGCCGCAGTGGACCGCCGGCACGCACCGCATGGTGTTCAATGACAAACGGCTGGCGCGGCCGGCCGTCACGCCGCCATATTCCCAGGGCGAAACCTGGGCCATGGACAGCTGGTGGGCCCGATAAGGTTGCCATGTTTACCTACATCCTCAAACGCCTGCTGCTGATGATTCCCACGCTGTTCGGCGTGTTGCTGATCACCTTTTGCGTGATCCAGTTCGTGCCGGGCGGCCCGGTCGAGCAGTACCTGGCCGAGGCGAAGGCCGGCAGCGGCAGCGGTGCGGAGGGCGGTGGCCTCAGCTACCGCGGCTCGCAGGGCGTCGACCCCAAGCGCATCGAGCAGATCAAGGCCCTGTACGGCTTTGACAAGCCGGCCCATGTGCGGTTTGGGCTGATGCTGGGCCAGTTTGCGCGCTTTGACCTGGGCAAAAGCTTTTTCCAGAACAAGGATGTCTGGCAGCTGATCAAGGAAAAAATGCCGGTCTCCATCAGCCTGGGGCTCTGGACGTTTTTCATCAGCTACGGCGTGGCGGTGCCGCTGGGCGTGGCCAAGGCGGTGCGCGCCGGCTCGCGCTTTGACCTGCTGACCACGCTGCTGATACTGGTGGGTTACGCGATTCCGGGTTTTGTGCTGGGCGTGGCGCTGCTGGTGATCTTTGGCGGCCAGCTCGAGTGGTTTCCGCTGCGCGGGCTCACGTCCAACAACTGGGACGAGTTGAGCTGGGCCGCCAAGGTCACCGATTACCTCTGGCACATTGCGCTGCCGGTGACCGCCATGGTGCTGGGCAGCTTTGCCGTCACCGCCATGCTGACCAAAAACGCCTTTCTGGAGGAAATCCGCAAGCAGTATGTGGTCACCGCCCGCGCCAAGGGGTTAGCCGAGCGTCAGGTGCTGTGGAAGCATGTGTTTCGCAATGCGCTGATTCCCATCATCACCGGCTTTCCGGCGGCGTTCATCGGCGCTTTTTTTGCCGGTTCGCTGCTGATCGAAACCCACTTTTCTCACGACGGGTTGGGCCTCCTGAGCTACGAAAGCGTGATCCGGCGCGACTACCCGGTGGTGCTGGGAACGCTTTACTTTTTTACCTTGATCGGGCTGGTGACCAAGCTGGTGTCGGACCTGTCTTATGTGTGGGTGGACCCTCGTGTCAAATTTGACTAGCCCCCCCGAAGCGGCCTCTGGCCGCCGCCTCCCCGAGGGGGCGCCGCCTGCGGCCGGGCCAAGCCCGTTGCGCGCCGGCTTGGTGAAAGAGGCGGTGCATCTCTCGCCTGGCCGGCGCGCCTGGCTGCGCTTCAAGCGCAACCGGCTTGGCTTCTGGAGCCTGCTGCTGTTTTGCGGCCTGGTCGTGCTCAGCCTGTTTGCCGAGGTGCTTTCCAGCGACCGGCCGCTGCTGGTGCGCTATGAAAACAGCTATTACTTTCCGATGGTGCGCGACTACCCGGAGAAGGTCTTTGGCGGCGACTTTGAAACCAGCACCGACTACCTCGACCCGTTTATCCGGGACAAGCTGCGCCAGGGCAGCAACTGGGCGATTTTTGCGCCCAACCCCTATGGCCCGAAGACGCTGAACTATTTCGCCAGGGAGCCCAACCCGTCACGTCCCACACGCGACAACTGGCTCGGCACCGACGACCGCGGCCGCGATCTGCTGGCCCAGCTGATTTATGGTTTCCGGGTCAGCGTGCTGTTTGCGCTGGCCCTGACCTTTTGCGGCGTGGTGCTGGGCGTGCTGACGGGCGCGCTGCAGGGCTACTTTGGCGGCAAGACCGACCTGGCGTTTCAGCGTTTCATTGAAATCTGGGGCTCCATGCCCGAGCTGTATCTTTTGATTATTTTCAGCGCGGTGTTTGCACCCAGCCTGGCGCTGCTGCTGGTGCTGCTCAGCCTGTTTGGCTGGATGGGTCTGTCGGACTATGTGCGGGCCGAGTTCTTGCGCAACCGCCAGCTGGACTATGTGCGCGCCGCCAGGGCGCTGGGCCTGTCGAACTGGCAAATCATCAGCCGCCACATCCTGCCCAACAGCCTGACGCCGGTGGTGACGTTTTTGCCGTTTCGCATGAGCGCGGCCATTCTGGCGCTGACCTCGCTGGATTTTCTGGGCCTGGGCGTGCCGCCGGGCACGCCTTCCTTGGGCGAATTGCTGAGCCAGGGCAAGGCCAATATCGACGCCTGGTGGATTTCGCTCTCGACCTTTGCCGTGCTGGTGGTGACCCTGCTGCTGCTGACTTTCATGGGTGACGCCTTGCGCGATGCGCTCGACCCCCGGAAGGCCGAGCAATGACCGCCCGCAGCCCGCTGCTTCAGGTCGAAAATTTGAGCATAGCCTTTGGCGGCCACGAAGTCGTCCACGGCATCGATTTTTCCATTGCCGCCGGTGAAAAGCTTGCGCTGGTAGGCGAGTCCGGCTCCGGCAAGACGGTCACGGCGCTGAGTCTGCTGCGGCTGGCGCAAGACGCCCGCATCAGCGGCCAGGCCCGGTTTGATGCGCCGCAAGGGTCGAAAACCGCCGTGGACCTGCTGGCGCTGCCCGAAAACGCCTTGCGCGGCATCCGCGGCCGCGACATCGCCATGATTTTTCAGGAGCCGATGACGGCGCTCAATCCGCTGTTCAGCGTGGGCCGCCAGATTGCCGAGATTCTGGAGCTAAAACAGGGTCTAGCCCAGGCAGAATCTGCGCGAGCAGCTATCAAATTGCTAGCAGATACCGGCATTGCCGAGCCCGAACGGCGCGCCCGCTCGTTCCCGCACCAGCTCTCGGGCGGCCAGCGCCAGCGCGCCATGATCGCCATGGCGCTGGCCTGCCAGCCCAAGCTGCTGCTGGCCGACGAGCCGACCACCGCGCTGGATGTGACCCTGCGCGGCCAGATTCTGGATTTGCTGGGCGAACTGCAGCAAAAAAACGGCATGGCCGTGCTGCTGATCACGCACGACCTGAATCTGGTGCGCCGCTTTGCCGACCGGGTGGCGGTCATGGAAAACGGCCATATCGTGGAACAGGGCGCCGTGGCCGCCGTGTTTGCCAGCCCGCAGCATGCCTACACGCGCAAGCTGATCGACAGCAAACCGGTTCGCGACGTGGTGACTCACGAGGCTGGCGCCCCGCAGGCCGCGCCGGTCATGCAGGCCAGCCAGCTGCGGGTGTCCTACCCGGTGCCGCTGGCCGGCTTCAAGGGCTGGTTCAAGCGCGGCGAATTCGTCGCCGTGAAGGAGGCCAATTTCACGATTGCGCCCGGCCAGACGCTGGGCGTGATTGGCGAATCGGGGTCCGGCAAGTCCACCCTGGCGCTGGCCTGCCTGGGCTTGCTGCCTTTTTCGGGTCAGCTGCAGGCGGCAGGGCAGGCCTGGAGCCTGCAGGCGGCCCGCAACAAGTCGATCCGGCGCATGGTGCAGGTGGTGTTTCAGGACCCTTTCTCCTCGCTGTCGCCGCGCCTGACGGTGGGCGAGATCGTGGCCGAAGGCCTGCAGGTGCATGAGCCTTCGCTGCGCCCGCCCGGCAGGCAGCAGCGCGCGCTTCAGGCCTTGGCCGATGTCGGCATGACGCAAGCACAGTTTCCCGGCCTGCTGCAGCGCTATCCGCACGAGTTCTCGGGCGGACAGCGCCAGCGGCTGGCGATTGCGCGGGCGCTCATCATCGACCCCAGCCTGCTGGTGCTGGACGAGCCGACCAGCGCCCTGGATGTAACCATTCAGAAACAGGTGCTGAGCCTGTTGCAACGTTTGCAATATGAGCGTGGTTTGAGTTTTCTGCTGATCACCCACGATGTGGACGTGATTCGGGCCATGGCCCACGATGTGATGGTGATGAAAGACGGCGAGGTGGTCGAATCCGGCCCGGTTTTCGAGGTTCTGGACGCGCCGCGCCATCCGTACACCCGCATTCTGGTGGCGCCCCACCTGACATAGGGCATTTCCGGTGCTTTCGCATTAAAATCGGGCACGACTATCGTTTGCGCCCAGGCGCCGGGTACGTTACAATACGCACTTCACGACCAAATGGGCGGGTTTTCACCGCCCATTTTTTTTGGGCGTTTGTTTTTAAAGACTGATTTAAAACCTGAATGGCTTTGCAAGAGACGATTGATCAAACTGTGACCGGGCTGGGCTACGAGCTGGTGGAAATCGAGCGCACCGGTGGCGGTTTGCTGCGTGTCACCATCGACATGCCCTACGTTGCCGGCGCCGAGCAGTTCATCAATGCCGAGGACTGCGAAAAAGTCACCCGCCAGCTGCAGTTTGTGCTGGAAGTCGAAGGCGCCGAGTATGCCCGGCTGGAAGTCAGCTCGCCCGGCATCGACAGGCCTCTGCGCAGTGAAAAAGATTTTGAGCGTTTTGCCGGCGAGCTGATTGACATCACCCTCAAGGCGCCGATTGGCGTGGTGGCCAGCGCCGGTTCGGCGGTATCGGCCAACCGCAAGAAATTTCGCGGAACCCTGGAGCGCGCCGAACCGCAGGGCGGCGTGCCGGCCTGGCAGATTGTCTGGAGCGATGAGCCTGCCGTCAAACCCGGCCAGAAGGTCAGCAAAAAGCGGGTTCCGGCGCCGCTGCAGGCATTGGGCTTCACGCTGGACGAAGTTCACCAGGCGCGACTGGCGCCTGTCGTTGATTTCAAGGGGCGAAAACCCAAAACAGGCTCTGCTGCCGCTGTGCAGGCCGACGAATAAACCAATAAATTAGTTAAAAAGACTAGAGAGAAAGGCTTGTGAAATGAATCGCGAAATGTTGATGTTGGTGGATGCCATCTCGCGCGAGAAAAATGTCGAGCGCGACGTGGTTTTCGGTGCCGTGGAGCTCGCGCTCGCGCAAGCGACCAAAAAGATTTATACCGGCGAAGTGGACATCCGGGTGGCGGTGGACCGCGACAGCGGCAACTACGAAACCTTCCGCCGCTGGCTGGTCGTGCCTGACGAAGCCGGTTTGCAAAACCCCGAGGCCGAAGAGCTTGTCAGCGATGCGCGCGACGAGATCGCCGACATCGAAGAGGGCGACTACATTGAAAAGCCGGTCGAAAGCATGCCGATTGGCCGCATTGGCGCGATGGCTGCCAAGCAGGTCATCCTGCAGAAAATCCGCGATGCCGAGCGCGAAATGCTGCTCAACGACTTCATGTCGCGCGGCGACAAGATTTTTGTCGGCACCGTCAAGCGCATGGACAAGGGCGACATCATCGTCGAGTCCGGCCGCGTCGAAGGCCGCCTGCGCCGCGGCGACATGATTCCGAAAGAGAACCTGCGCTCCGGCGACCGGGTTCGCGCCATGATCATGGAAGTCGACACCACCCTGCGCGGCGCACCCATCATCCTGTCGCGCACTGCCCCCGAATACATGATTGAACTGTTCCGCCAGGAAGTGCCCGAGATCGAGCAGGGCCTGCTGGAGATCAAATCCTGCGCCCGCGACCCCGGTTCGCGCGCCAAGATCGCCGTGCTGTCGCATGACAAGCGGGTCGACCCGATTGGCACCTGCGTTGGCGTTCGCGGTACCCGCGTCAATGGCGTCACCAACGAGCTGGCCGGCGAACGCGTCGACATCGTGCTGTGGAGCGAAGACCCGGCCCAGTTTGTAATTGGCGCGCTGGCGCCGGCCAACGTGTCATCCATCGTGGTCGACGAAGAACGTCACGCCATGGACGTGGTGGTGGACGAGGAAAACCTCGCCATCTCGATTGGCCGCGGCGGCCAGAACGTGCGCCTGGCGGCCGAGCTGACGGGCTGGAAGATCAACATCATGACGGCCGACGAGTCGGCTGAAAAGCAGGCCACGGAAACCGACAGCAGCCGCAAGCTCTTCATGGAAAAGCTTGATGTGGACGAGGAAATCGCCGACATCCTGATCTCCGAAGGCTTTACCAGCCTTGAAGAGGTGGCTTATGTGCCGCTGCAGGACATGCTGGAGATCGAATCGTTTGATGAAGACACTGTCAATGAGCTGCGCACGCGCGCCAAGGACGCCTTGTTGACGATGGAAATCGCCAAGGAAGAAAACGCCGAGGGCGTATCGCAGAACCTGCGCGACGTCGAGGGCCTGTCGCCCGAAACGGCGGCAAAGCTCCAAGAGGCGGGCATCCACACCCGCGACGACCTGGCCGATCTGGCCGTGGACGAACTCACCGATATCACCGGCCAGTCTGTAGACGAGGCCACAGCCCTGATCATGACCGCTCGCGCCCATTGGTTTACCGATGACGCGGCAGCTGACACCGCTGCCAGCGCTGCTGCACCCGCAGCGGCCCAAGAGCAATGATCATGGAGGCCAGTCAGGAAAACAAAATATGTCCAGTACCACTACCGTCGCTGAATTCGCAGCTGAATTGAATAAACCTACCGCCATCCTGATCGAGCAATTGACCAGCGCGGGCGTCGCCAGGGTGCAAGCCGGCGACTCCCTGTCCGAGGCGGACAAGCAAAAGTTGCTTGGCTACCTGCAGGCCAGCCATGGCACCGTCTCGGCCGAGCGCAAGAAAATCACGCTGGTGAAAAAGTCCACCAGCGAAATCAAACAGGCAGACGCCACCGGCAAGGCCCGCACCATTCAGGTGGAAGTCCGCAAGAAGCGCACCTTCATCAAGCGTGAAGACGGCTCCGATCTGGCCACCGAAGAAGCCCCGCCCGAAGCCGCGGCCGCTGCACCGGCACCTGTTGTGGACGATGTCGAACTGATTCGCCGCGAGGAAGAGGCCAGCCGTCACGCCGAATTGCTGCGTCGCCAGGAAGCCGAACTGGCCGAAAAGCGCCGCCTGCGTGACGAGCAGGACGCCCAAGAGGCCGCGCGCGAACAAGAGCGCCTGGTCGCCGAAAAAACCGCGCAGGCTGAAGCCGAAGCGGCTGAGGCTGTCAAAAAGGCCAAGCCCGCCAGCGCAAAATCCATTGCGGCGGTGCAGCCCGAAGCAACCGAGGCCTCCAAAGCCGCTGAGGCCGCGGCTACCGAGCAGGCCACCCAGGCCGCGACCAAAGCGGCGAGCAAGGCTATCGATGCGGCAGCCGTGCAGGCGGCCGCCAAGGCCAAGGCAACGGCAGAATTCCAGGCCGACGCCGCCAAGGCGCAGGATCTGCAGGAGCGCCGCCGCAAGGCCGAAGCCGAGGCTGCGGGCATCCGCGCCATGCTGTCGGCGCCCAAGCGCGTGCTGGTACCTCATGTCGACCCCAAGGCCGCCATCAAGGGCACGTTGCACAAGCCTGCCGTCGTGCCCGGCGCAGCCAACAAGCCTGCTGCTGCAGGCGCGCCTGCGGCCGGTGGCGCAGCCGGCAAGAAAGAAGTCAAGTCAGAAAACCTGTCTTCGACCTGGAAGGACGACGCCGCCAAGAAGAAGGGCCTGCCCAGCCGTGGCGCGCCCGTACTGCCTGGCCGTGGCAATTTCCGGGGCGGGCCACGAGGACGCCGCAACAATGACCGCGACGCACGTTCCGAGTCCAGCTTTGTGGCGCCGACCGAATTCAAGGTGATCGAGGTTCATGTGCCAGAAACCATCACGGTGGGAGAGCTGGCGCACAAGATGAGCGTCAAGTCTTCCGAGGTGATCAAGCACCTGATGAAGCTGGGCCAGATGGTCACCATCAACCAGCCACTGGACCAGGACACCGCCATGATCGTGGTGGAAGAAATGGGTCATACGGCCGTGACGGCCGCGCTGGACGATCCGGAAGCCTTTACCGATGACGACGTGCAGGGCCAGCAGGCCGAGTCGTTGCCGCGCGCACCGGTGGTCACCGTCATGGGCCACGTTGACCATGGCAAGACCTCGCTGCTCGATTACATTCGCCGCGCCAAGGTGGCCTCCGGTGAAGCCGGTGGCATTACCCAGCACATTGGCGCCTACCACGTGGAAACCCCGCGCGGCATGGTGTCTTTCCTGGACACCCCGGGCCACGAGGCGTTCACCGCCATGCGTGCCCGTGGCGCGCAAGCCACTGACATCGTGATTCTGGTGGTGGCCGCCGACGACGGCGTGATGCCGCAGACCAAGGAGGCCATCAAGCATGCCAAGGCAGCCGGTGTGCCGATCGTGGTGGCGATCAACAAGATCGACAAGGCCGATGCCAACCTGGACCGCGTCAAGGGCGAACTGGTGACCGAAGAAGTGGTGCCGGAAGAGTTTGGCGGTGATTCACCGTTTGTGCCGGTTTCTGCCCGCACCGGTGCCGGCATTGACCAACTGCTGGAGCAGGTGCTGCTGCAGGCCGAGGTGTTGGAACTGCGCGCGCCGGTGGATGCGCTGGCCAAGGGTCTGGTGATCGAGGCGCGCCTGGACAAGGGCCGTGGCCCGGTGGCGACCGTGCTGGTGCAGTCCGGAACGCTCAAGGCCGGCGACATCGTGCTGGCGGGTTCAACCTATGGCCGGGTACGCGCCATGCTCGACGAGAACGGAAAAACCATTAAAACGGCGGGTCCGTCGATTCCGGTGGAAATCCAGGGCTTGACGGAAGTCCCGCAGGCCGGCGATGACTTTATTGTCATGCTCGATGAGCGCCGCGCCCGTGAGATTTCGACCTACCGCGCCGGCAAGTTCCGCAATACCAAGCTGGCCAAGCAGCAGGCGTCCAAGCTCGAGAACATGTTCTCCGACATCAATGCCGGCGAAGTCAAGATGCTGCCCATCATCATCAAGGCCGATGTGCAGGGTTCGCAGGAAGCGCTGGCGCAGTCGCTGCTCAAGCTGTCCACCGACGAGGTCAAGGTCCAGCTGGTGTACTCCGGTGTGGGTGGCATCTCCGAATCCGATGTCAACCTGGCGATTGCTTCCAAGGCCGTGCTGATTGGCTTCAACACCCGCGCTGACGCGCAGGCACGCAAGCAGGCCGAGAACAACGGCGTGGATATTCGTTACTACAACATCATTTATGACGCTGTGGACGAACTTAAGGCCGCCATGTCCGGCATGCTGACGCCCGACAAGAAGGAAGAAGTCATCGGCACCGCCGAGATTCGCCAGGTGTTCAAGGTCAGCAAGATCGGCTCGATTGCCGGCTGCATGGTCACTGCCGGTGTGGTTCGCCGCGCCGCCCGCCTGCGCTTGTTGCGCCAGAACGTGGTCGTCTTCACCGGCGAACTCGACTCGCTCAAGCGCTTCAAGGACGATGCGAAGGAAGTCAAGGAAGGCTTCGAGTGCGGCCTGAACATCAAGAACTACAACGACATTCAAGAGGGTGACGTGCTGGAGTTCTTCGAAATCAAGGAAGTGGCGCGTACGCTGTAAGGGCGGACGGGATTTCATGCGTAAAAAATCATCCACACCCAACCGCGGCTTTCGGGTTGCCGATCAGATCCAGCGCGATCTGACGGAACTGATCGCGCGCGAGCTGAAAGACCCGCGGGTGGGCATGGTGACGGTGCAGGCGGTTGAAGTCACACCCGACTATGCCCACGCCAAGGTGTTTTTCAGCGTGCTGGTGGGCGACCCGAAAGAGTGCGAAGAAGCACTCAACCAGGCCGCCGGCTTCCTGCGCAACGGCCTGTTCAAGCGCCTGATGACGCACACGGTACCGACCCTGCATTTTCATTTTGACCGCACCACCGAACGTGCGGCCGACATGAACGCCTTGATTGCCAAGGCGGTTTCCTCGCGCGCCCAGGACGACTGAAGCGTACCGTTCCCCTTTGGCAAGCTCGGGGTGAACGGTACCCACCGCGAGCGGGTGTTCCGTTCGCGCGTTGAGCTTGTCGAAACGCTTATGCCTACACCCTCCAGTCCCCGCCAGAAGATTCAGCGACGTCCCGTGCATGGCGTGCTGCTGCTCGACAAGCCGCTGGGCCTGTCGAGCAATCAGGCGCTGCAAAAGGCCAAATGGCTGCTGCGGGCCAGCAAGGCCGGTCACACCGGCACGCTGGACCCGTTGGCTACCGGCGTGCTGCCGCTGTGCTTTGGCGCCGCCACCAAGTTCAGCCAGATCCAGCTCGACGCCGACAAGACCTATGAAGCGGTGTTGCTGCTGGGGCAGAAAACCAGCACCGGCGATGCCGAAGGCGACGTGATTGAAACCCGGCCCGTGCCCGAGATCACGCCTGAACTGCTGGCGATGATGACGCAGCGCTTTACCGGCCCGCTGGCGCAGGTTCCGCCGATGTACTCGGCGCTGAAAAAAGACGGCAAGGCGCTCTACGAATACGCCCGTAAGGGCGAAGACGTGGAACGGGACGCCCGCCACATCACGATTTACCAGCTAAATCTGGCTCTGGCCCAGGACGAACGGGCGCCTGCAGCTATCAAAATGATAGTAACCTGCAGCAAGGGGACTTACATCCGCACGCTGGGCGAAGACATTGGCGAGGCGATTGGCTGCGGCGCCCACCTGGGTTCACTGCGGCGCCTCGAAACCGGCGGCTTTGAAGCCGGCCAGTGCGTGACGCTGGCGGCGCTGGAGGCCATGAGCGAGCCCGAACGCGAAGCCTGTCTGCTGCCGCCGCAGGCGCTGGTGGCCGGCTACCCGAGCATCAGCCTGGACGCCGACAATGCGGGGCGCTTTTTAAGCGGCCTGCGCCGTCGCGGCGAGCCCGGCCAGTGGGGCGCCGATGCGCCGCTGGTGCAGGTTTACGGCAGCAATCCCCGTGCGTTTCTGGGCTCTGCCCACGTCACGGCCGGTGAGCTGATTCCGCAGCGCCTGCTGAGCCCGATTGAAGTGCAGGACATTTTGCAGGCCACCCCCGGTTTTACCCCCGCGCCTTCGGGCGACGGTGTTTCCCCTTTCAACGTTTTCCAACATTAACCCTGAATCTGTTTCGAGTCTTCCTGAAAGCCAACCATGAGCCACAAACAAATCCGTAACATCGCCATCATCGCCCACGTTGACCACGGCAAAACCACCATGGTCGACCAGTTGCTGCGCCAGTCCGGCACCTTTGCCGAGCACGAAAAAATCGTCGACACCGTGATGGACAACAACGCCATCGAAAAAGAGCGTGGCATCACGATTCTGGCCAAGAACTGCGCCGTGACCTGGGAGGGCACGCACATCAACATCGTCGATACCCCCGGCCACGCCGACTTCGGCGGTGAGGTGGAGCGTGCGCTGTCGATGGTCGATGGCGTGGTGCTGCTGATCGATGCCCAGGAAGGCCCGATGCCCCAGACCCGCTTCGTCACCAAGAAGGCCCTGGCGCTGGGCCTCAAACCCATCCTGGTGGTGAACAAGGTCGACAAGCCCGGTGCGCGCCCCGATTACGTGGTCAACGCCGCTTTCGATTTGTTCGACAAGCTCGGTGCCACCGATGAACAGCTGGATTTTCCGGTGGTTTACGCCTCGGGCATCAACGGCTGGACTTCGCTGGAAGAGGGCCCGCCGAATGAGCAGTGGGGGCCCGACATGTCGGCCCTGTTCAACACCATCCTGGAACACGTGCCGCACCAGCAGGGCGACCCTGCTGCACCGCTGCAACTGCAAATCTCCGCACTCGACTTTTCGACCTTTGTGGGACGCATTGGTGTCGGCCGCATCAGCCAGGGCACGATCAAGCCCATGATGGACGTGGTGGTGATGGAAGGCCCGGATGGTAAAGCCGTCAAGGGACGCATCAACCAGGTGTTGACCTTCCAGGGCCTGGAGCGCGTGCAGACCACGGACGCCGGTCCCGGTGAAATCGTGCTGATCAACGGCCTGACGGACATCGGCATTGGCGTGACCATCACCGACCCGATCAACCCGGCGCCGCTGCCCATGCTCAAGGTCGATGAGCCGACCCTGACCATGAACTTCTGCGTCAACACCAGCCCGCTGGCCGGCCGCGAGGGCAAGTACGTCACCAGTCGCCAGATTTGGGACCGCCTGCAAAAAGAGCTGCAACACAACGTGGCCCTGCGCGTCAAGGAAACCGACGAGGAAGGCATCTTTGAAGTCATGGGTCGCGGCGAACTGCACCTGACCATCTTGCTGGAAAACATGCGCCGCGAAGGCTTCGAGCTGGCCGTGTCCAAGCCGCGCGTCGTCTACAAGGATGTGGACGGCGTGCGCCACGAGCCGATCGAACTGGTGACCGCCGACATCGAAGAGCAGCACCAGGGCGGCGTGATGCAGGCTTTGGGCGAGCGCAAGGGTGAGCTGAGCAACATGGAGCCGGACGGCCGTGGCCGCGTGCGCCAGGAGTACCGCAACCCGGCGCGCGGCCAGATTTGTTTAACCAACGAATTTCTGAACCTGACGCGCGGCACCGGCCATATCTCCAACAACATAGACAGCAACGAGCCCCACAACGGCGACAATTGCGGGCGCA
>NZ_JANOAL010000248.1:0-3905 GCF_031411155.1 Polaromonas sp. | reverse complement strand
ACCAGCCCGCGAATGCGCTTGGCCCCGCTGGCATGGCCAATGGCCTTGGGCAGGCCGCGCTGGCTGGCCCAGCGGCGGTTGCCGTCCATGATGACGGCGATGTGCTGCGGCACGGGGGTGGATGGCGAGACCTTGAGCATGGGTAAAAAGGATCTCGGTATTAGTATTGGTAATTGGTGTAGCGGTAGCCACCGTACTTGTAACCCATGCCATAGCCGTAACGGCGCTTGGTCGTGTTCAGGCCATTGAAGATCACGCCGCGGGTCTGCACGCCACTTTGCGCCAGCCGTTTGGCCGACTCCTGCAGTTCGCCGAGGCTGGTGACTTCAGCCCGCGCCACCATGAACACCGCACCGGCCAGCGGGGCCAGGATGGCGGTATCGGACGCGGCCAGCACGGGCGGGGTGTCGATGATGATGAGGTCGTACTGGCCGGCCAGCTGTTGCAACAGGGCTTGCGTCGCGGGCGTCATCAGCAACTCGGCCGGGTTGGGCGGCACGGTGCCGGTGGCCAGAAAGTCGACATTAGGGGCAACTTGACGGCGCAACGCGTCAGCCAGCGGGACGCTGCCGCTCAACACCTCGCTCAGGCCGCGATCGCGGCCTTGCCCAAAGTATTGATTGAGGTGTCCCTTGCGCAGGTCGGCATCGATGAGCAGCACTTTTTTGTCGGCCGCGCCCAGCACCGCCGCAAAGTTGACGCTGGTGAACGATTTGCCGATGCCCGGTGTGGGGCCGGTGACGAGCACGATGTTGTTGACGCTGTCCAGCATGGCGAACTGCAAGGCGGTGCGCAGGCTGCGCAGGCTTTCCACGGCCGGGTCTCCCGGTGCGGTCACGGCCAGCACATGGGTGCCACGGGTTTTGGCCTTGACATCGCGGGCCAGGCCCATCTGTGCTTCGGAATGCGGCACGGTGGCAAACACAGCCAGGCCGGTGTGCTGCTCGATGTCGGCCGGGTCCTTGATGCCGGGGCGCAGGCTGTTGCGCAAAAAGGCCAGCACCAGTCCGGCCAGCAGGCCGAGCACCGCGGCCGCCCCCACCACCAGCGAACGCTTGGGTTTGACCGGGCCCTCGGGCACGGCGGCCACGTCCACGATGCGCACATTGCCGACCTTGCCCTCCTTGACCAGCCGCAGCTGCTGGGAGCTGTTGAGCAGGCTGACATAAAGTTCGTTGTTGACCTTGACGTCGCGCGTCAGGCGCAGCAGGTCTTGCTCGACATTGGGAAAAGTCTTGATTTTGCCGGTGAGTGCGGACAGTTCGCCATTGAGGCTCCTGATCTGGGCGTCAAGGGTCTGAATGCTCGGGTGCTGGGCGGTAAAGCGGGCTTCAAGCTCTTTGCGTTTTTGCTGCAGCTCGAGCAGACTGGTCTGGAGCCTGACGGCCTGGTCCAGCACCACTGTGGCTTCGGCCCCCAGGTTAAAGGTGCTGTTGTCGTTGCGAAACCGGTTGAATTTGTTCTCGGAATCTTCCAGTTGCAGGCGCAGCTGGGGCAAAAAGGTGCCCAAAAAGCCCAGAGTTTTTTCGGCCTCGGCGGCTTTGCGTTCGACGTTCTGGCGCACATAGAGTGAGCCAATTTCATTGAGTACGCGGGCGATGCGCGCGGGGTCGGCGCCCTCCATGCTGGCGCGGATGACGCCAGACTGGCGCCCCTGCTCGGCGATGTTGAGGCTGCCCTGCAGGCCTTCGGTGACGCCCAGGCGCGACGAGCGCACCAGATGGAAGGTGGCGCCGGGCTTGCCGACGGCGGTCGCCACCAGCAGCAGACCCTTCTGGCCGTCCACGGCAAATTCAAACGGCTGGCCTACCACGCCCTGACCCAGCGCCACGCCTTCGGGCGACAGCAGCTCGAAGCCTTGCGCGGTCAGCACGAGGGCAAAACGCTGCCCCTCCATCGCGGTGGGCACCTCAAGGCGGGCCACCTTGAGCGACTCGTTGCCGCTGACGTAACCGCCAAAGCCCAGGAATCCGGGATTCGATGGCTGGGTGGCGCGACGTGCAAGCCAGCGCCCCACCACCGGGAGGTACTTGGGGGCGACGCTCAGGTCGAGCTGCAGGTTTTGCACGGCTTGGCCCACCACCAGGCGCGAGCGCAGGATCTCCATTTCGGCGCCGGTCGATGAGCGGATTGAAAACAGATTGCCGACCTCACCCAGGCCGCTATCGCCCTGGGACTGCTCAACCTGAATCAGGGTATTGGCCTCGTAGATGGGCGTGCTCATGAACGCATAGAGCCCTCCGATGGCGATGACCACGACGGTAACAACGGCGATCAGCCAGCGGCTGTCGAGCACCACGTCGAACAGTTCGAGCAGGTTGATCTCCTCGCCGTCGTCGGGCACGGCAAGCGAGGGGGCGGGGGAATTCGTTTGTGGGGAGTTCATTCGCTAGTTGCTTTTTGAATGGGGTCGGGGTCAGTCCAGCTGGCGGATGCGTGGCGCCCAGTCGGCCACGCCGCGGGCGATGTCGGCATAGGCGGTTTCGAACGCGTCCCGAGGCTGACGGTAGGGATCGGCAATATCGAATTTACCGATTTCACCGAGGCGAAAGACCCTGCCGCGCGCCGACGGGTACTGCCTCTCAAGCTGGTTTTTGTGATCCTGCTCCATGACCAGAATCAGCTCGGCGGTCTGGCACATCCAGCCGACCAGTTGCTGGGCGCGGTGGGCTGACAAATCCAGCCCATGCGCCGCCGCCACCTCAATCGACAGGGGATCGGCCGGATTGCCGACCAAGGCCCCGAGGCCGGCAGACCAGATGGTTTTTTCAGGAAACTGTTGTTTCAGAAGGCCTTCTGCAATGGGGCTGCGGCAGATGTTGCCAATGCACAAGGTCAGTAGATGCTTCATCTGTCCGCGTCCGGTTCACTTGATCACATCGCGGGCAACATTCCCGATCTGCGCACTGGGCAACAGCAGGCTGAGCACGCGGTTCCAGCGCACCAGGGGCGCGGGATCAACAAAAACCACATCGCGGGCCTTCAAGTCAAAGCCCTCCGCCAGCGCGTAGGCAGCGGGTGTGCGGGCATCCAGGTGATAGATTTCCGCATTGCCCGCTGCACCGTTGCGCAACACAAAAATCTGGCGCGGATCGCCTGAAACCTGGCTCACACCGCCCGACTCGCCGAGCGCTTCGTTGAGCGTCATGCGCCCATTGCGCAGCGGCAAGGCCAGTGGCTTTAAAACTTCGCCAAGCACGAAAACCTTGGCCTCGTCGCGATGGGGCACCTGCACGGTGTCGCCACCCGCCAACAAAATGTTGCCTGGGTTGACGCCCAACTTGGCCAGTTGCGGCAAATTGATCAGCGTCGTATTGCCCTCGCGGGTAATGGCCACCGTTGAACGGTCTGCCGCGGCAGAAAAGCCGCCGGCCCGGCTAATCGCCTCTGGCAGGGTCAAGGGAATATCGTTGACAGCCTGAGGACCGGTCTGTCGAACCTCACCCTCCACATACACGCGCCCACTGCGGTAGGCTTGAATACGCACCGTGATCTCAGGATTTTTGATGTACTTGCCAAGTTTGGCCACCAGTTCATCCCGCGCCTGGGATTCCGTCAAGCCGCCGAGCTTGATGCGTCCGATAAAAGGAAATTGAATCAGGCCGTCCGCGCTGACGTTGTGCCCGCTGCCCACATCTCCAGCCGGCGCCAGGCTGAGTTCTGGGTGGTCCCAGACAACAATATTGAGCAAGTCACCCGGGCCGATGGTGTAAGGCCTGGCCACACCAAAAAGACGTTTGACATCTTGTCCAACGTCAGTTGCCGGTTGCGCGCGCTGCAGGCGAATCAGGTCGGGGGTAATCGGAAACAGGACTCCCTCTGGCTGATTGACGTTTGCCGATTTGCCGCCTTGCCCATCGGGGGCCGGCTCATAGGCGCGTAGCCATTGCGGCAAAGGCACGCCA
>NZ_JANOAL010000247.1:0-14722 GCF_031411155.1 Polaromonas sp. | reverse complement strand
ATCGATTTCATCCTCCACGTCGACAAACACCTGGAGGTATTTGTGACCAGCTACGGCGCCTGGGTTTACGGGCTGCTGTTTCTGATTATTTTTGTCGAAACCGGCGTGGTGGTGATGCCGTTTTTGCCCGGCGATTCGCTGCTGTTCGTGGTGGGCGCCATGTGCGGCGTGGGCCTGATGAGTTACCCGCTGGCGGTGGGCCTGCTGTTTGCCGCCGCGGTGCTGGGTAACCAGTCCAACTATGCCATCGGCCATTACTTCGGGCCCAAGGTGTTTCAGTGGGAAGACTCGAAATTCTTCAACAAGAAAGCGTTCAACCAGGCGCACGCCTTTTACGAGCGCTATGGTGGCATCACCATCATTGCCGCGCGCTTCATGCCTTTTTTGCGCACCTTTGCCCCGTTTGTGGCCGGTGTGTCGCAAATGACGCGCAGCAAGTTCACGCTGTATGACATCACGGGCGGCGCACTGTGGGTGGGCGGCATTGTGACGGTGGGCTACTTTTTCGGCAACGTGCCGTTCGTCAAGGCCAATCTGGACAAAATCATCTGGGCCATGATTCTGATTCCGGGCCTGCTCGTTATGTGGGGCGCCTGGAAGGCCAGGCGCAAGGCGGCCCAGGCCTGAGGTCGCCGGGATCAGCCGCCAACCTTGAGAAACAGTTCGCGGTCGGGGGCAAAGTTGGCGTGCAGCGGCAGCAGCGCGCCGCCCAGCGCGCGGGCGTCCGACCCGATGCTGCCGGCCATTACATGGGCCGGCCACAGGCCTTCCCAGTTGTAGCGGCCCAGCGCCGCATTGGTACTGTCAATCAGGCGCTGCAGCAGGGGGCGGCAAAACGAGCCGTCCATCACCACCGCGTCGATGTCGAGCACGGCGGTGGCGCTGACCACGCTGTGCGCCAGGGCGTTGGCGGCCCTGTCAATCCAGGCGCTGGTGTCGCTGCTAAAAGGCGGCTCCATGGCGCGGTCGTCGTAGGCAGCGCTGGGGTCGAGGCCGCGCTCTTTAAAGCACTGCTCCAGTTCCCACAGCGAGGCTTCGCTGACCAATTGCGGCGGCATGCCTGGTGCGCGCGCCGTCTCCAGCGGCAACGAGGCCACCGCGCCGGCGTTGCTGTGAACGCCCACGTGGGGCTGCGAGTTGAGCACCAGGCCGCCGCCCACGAAGGTGTCGACAAACAGGTACAAAAAGCTTTTCAGGTCGCGGCCGCGCCCCGCCACCAGTTCGGCCACGCAGGCGGCCGCGGTGTCTTTGGCAAAGATCACGGGCAGTTCGGTCATGGCCTGCACTTCGGCGCCCAGGTCGATGCGGTTCCAGATTTCGGACTCGGCTTCTGACAGGCCCAGCATCCGGTGCCAGCCGCCAAACTGCAGGGGCGCCGCCACCCCGACACCAACCAGGCGCGGCGCCAGCGGGCCCAGCTCCTCACGCAGCGCAGCCAGGTGCCGGCCGATCACCGGAATCAGGGTCTGCGCGTTCGGAAAGGCATAGGCCAGCGACAGGCGCTGGCGCACCTGCCCGGTGAAGTCCACCAGCAGGCAGTCGGTGCTGCGCCGGCCAATCTTGATGCCGACCGAAAAGGCGCCGTCGGGGTTCAGGGCCAGCGGCACCGAGGGCTGGCCGATGCGGCCGCGCACCCGGTCATGGCGCAGCAGCAGGTCGTCGTCTTCGAGGCGGGTGGTGATCAGCCCGATGGTTTGTGCGGTCAGCCCGGTCAGGCGTGCCAGATCGGCCTTGGGCAGGCTGCCGTTGAGGCGGATCGCCTGCAGCACCACGCGCTCGTTAAAGGCACGCATCCCCACCTGGTTGGAACCGCGGGGGCGCAACAGCTTGCGGGATTCGACGGGGAGTGGGGGGCGGCCAAGTGTCATGGACGTAGATTTTCGCCGATGACTCCTTTGCGCAGAATAAAGTTGCCAAAAGGCTGGCATTCACCGGTCAGAACAATGGCGCAGGCAGCGCGAGCGCGGTCGTAAAAGGCAAAGCGTTCCAGCGGCTCGGCGCTCTGGCCGGGCAGCAAATCGGCGCTCAAGTCGCCCAGCACCTCGCGCTGCAGCTCTGACAGGTAAGGGCTTTCGGTACCGCTGACCTGCATGAAGGCCACCGGGTGCTCGACGTCAACGGCCAGCGGCAGCACCGAGTGAATTGCCTGCACCGCCCGCGCCATGCAGATGCCGGGCAGCCGCAGCACCGGCTTGCCGGCGGCAATGCTCATGGCGGTGAAGTTGGCATCGGCCAGTACCAGCGCATCGTCATGGCCCATCTCCATCAGCAGCTTGAGCAGGTCGGGCGTGAGCACGGGGTCTATGCCCTTAAGCATGCTCGATTCCCCGGTGTGATGTGAATTCAGGCAAGCGCGGACTCCGGCAGTTCTTCGGCGACCTTGGCGCCCGTCATCACGGCCACGGTGTCGCTCATGCTGATCTGTTTGGGGTTGACCACGGCCGCGCGCTTGCCAAGGCGCTGGATGTGAATGCGGTCGGCAATTTCAAACACATGCGGCATGTTGTGGCTGATCAAGATCACCGGCAGGCCTTTGTCGCGCACGCGGCGTATCAGCTCCAGCACCATGTTGCCCTCTTTCACGCCAAGAGCGGCGGTCGGCTCGTCCATGATCACCACATGCTGTGCAAAGGCGGCGGCGCGCGCCACGGCCACGCACTGGCGCTGCCCGCCAGAGAGTGTTTCGACCGCCTGCGTCATGGAGCGAATGCCGACTTTGAGCTCCTGCATGCGGGCAATTGCCTGCTCCAGCATCTGCTTTTTATCCAGCAGCTGCAGCAGTTTGCCCAACGGGCCGGCCTTGATGATCTCGCGGCCCAGAAACAGGTTTTCGGCAATGCTCATGGCCGGGGCCACGGCCAGGTCCTGGTAGACGGTTTCGATGCCGGCGCGGCGCGCATCGATCGGTGACTTGAAGTGCACTAGCTTGCCATCCAGCATCAACTCACCTTCGTCAGGCAAGGTGGCTCCCGACAGCGCCTTGATCAGCGATGATTTACCCGCGCCGTTGTCACCAATCACGGCCAGGATTTCACCGGCACGCAGTTCAAAGTCGGTGCCGTCCAGTGCCGTCACCTGACCATAGCGCTTGACCAGGCCTTTGGCCTGCATGATGAGCGGCGCTGAGGTGTTGGCCGAAGCGTGGATTGAAGCGTTGGTGTTCATCAACGTGCTCCTTTGCGCGACATCTGGTCGGCCGCGACCGCCAGAATCACCAGAATGCCGGTAATCATGGTTTGATAAACCGAGGCGACGCCCATCAGCGTCAGGCCATTGCGGAATACGCCCACAATCACCGCGCCGACCAGGGAGCCCAGAATAATGCCGCGCCCGCCAAACAGGCTGGTGCCGCCCAGCACCACGGCGGTGATGGCATCGAGGTTTTCGGTTTGCCCGGCGTTGGGGTCGCCCACGCCGGTACGCGCCACCGACAGCAGCGCGGCAATGCCGTAAAAAAGACCTGCCAGCGCGTAAACGGAGACCAGGACACGGTCAACCCGAATGCCGGTCAGGCGTGCCGCTTCAGGGCTGTTGCCGACGGCGTAGAGGTGGCGGCCGGGCGCGGTGTCGCGCAGTACAAACCATGCCAGCACATACAGCACAATCATGGTGACCGTGCCCAGGCTGACTTCGGTGTTGCCGATGCTGAAGGTGTCGCCCAGCGCCGTCAGCGGGGCCGGAAGGTTGGGAATGATTTGCGCGTTCGAGAAAATCTGGGTGATCGCAAAAGCGATGTTCAGCGTGCCCAGCGTCACGATGAAGGGCGGCAGCTTGAAACGGGTGACCAGCAGGCCATTGACCAGCCCGAAGCCGGTGGTCACCGCCAGGCCGCAGGCAATCGCCGCATAGGGGTCAATGCCGTAGTTCACGGCAAACTTGGTCATCACCATGCCGCCTAGCGCCATCACCATGCCGCAGGACAGGTCGATGCCCGCCGTCAAAATAATCAGGGTCTGGCCGATGGCCAGAACGCCCACCACCATCACCTGCTGCAGCACCAGCGACAGGTTCTCGCTGGTCAGAAAGCGTTCAGACTGGGTGGTGAAAAACAGGCAGGTGGCGAGCAGCGCCAGCCAGGGGCCCAAGGCCCCCCAGGGGATATGGCGTGAAGTTGAGGTCATGGATGAAATGCCCGCAGGATGAAAGACAAGGAAAAATGGGGCACGCCAGGGCGCGCCCCGCTCACACCTGATGGCTTGTTGGCATCAGGTCGCCGGTTTTACTTCTGGCCCCAGCACAGGTCCAGGCCGGTCTTGGTGTCCTTGCTGTCCACGCCCGGCACCGCCTTGGCCGAGATCAGTGTCACGCCGGTGTCGGTGTAACCCGACGATTTTTTGCCGCCCTTGGCGTAGCTCACACCGGCCGCAACGCCCAGCGCCGCCATTTTCAGGGGGTACTGCTGCGAGGTGGCCGTGATGATGCCGGAGGCCGTGTCCTTGATGCCCTGGCAGCCGCCGTCCACCGACAAAATCGTAACGCCTTTTTCCTTGCCGGCTTTTTTCAGCGCGTTGAAGGCGCCGGCAGCGGCAGGTTCGTTGATGGTGTAGACCACGTTGATGTCGGGATTCTTTTGCAGGCAGTTTTCCATGGCGGTCTGGCCTTTGGCCGGGTCGCCAAAGCTGTCGGCCATGCACACCACGGCGGGGTCTTTGGACAACTCGTTGGACTTGGCATCTGCCGCGGCCAGACCGAAGCCCTTCATGAAGCCGTTGTGACGCTGTGCGCCCACCGGGTGGCCGGGGAACAGATCGAGCGTGGCGATCTTGGCGGGCTTGCCGGCCATGACGGCCTTGGCATACTGGCCAATCAGCTCGCCGGCCTTGTAGTTGTCGGTGGCAAACAGCGCGTCGGCACCTTCGAATGGGCTGTCCAGTGCAATCACCTGCACGCCCTTGGCCTGCAATTTTTTGACGGTGGGGCCAATCGCATCGCCGCTGGCGGTGATCAAGATGGTCTTGGCGCCGGCAGCGGCCATGTTTTCCAGGGCCGTGATCTGACCGGCCGTGTCACCGTCGGATTTGCCGGCGGCGGTCAGCAGTTTGGCACCCAGCTTTTTGGCTTCGGCTTCGGCGCCTTCCTTCATCTTGACGAAAAAGGCATTGGTTTCGGTTTTGGTGATCAGGCCAATCACTGGCTCACCGGCGGCGAAGGCCGATGCCGTGGCCAGTGTCAGGCTTGACAGCACCAGAAGGGTGGTCATTTTTTTCATGTCAGTTGTCTCCGTGTTGAATCAATGAACAGGGTGCATTCCCTGGGAAAGCACCCATGACTTGTGGATGCCAGTGAACTATAGTGGCAATGCATGTATTAAATCAAGTCACTTTAGTTATGGAAAACCCTGCGATGATGGAAAACCCTAGGTATTTGCTGCAAGTGGCCTGCGCCGGTGAGGCCCTGATTGATCTGATTGCCCAGCCCGATGGACGTTACGAGCCCTGCCTGGGCGGCGCGGTATTCAATCTGACCCGCGCATTGGCACGGCAGGACATTGGAACCCTCTACCTCAACCCCTTTTCGCGCGACCGCTTTGGCCGCCAACTGGCTGCGGCCGTCGTCAACGACGGCGTGCAGCTGGCCCAGCCAGAGCCAGTGGCGCAAATCACCTCGCTGGCGGTGGTGGCGCTGGACGATACCGGGCATCCTGACTACGCGTTTTACCGGCAGGGGGTGGCCGACCGGGCCGTGAGCGCCGACACCCTGACGCAATTATGCGCGCGGGAGCCCGCCCTGGCGCTGGTCTGCACCGGCGCCCTGGCGCTGGACCCGGCCGATGCCGCGCACTATCTGCCGTGGCTGCAGGCGCAGCGCGAGGCGGGCCGTGTCGTGGTGGTGGATGCCAACCTGCGGCCATCGGTGATGCCCGACATGGAGGCTTACCGGCGCAATGTCCATGCGGCGATGCAGCTTGCCGATGTGGTCAAGGTCAGTGACGAGGACCTGGAAAACCTGGTCGCACCAGGCGCCGATGCACTGGCCCGGGCGCAGCACTTGCTCAAGGCGACGGGCGCCCGGCTGCTGGTGTTGACGCTGGGCGCGCAGGGCGCCTGCCTGCTGACGCAGGACGGCCAGCAGTGGCGGGCGCGCGAATCACAACCGCTGAAGGTGGTGGATACGGTGGGCGCCGGCGACTGCTTTCTGGCGGGTTTTGTGGCGGCCTTGCTGACGCGCCCGATGCCGGGTGACGGTGCCAAGGGCCCCCGGGCGGTGCTGGGGCCGCTGGATGCGGCGGCTGGCCAGCGGCTGCTGGCCCATGCGGTGGCCAGTGCCAGCCTGTGCGTGATGCGCAGCGGCTGCGTGCCGCCCACCCGCCTTGAAGTGCAGGCCAGGGTGGAGGCAGTACCCTGCGTGTTTGGCTGATGCCAGGCTGGCCACGATTAATACGTGAGCGTATTATTGATGGCTGATTCTGGAAGCGAAAAGTAACACCCAGGCCCCCTGAAGACAACGAGGCGTGATGACCGCACCGCAAGCATTTTCCCGCTGGAGCGAACCCGGCTCCAGCCGCATTCCGTTTTGGGTCTATACCGACGCGCAGCTTTACCAGTGCGAGCTGGAGAAAATTTTTTACGGCGCGCACTGGAGTTACGTCGGCCTTGAAACCGAGATACCCAACGTCGGGGACTACAAGCTCAGCCATATCGGTGAGCGTCAGGTGCTGATGGTGCGCGACCGGGTCGCCCCCAGGGACCGGGCGACGGACAGCGGCATCCGTGTCGTCGAAAATCGCTGCGCCCACCGCGGCGTGCGCTTTTGCCAGACACTGCACGGCAATGCCCGCAGCTTTGTCTGCCCCTACCATCAGTGGACCTACAAGCTCAACGGCGATCTGGCGGGCCTGCCCTTCAAGGACGGCGTCAAGGAGGGCGACTGCGTCCATGGCGGCATGCCCGAAGGGTTTGAGCTCAAGGACCACGGCCTGACCAAACTGCGTGTGGCGGTGCTGCATGGCCTGGTGTTTGCCACCTTCAGCGAGGACACCGAGCCGCTGGAAGCCTACCTGGGACCCAGCATCTTGCCGTGGCTGGATCGGATTTTTAAAGGCCCTGACGGCACGCGCAAATTGACCCTGCTGGGCTACAGCCGCCAGCGGATTCCGGGCAACTGGAAGCTTATGATGGAAAACATCAAGGACCCTTACCACCCCGGCCTGCTGCACACCTGGTTCGTGACCTTTGGCCTGTGGCGCGCCGACCAGAAAAGCCGCATGGTGATGGATGCCCAGGGCCGTCATGCGGTGATGATTTCAAGGCGCAACGAGGGCGGCAGCAATGCGGCGGTGACCGAAGGCGAAAAAACCGATGTGACGCAAGGCGTCACCAGCTTCAAGGCCAACATGACGCTGCACGACGACCGGCTGCTCGACGTGGTGCCCGAGACCTGGTGGACAATCCCCGATCCGTCCGTGCCTGGTAGCGACATCACGCCCACGGTGACCATGATCACGCTGTTTCCCAGCCTGATCATCCAGCAGCAGGTGAACTCATTGAGCACCCGCCACATCGTGCCGCGCGGCGAGGGCGAGTTTGACTTTGTCTGGACGCATTTTGGCTTTGCCGATGACACGCCCGAGATGACGCAGCGCCGGTTGCGCCAGGCCAATCTGTTTGGCCCGGCGGGTTTCGTCAGTGCCGATGATGGCGAAGTGATCGAGTTCAGCCAGGACGGCTTTGAACAGGCGGGCGAGGGCGGCGCCACGCTGTGCGAGTTGGGCGGCACCGGCCTTGAAGCGACCGAGCACATGGTGACCGAAACGCTGATTCGCAACATGTATGCCTACTGGAAAAAGGTGATGGCGGTATGAACCTTGAAACCCTGCTGCTGCAACATGCGGTCGACCAGTTCAATGCCGACTATGCTGCGGCGCTGGACGAGGGACGCTTTGAGGCATGGCCCGGATTCTTTGTGGAAGACGGCCACTACAAACTGCAGGCGCGTGAAAATTTTGACCGGGGCCTGCCGCTGGCGCTGATCGCGCTGGAAAGCCGGGGCATGATGAAAGACCGGGTCTATGGCATCACGCAAACCATTTACCACGGCCCCTACTACATGCGCCACCTCATCAGCCCGGCGCAGATTCTTTCCAATGAGGCGGGCGTGATCATGACGCAGACCCACTACGCGGTGTTCCGTACCCGGCCGGCAGGGGTCAGTGAGGTCTACAACGTCGGACGTTACCTTGACGAAATTGTGAAGACACCCGACGGCCTGAAATTTCGGCGCCGGCTTTGCGTGTACGACAGCGAGATGGTGCTCAATTCGCTGATCTATCCGGTTTGACTGCCTCGCCATCCGCGGCCTGGCCCGTGAAAACCGCGCGATTGCGATCTGTTTCAATTGGTTACTAATATCGCAAATAAACACATGCGCCTTTGTTGGCCACAGTTCGGCGAATTTAACCGTCTGCAGAGTACCGTAATCGGCTGAATCCGGGCGCACACTCCGCAAAATCACAGCCACGCCAGCCCGGCCATTCGCCCAAAAAAAGTAACTTTTTATGGGGATTGCTTACATATATGGCTGGGTCGCACACTGTCCCTGACAACTTGTCACAGGAGGGTGTCATGAAATCGGTGGACAAAAATGACCTGAATGGGGAGCCGGATGCCCCGGTTTTCTCGACCGGCGTGACCGGCGAGGGTTACGTTTACGACGGTTGTCGCAATGCGTTGTCCACCGGCTGGAGCCGCCGGGGATTCATCGAGACGCTGGGGTTGTCGGGGGTCACGCTGGCGGCAGCACCGCTGGCATCCCTGCTGCTTCCGGGCTCTGCCCTCGCAGGTACGGCGGTCGAGGACTTCACCTTCGCGATTCTTGCAGACAGCCACACCATGGGCAAGAAAAACGGCCCGATGAAAGTCCGGCTGGAGGCAGCGATCAGGCAGATCAACGCGATGACCCCGGCGCCCGATTTCGTGATGTACCTGGGCGACGCCATCACCGACGGTACGCTGGAAGAATTCAAGTATTTTGAGGAGATCATCGCCGGGCTCAAGCCGACCATTCACTACCTGGCGGGTGAACATGACTGGTACCTGGACATGGGCGAGTACTACATGCGGAACATGATCCGGCGTTCCATGCCGTATTACTCGTTCGACCACAAGGGCGCGCACATCATGGCGCTGCACGGTTGCAATTTGAGCGATTTCTGGAGCAGCCGCAAACTGAGCCCGCAAGAGCGGATGAAAGTGGCGGGGGATATCAACGACCCGGCCCAGGGAACCTTCGCGCTCGGCAGGGCGCAACTGGACTGGATGGAAAAAGACCTGGCAAATGTGCCCAAGGATGCCCCCATCCTGATCTTCAGCCACGTGCCGCTCTACCAGTACCACAAGCCCTGGAATTTCTGGACGCAGGACGCCGACCTGGCCCACGCCATTCTCAGGCCTTTCAGCAACGTTCAGGTGTTTCACGCGCATGTGCATCAGCTGGTGGAGCACCAGATTGCCAACATGAAGTTCACCGGCATTTTGTCCACCTCATGGCCTCATCCTTATCCGGAGAGCTATCACACGCTGGGGCTGACCGGCCAGATGCCGCGCCCCAACCCGTCCCTGCTGTTCGACGGCCTGGGCTGGCATATCGCCAGGGTAGAAGGCGGCAGTGGCAAGGTCAGCCACGAAGATATTTTGTGGACCCTCAAGCCGCCGGCGGCTTGAGGACAGGCGACGCATCAGTGTTGAACGAAGCGAATCATCCGGAGGGAATCATGCAAGCAATCATCCGAACCGCGCTGCCCGCGATGCAGGCCGGGCTTATCACGCTGGCGCTGGCCTGGCATGGTGCGGCCACGCCGCAAGATGCTCCGAAGCTGCCGCGCGGCATACATGTGCAAAGTCCGAAGCTGGACCCGGAACTGGTGCGCAAGACCAGGGAAGAGACCGACAAGGTGATCAGGCGCGGCGAGGTGCTGTGGAAGGACCGCCAGCTGGGCACCAACGGCCAGAATTGCAATATGTGCCATCCCAACGGCGCTGCCACGCATCCCGAAACCTTTCCCAAGTTCAAGCAGCAATTCCGCCGGGTGGTGACGGTTCAGGAGTTCATCAACTGGTGCATCGTTGCCGCCATGCGGGGTGACAGTCA
The DNA here is from genome assembly GCF_031411155.1 of Polaromonas sp. Lineage (GTDB taxonomy): Bacteria > Pseudomonadota > Gammaproteobacteria > Burkholderiales > Burkholderiaceae_C > Polaromonas. Next base: position 4,636 of record NZ_JANOAL010000247.1, on the reverse strand, counting down.
GGAAATTGGCAGCGCGGATTTAACGGCGCTGGAAGCCTACCAGGCCTATGAAAGTCGCGGCCAGACCATGGAGATCGGTGTCCCCGGGCCTTGATATGCAGCGAGCCCCACTTTTGAAGGAAGAGCCATGAAAATCAATCGCAGAATTTTTACCATCCAGTCCATTCTCGGCACGGCAGGTCTAGTCGCCGTGGATCTGGCACAGTCAGAGGCCTCCCTGCTTCTGGAAACCAGTCCCCAGGCCAGCGCTCTGGGCTACCGGGCGGACGCCAGCAAGGTTGAAAGCGCGAGTTTTCCGAACTACGCCGCCGGGCAGAAATGTGCCTCATGCCAGATGTTTCGGGCCAAGCAGCCGACTGCAGCGCCTGGATCGTGCGCCATTTTTCCGGGGAAACTGGTCAGTGGTGAAGGGTGGTGCAGTGCGTACATGAAAGCCGCATGAATCCGGGTCTGACCTCGGCCGCGATTCGACAAGCGCGCCCAAAAAAAGCGGCTCGCCGGAATAAGCGAGTCGCTTGTGTGTGACATCGAGACGATCTCAACCCACTGATCCAGCCCGTCTGACGCTCTTGGCGGCATCATTGACGGGTGTTGGCAAGGGCTTAGCGTTTTTTGCCGACCTCGTTGCCGATCAGCGCGCCGGCCGCTGCGCCGCCTACGGTGCCGAGTGTGCTGCCGAAAGCAGCGTTACCGACCACGCCGCCAAGCACTGCGCCTGTGGCCGTGCCAATTTGCGCGTTGGTGGGGTTGCTTGCGCAGCCGGTCAATGCAATGAAAGAAGCAGCGACTGCGGACATCAGGAGTTTCGTGTTCATGGGGTTTACCTTTGCCTAAAGTTTCAGGCTGACTTGCTGCGGACAGTGACGCGGTTTACGCCTTTGTGTCCTCGCTTTGCCTGTGACTTCACTGTAGATGCGGTGGCGGACCAGGCATGTAGGAGAAGGCCATCGGCCCCTGTCGGTGGCGGTGGCCCAATCGCGCCATCAAACGCGTTGCAAATTCTTGGGTTTGAGCTCTTGCCCGACCCTACAGGGCGCGATTGCGCGCCAGCGGCGGGTTGCGCGCAAAGTAGCGGGTGATGCCGCGCATCAGGGCATCGGCCAGACGGATCTGGTAATCCTCGCTGCCCAGCCTGGCTTCTTCATCGGGGTTGCTGATGAAGGCGGTTTCAACCAGCACGCTCGGTATGTCGGGTGCCTTCAGCACGGCAAAGCCGGCCTGCTCGACCCGCGGCTTGTGCAGCTTGCCAACATTGCCGATCTCGCCCAGCATCGCGCTTCCCAGTTTCAGGCTGTCATTGATCTGCGCCGTGGTGCTCATGTCGAGCAGGGCTTTTTGTACCTGCGCATCCTTGGCCTTGACATTGACGCCGCCGACCAGGTCGGCCGAGTTTTCCTTGTCGGCAATCCAGCGCGCGGCGCTGCTCGACGCGCCTTTCTCGCTGAGCGCAAAGACGCTGGCGCCCTGGGGCCGGGCGGTGAAGAAGGCATCGGCATGGATGCTGATGAACAGGTCGGCCTGCACGCGACGCGCCTTTTGCACCCGCACATGCAGCGGCACAAAAAAATCGGCGTCGCGCGTGAGGTAGGCGCGCATGTTGGGTTGCTGGTTGATGCGCTCGCGCAACCGGTGCGCAATCTGCAGCACCACGTCTTTCTCGCGCGTGCCGCCCGGCCCCACCGCGCCCGAATCTTCGCCGCCATGGCCCGGGTCCAGCGCCACGATGACGAGGCGGTCGGTCTTGGCTTTGCCAACCGTGGGCGGCTCGCCGGCGGGCGGCCGGGGCGCCGTGCCCGCAGGCGGCCTGACGTCGGCGGGCCTGCCCGGCGGTTTTCCGGTTTGCCTGGCGATGAGCTCGCCGAGCGGATCGCTGCCCGCGCTGGACGCGGGGCCCGGCGCCGTCGGCTTGTCCGACAGCTGCTCGGCAATCAGGGCCTCCAGCGGGTCCACCGGCAGCGCCGGGTACAGGTCAAACACCAGCCGGTGCTGGTAGGCGGCCACTGGCGGCAGCGTAAACACCTGCGGCAGCATCGGCTGCTTGAGGTCAATGACGAGCCGCACCACGCCCGGTGCATTTTGCCCCACGCGAATGCCCGAGATGTTCGGATCGTCCGATTTCACCTTGGCCACCAGCTCGCGCAGGGCCGGAATCAGGTCAATGCCTTCAATGTCCACCGCCAGCCGTGGCGGCTCGGGCACAAAAAATTGCCTGGCCTTGATCTCGCCGTCGGACTCGATGGTGAGCCGGGTGTAGTCCTTGGAAGGCCAGACCCGCACCGCGACAATCGTGGCGCCGCGCGCGATATGCTGCACGCCCAGCAGCAGCACGACGCTGCCCAGCTGCAGGGCTTTTCTGCGGCTTGGGCGGCTGGGCCGATCGAGGGGGCCGGTGGCTTCGTGGTTCATGCCAGCAGTTCTGCGCCGATGGCGGTATGCGCGGTCAGGGTGACGGCGCGGGCGTCATCGTCCAGCACCTCAATTTTGAGCAGCAGATCGGGCGGCGGTAGATGGGGGCCGGCTTTTTCGGGCCATTCCACCAGCTTGAGGCCGGGGCTGGCAAAAATGTCGCGCAGGCCGGCTTCTTCCCACTCGCGCGGGTCGTTGAAGCGGTAAAAATCAAAATGCCAGATGTTGAGCCCTGGCTGCAGGCTGGCCGCGCCCAGGGTGTAGGGCTCCACCACCGTATAGGTCGGGCTTTTGATGCGGCCCTCGACGCCCAGGCTTTTGAGCAGATGCCGCACCAAGGTGGTTTTGCCGGCGCCCAGGTCGCCCTGCAGCTCAATCAGCGCGTGGCCAATCGCCGGTTGCCGGGCCAGCGCCTGGGCAAAGGCCAGCGTCGCGTCCTCGCCCCGCCAGGCAATGTTTTTTACAATCAACGGGTGGTCCAGAACAGTCATCAACTCAATCATCGGTTTGTACATCAAATTCAGACTTGGGCGCGGGAGCTCGGATTTTCGCAAGTCGGCATTGCTGGCGTTGATTTGTCGTCGGCCGAAGCCGGATTATCGGCCTGGCTGGCCGCCGGCTTTCACGGCGACATGCAGTACATGGCGGCGCATGGCCTGAAACGGGCGCGGCCGGCCGAGCTGATTCCGGGCACCGTCAGCGTCATCACCGCCCGCATGGACTACCTGCCGTCGTCCACACCCGCCGCGCCTGGCGAATGGCAGGCCCTGGAGTTCAGCCGCCTGCAACGCCCCACTGAAGGCATTGTCTCGGTCTATGCCCGTGGCCGCGACTACCACAAGGTCATGCGCGCGCGCCTGCAAACGCTTAGCGAACGGATAGCGGCGCATGTCGAAACCCTGGGCCACCGCGCCTTCACCGACTCGGCCCCGGTGCTGGAGGCCGAGCTGGCGGCCAGAAGCGGCCAGGGCTGGCGCGGCAAGCACACGCTGCTACTGAACCGCGAGGCCGGTTCGATGTTTTTTCTGGGCGAGATTTATGTCGACATTGCCTTGCCGCCCAGCGAACCGGTGACGCCGCATTGCGGCAGTTGCAGCGCCTGCATCGATGTCTGTCCGACGCAGGCCATCATCGCGCCCTACAAGCTGGACGCAAGGCGTTGCATTTCTTACCTCACGATTGAACATGCCGGGCCGATTCCGCTGGAGCTGCGCCCGCTGATGGGCAATCGCATTTACGGCTGCGACGACTGCCAGCTGATCTGCCCCTGGAACAAGTTTGCCCAGCGCAGCGCCCTGCCTGATTTTGATGAGCGCCAGGGTCTGACGGGCCAGCAGCTCGTGACCCTGTTCGGCTGGACCGAGGCCGAGTTTTTGCGCCTCACCGAGGGCAGCCCGATTCGCCGCATTGGCCATGCGCGCTGGCTGCGCAACATTGCGGTGGCGATGGGCAACGCGCTGCGCGCAAGCGGCCCGGCGGCCGATGACCCCCTGCGCCCGGCCTTGCAGGCCCGCGCCCATCACCCGAGCGAGCTGGTGCGGGAGCATGTGGAATGGGCTCTTGCGCAGTAAATGTTAACGAAATTGGCCTCTAGCCCAGTTAGATCGTGCGTATACAGCTATCAAATTTATAGCAATCTGGTTTTTGGGGGAGTATTGGCGTCAGCGCAGCACACCCAGCGCAAACGGCAAACTAACGACTCCCAGCATGGTGGACAGGGTCACCAGACCCGCCACATAGCCGCCGTTGTAACCCATGCGCGCCGCCAGCACATAGGCGCTGGAAGCCGTGGGCAGCGCGGAAAAGGCCAGCAGCACGGTGCTTTGGGTGGCTGACAGACCAAACAGCCGGGTCAGGCCCAGCGCCACCAGCGGCAGCAGAAAGTGCTTGATCGCCAGCAGCGCCAGCGCCAGCGTTTTGGCTTGCGCCAGATGGACAAACTGCATGCCGGCGCCAGCGGCCATCAGGCCCAGCGCCAGCGACGCCGCGCCAATGCGGGTCACCGTGGGCTCCAGCCATACCGGCAGGGCAAAGCCCAGCAGATTGGCCACCAGTCCGCTGGCGGTGGCCAGAATCAGCGGGTTGCGCACCAGTTCGCGCAGAAAGCCGCGCTGGGCGTGCCGGGCCATGGGCCACACCGCGGCCACGTTGGACAGCGGCACGCAGACCCCAATCAGCACCGCAATCAGCAGCACGCCCTGGCTGCCCGCCAGCCGGTCGGCCAGCGCCA
>NZ_JANOAL010000246.1:0-21583 GCF_031411155.1 Polaromonas sp. | reverse complement strand
CATCGTCAACATTCCCACTCCCAGGACCATTGCCGACGGCGCGCAAACCCAGCATCTGGGCGACTACACCTTCGGCGTGATCCGGCGCGACGTGGACGACATCCTGACCGTCAGCGATGCGCAACTGGTGCAGGCCATGCGTTTTTTTGCCGAACGCATGAAGATGATTGTGGAGCCGACCGGCTGCCTGGGTTTTGCCGCCGCCTGCGCGGCCGGTTTGCCGATCGCGGGCCAGCGCGTGGGAGTGATCATCAGCGGCGGCAATGTGGACCTCGGCCGCTTTGGCGAGCTGATGGTCGATTAGTTGTTGTCAAAACGCGAGGCGTTCAGCAAAGTGTCCAAGCGGGCTGCGCGCTTGGTCAGTTGGTCGACCACCCCGTTGAAACTGGCGGTGCCGTTTGCGTTGCTGCTTGCCATGGCCTTGGTCAGTGCATCAAACAGCTCCAGGTCCACAATGGGGCGCAGCTGGTGGTTGGAGGAGGCGACGAAACCGGACAGCCCGTTGATGCTTTTGAGCGTGGCTTTTTCCGCCTCGGTCTTGCCGTAGGCGATGAAAAACTTCCTGATGCGTTGCTGCGTGGCGGCCGGCAGGTCCTTGCGGTAGACCAACGGGTCGTTGGGGATCAGCGGCGATTCCCAGATGACCCTGATCTGGGCAAACTTCTCGGGCAGCTCGGCCTGGAAGCGCGGCAGGTCTTCGGTGTTGCTGGTAGCCATGTCGGCCCGGCCTTCCGCCACCGCGAGGAAGTTTTCGCGGTGCGTGCCATATCTGCATATCGGTCAACCCACAGTAACTGATCAGGTCAAGGCCTTGGAAACGCGCTTCAACGTGGAGTTGTTCCTTCGCGGCGGGCGTACCGTCCGGCTGACCGCGGCGGGTGAGCGGCTCTATGGCATCACCCAAGGCCTGTTCGGCCAGGAGGAGGAAGCCATCCAGTTCCTGCAAAGCGCGCACAAGCTCACAGCTGGACTCATCCGCGTCGGCGCGGTGTCTCCTCCTATTGCGCTGGAGTTGGCGCGCAACTTCAAGCGTGCACATGCGTCGCTGGAACTGACGGTTTCCATTGGATCGGAGGAATCAACCCTGCGCGGACTGCAGGACTTCGATATTGATGTCGGCATCTTGGTCGAGCCGCCGCCGGTCAAGGGTTTGCATAGCGTTCCCTTTCGGAGCGAGCGAATCATTGCCGTGGTACCTGCGGATCATCCGTGGACGAAGCGCCCCTCGATCACCACTCGCGACATCGAAGGTGAAATGGTCATTCTTCGGGAGCCCGGATCAAAAACTCGGCATCGCGTCGAGCGCGCGTGCGAGCAGAAGAACGTGCGTCTGAACTGCATCATGGTAATCAACAGCCGCGAGGCCATACTGCACGCCGTGGCCAGCGGGATGGGCGTTGGCTTCGTTACCCAAATCGAATTCATTCCTTTGCCTGGGCTCGCCGCTGTAGTGGTCCAGGACGATCAGTTGTCGATCAGTTATTCGCTCTGCTGTCTTTCTGTGCGCAAGGAACGACCATTGATCGGTTCCTTGTTTGCGGTAGCACTCAAGGGAGGAAGCGGCGAATAGTTGGATTTGCTTCGGCTACTTGGGCCTTACGTACGTCGACAACGAGGCTCGGATCGAACAGGCAGTTCGCCATCTCATCGCACTCTCAGGGGTAAGGCGCTAACAACTTTTATCGACTCGCCGCGGCTTTTTTGCTTTCAGGCGTGGGCACGATGGTGTCAAAAAAAGCACTCACCATGCGCATCTCGCGTCGTTCAGCCAGGCACAGAACGTGGGCATAGGTGTGAATTTCGGCATCGCTGATCTTCACCATGTGCAGACCTGGTCCAGGCACATACTCCACCAGAGACACGGCTGCAATGCCAATCCCTTGGGCCACCGCTTCCCGGATGACTTCGCGGCTGCCGATCTCCATCACGACCTCCGGTTTTATACTGGCCTCGTCCAGCGCCTGTTCCATCGCCTTGCGGGTGGTGGAGCCCTGCTCCCGAAGTATGAAGCGCTCCCCCTGAAGATCTGCCATGCGGATACTGCGCCGCCGCGCAAACCGGTGTGTGGACGAGGTGCAGATGACCACCGGGTGCTTGCTGAACGGCACTGACAGAAACCGGTCATCGTGCACCAGTTGGGCCAGCACGCCCACATCGGCCCGGTAGTCCAACAGCCGATCCAGCACATCCTGCGAGTTTCCGGTGCTCACCGATACCTTGATTCCCGGGTAATGCTGATTGAAGTCCACCAGCAATTTCGTCACATGGTAGGGCCCCACGGCCGCCACGCGGAGATGCCCTGAGCGCAGTTCGCCCGCATCACCGAGCAGGTGCACCGCATCGGCCTCCAGACTAAATATCTGCTGCGCCAGTTGCATCAACTGCTCACCCATTCCCGTCAACTGCACCCGTCGACCCCGCCGATAAAACAGCTCGACGTTATAGCTCTCCTCAAGGAAGCGGACCTGGGTCGTGATCGTGGGTTGGCTCACATGCAGGTGCTCTGCGGCCCGCGTGAAGCTGCCCATGCGGGCCACGGCATAAAAGGAACGCAATTGTGTCAGGCGCATGACTCTTTCTTCGCATGATCAAACTATAGATTGAGTATATAGAAAAGAGAAAATTTTTGAATTGGACCAATGTATCAAGGAGATGCTTTACTGGCACCCAGAACGACACGGTGCCCCAGAAGTTGCCGGCCGTTCGGGATCAATGTCTTTTCATCACGCTGACAAACAAGTCGTGAAAACCCCAGCCGGGCCAATGCGACCTGCTGCAAATGAAAGGACGACTGATATGACTCAAACTCAACAGGAGACAAGCATGATGAAACGAAGAAGTGTTCTAACGTACGCCACAGCATTGGCGGCCTCGGCAATCGTGTTCCCGGCTAGCGCCCAGCAGCAGGTACTCACGGTCGGCCTGATTCCCTCCGAGGACTCCCGCGCCATGATTGCCAACAGCCAGGTCATGATGGACATGTTGTCCAAGTCGCTCGGCATGCCGGTCAAGCCGTTTGTTGCGGCAGACTACAACGGCGTGATTGAAGCATTGCGCTCCAAGCGACTCGACGTGGCTTACCTGGGCCCCTTCTCCTACGTGCTGGGGGCGACGATTGCCCCCATCGAGGCCTTCGCAGTGGCCGAAACGAAAAAGGCGGGGCGCACCTTCTACCACAGCCTGATCGTGGCCCACAAGGACAGCGGCATCAAGACGGTGGCCGACCTGAAGGGCAAGAACTTCGCCTTCGTCGACCCGAGCTCGACCTCGGGCCACTTGTTCCCCAAGGCCGGCCTGATGAAGATCGGCTTCAACACCGAAAAGGACTTCGGCCGCGTGATTTTCTCGGGCTCGCACGACTCCAACGCGGTGGCGATCCAGAACAAGCGGGTCGACGCCGTGGCGATCGCCGACCGCATCCTCGACGCAGCCATCGCCAAGGGCCTGGCCAAGCGCGAAGACCTGGTGGTGGTCTGGAAGTCCGACCCGATCCCCGAGTCGCCGATGGTCTGGCGCAAGGACCTCGACCCCGCGTTGAAGAAACGCATCCAGGCCGCTTTTCTCGAGGTGAAGAACATCCCCTGGTCGGACCAGGGCGAGCTCAACGGCTTCCACCCGACCAATGACGCGGCCTACGACGTGATCCGCGAGACCGCCAAGTCGCTCAACCTCGACCTGAGGAAGATGAAATGATCAAGATCCGCGGTTTGACCAAACGCTACGGCGATTTCGAGGCCCTGAAGGGCATCGACCTCGACGTGGCTCCCGGCGAGTTCCTCGTCGTGCTCGGGCCTTCGGGGGCCGGCAAGTCGACATTGCTGCGATGCATTAACCGGCTTGCCGAGCCAACGCAGGGCGACATCCATGTCGATGGCCAGTTGGCCACCTCCGATGCCGCCAGCCTGCGCAAGCTGCGCCTTAAGGTCGCGATGATCTTCCAGCACTACAACGTGGTGCCGCGTCTGTCGGTGCGAAAGAACGTGCTGACCGGTCGCCTGGGTGCCGTGCCGTCGGTGCTGTCATGGCTGCAGATCTTCCCGCGTGCCGACATCGCCATCGCGCAAGAGTGTCTGCGCCGGGTCGAACTTGAAGAAAAAGCCGAACTGCGCACCGACACCTTGTCGGGCGGGCAGAAACAGCGCGTGGGCATTGCCCGCGCGCTGGCGCAGAGGCCCAAGGTCATCCTCGCCGACGAGCCGGTGGCGAGCCTGGACCCGAAAACCTCGCGCACCGTGCTGACCTACCTGAAGCAGGCCAGCCGCGAGCTCGGCATCACGGTCGTGTGCAACCTGCACCAGATTGACTATGCGCGCGAGTTCGGCGAACGCATCGTCGGCGTGTCGGCCGGCCGCATCGTGTTCGAGGGCGGGCCGAACCAGCTCACCGACGACGTGCTGCAACGCATCTACCCTGGGCTCGAAGAGGGCGAGGCGTCGGCGTTGTCGCCGCGACGCGACGAAGAGCCGCTGGTGCGGGTCAAGGATTTTTCACTCGAGGGGGCATGATGAATATCGGTTCTTACACCCTGCTCGTCGCACGACCGACGGGCAACTTCGGATGGTTGCCGCGTGCGGCCATCGGCGCGGCGATCGTGGCCGTGCTCTGGTGGGCGGCCCAGGGCAGCCAGGTCAGTTTCACCGAACTCAACAAGGGCCTACCCTGGATCGGTGACTTCCTGGGCCGCATGTTCCCGCCGAACTGGGCCTTCCTCGACAAGCTGGTGACGCCGGCGATCGAGACGGTGCAGATCGCCATCTGGGGCACGCTGCTTGCGTTCGTGCTCGCGGTGCCGGTGTGCTTCTTGGCGGCGCGCAACCTGACGCCCAACATGGCGGTGTTCCACTTCACGCGCCAGGTGTTCAACGTGACCCGCGGCATCAACGAGATCATCCTGGCACTGATCTTCGTCGCGGCCGTCGGCCTCGGCCCCTTTCCCGGCGTGCTGGCCCTGGCCGTGCATGGTGCGGGCATGTTGGGCAAGTTCTTCTCCGAGTCGATCGAAGAGATAGACCAGGGACCGATCGAGGCCCTGCGCTCGACCGGCGCCGGGCCGATCCAGATCATCATCTTCGGCGTACTGCCACAGGTGATCACGGCGTGGATCGCGGTCCTGCTCTACCGCTTCGAGACCAACCTGCGCCAGGCCACCGTGCTCGGCATGGTCGGCGCCGGCGGCATTGGCTTCGAACTTGTCGGCAGCATGAAGCTGTTCCAGTACCAGGACACCGCGACCTGCATCCTCGTGATCATCGTGATGGTGATGTTGGCCGACTACGTCTCCACTTGGCTGCGCGCCTCGATCCAGAAGGGAGCCCGTTGATGAACCCCTCAGTCGAACCCGTGCGAGCCAACGGACGGGCTTACGCCAGCCCCCAAGCGCCGGTGGTGGTGGTGTGTGTCGACGGCTGTGAGCCCGACTACATCACCCAGGCCATCCAGGCCGGTGCAGCGCCTTTCCTGAAGCGGATGCTCGAACGCGGCAGCTCGCTGATCGGCGACTGCGTGGTGCCTCCCCCCGCAACAACTTCCTAGAGAGCCATTTATGACTGCCAATTACTTCAACCCCGTACAAAGCGTGTACGGGGCAGGGGCTCTGTTGTCTCTGCCAAAACTGCTGGCGGGCCGCAAGGTCGCGCTGGTGACCTTTCCTGAGGCCCGTGCTATCGGACTGCTGGCCCGCCTGGAGAGCATTTTGAAGGGACAGCTGAGCTGCGTGATCGACCAGGTGCGCCCCAACCCCGACGTGACCGAGTTAACCGGAACCTGGGAGAAATTCTGGCGTGAGCATCCGGACACAGAGGTCATCATCGCCGTCGGCGGCGGCAGCGCCATCGACACGGCCAAGGCGCTGATGGTGGGCAATGACAGCGGCAAGTTCGACGACCTCCTGGCCGGACTGGCCGGCGAGAAGGCCTTCGCCCCGACCCGCTTCAAGTCTCTAATCGCCGTGCCCACCACGGCCGGCACAGGCAGTGAAGTCACGCCCTGGGCCACCATCTGGGACCGTGAACAGCAAAAGAAATACTCGCTGCACCTGCCGCAGACCTGGCCTTCTTATGCCGTGATCGATCCTGAGCTGATGCTGTCACTGCCCGCGTCGGTCACGCTGCAAAGCGGGCTGGATGCGCTTTCGCACGCGCTCGAATCGATCTGGAACGTCAATGCCAACCCGATCTCCGACAATTTCGCGGTGGCTGCTGTGCGCGACACGATGGACGTGCTACCCCAGCTCATGCAGCAGCTCGACAATCTGGCGCTACGCGGCCGCATGGCGTTGGCGGCGCTCAAGGCCGGCATGGCGTTCTCTAACACCAAGACTGCCCTGGCGCACTCCATTTCGTATGAAATGACACTGCGCTACGGGTTGCCGCACGGCATTGCCTGCTCCTTCCCACTGCCCATGGTGCTTGAACGTGCCATTGGCCGCCGCGCCGACCGCGACCTCGTGCTGACGCAAGCATTGGGCGTACCGTTGACCGACGCGACGCGCTATCTCGCTGATTTCATCGAGAAGCTGGGCGTGAAAACCCGCTTCACCGACTATGGCGTGAGCGAAGAAGAGGGCGAGAAAATGGTGCTGCATGCCCAAGGTGGCGCTCGCGGTAAGAATTTCATTGGCAGCCCTAATTCGGAAATAGCAGCATAACCCTCAACTCGCGCATCAAGGACTCGGGCGTAGGCTACAAGGAATGCGTGCAGGAAGCCATGAAGTCGTTTTGCTATGGCAAGACTTTCAAAATGCCTTGAGCGTGAAGACCATGTTCGCACGCTTCATGGCACGACTGGCAGGTGTGGCCCTGGCCGTGACTGCATGCCCCTCCTACGCGCTCGCAGCCGACAACATTCTCACGATCGGGCTCATTGCGCCGACGTCAGTGGAGCAAACGCTGCAAAGCTGGAAGCCGCTGGCCGATGGGCTGGCGCGCGAGTTGCGCATGCCGGTGAAGGTGGTCGCATCCAAGAATTACAGCGAGATCGCCAGCGCGTTGATCGATGGACGGGTTCAGCTCGCCTGGCTCAACAATCGGCTCGCGATCGACGCGGTAGACATGGACCAAGCCCAGGTGTTCGCGCAGATGGTCCGACTGGACGGGCGCAGTGGCTACAAGTCGGTGCTGCTTGCCCGCAAGGACGGCGTCATTCAGTCGATCACCGACATACTCGGCAAGCCCGGCACCTAGCTCAACGGATAGGCCGCTTACCAGCGAATGCACATCAGAATGACGTCGATTGGGAAGCGCATTCCGTTGGTCGCCGCGTTTCAAGCCTTTTCGTTCAAAGCACCCAACATAGACGAGCAAGCTGTTTGACCGTCAACGCGACACAACCCCGATTACTACCTCGCTTGCGGGACGTGTTTCAGCAGGAAAGTACACACGCACCGTTGAACGCGTTTAACTCCGCTCGTCCGAAGTGGGCCGCCTCCGCACTCTGGAGTCAGTTCAAGCCCAAGGCAGCCATCAAGACCAGTGCCGCCTCGACCGTGAACAAGTCTTGCTCCAGCCAGAGCACAAGTTCATCTTGCGACAAGAGGGCAAACTGTGCCACTTCTCGATCCTGATTGACAGGATTCAGACAGCTTGGGACAGTCGCCGTGAACCAGTCGACATGCTCTTGCAGGTAGCCCGCACCGCGTCCGTCGGGACTGGGTCGGGATACAGTGACGCGACCCCGGTGGGCCACGGCGTCCAGTTCACTCAGGTGCAATCCGGCTTCTTCCCAGGTTTCCCGCTTTAGCGCCGTTTCCGTTGTATCAACTGATGCAACCATGCCGCCCACCAGCGTATCCCACAAACCGGGGTCGTTGGCCTTGTTGAGCGCCCGTTGCTGAACCCAGATCCGGCCGTCAGGGGATGTCCCGACGAGGTGAACCGCGTGCGTGGTGATGCCCAATGGACGTACGGCCGCCCGTTCTATGCTACCCACCCGTTGGCCTTGCAGGTCGGTCACGCCCAGTTGCTCATCGCGCCACACGCCAGCCAGCCCCGAGTCGCGAAGCGCATTCGCGAGCAGGGCCATGGCCCCGGTCGGTTCGCCGAGCAAGCGCCAGCAAACACCCTCGCGATGGGTCTCCCGGCGCAATTCCATTGGGCTGGGACGCGTGGCACTTGACACGACTTGATCCAGAAAATCCGGCTCCACCGAGCCCACCATGGCCGGGCCCACATAAAGCGGCACCCGATCCCGAACCGGCGGCTGGCAGGCGTACGCCTGGAGCCGCGCGAGCCAGAGTGGATTGAGCGGGTTGTTACGCATGCGTCGACTTTATTCGTCGCCGGGCACAGCAGCGCGGCCTCACGCGTCACGTGACAGATTCATGCCCCGGGCTTGAGCCCCGATGCGTTGGAGACTCATGGTCAGGCCTTGTCGGCTTTGCCGGCTGCGTTCGCAAACTTGCTGAGCAATTTGTCAACCCGCCAGGGCTGGCGGTTCTCATCTTCGGCGCGCTCTTTACGGCGAATGGCATTGCGCACCATGATGGAGCCGACGTAGCGGATGGGCTCAGGCGGGAAGTGCCCCAGAGGGCCTTGCGTCAGGGGACTGCGCGTCCATTCGTTGTCCAGACCCAGCAGCATGGACGACAGTATCTGTCCGCCCATATAGGTGGGGCCGACGCCATTGCCGGAATAGCCGAAGCCATAGTAGATATGGGGAGCTCCGTTCAATTTTCCAAAAAATGGAAAACCGGTGGTCGAGCGGTCCGACGGGCCATTCCAGCTCGCCGTGATCGGCGTCTCGCGCAGCGCCGGGAAGAAGGAATGCAGCGCGCGCGTCAGTTCGGCCTCATAGGGCGAGCGCTGGTCAAAGACCGGCGCAATCCGGCCGCCCCACGAAAAGGTGTTTCCCCCTTTGCCCAGCATGATCCGTCCATCGACCGTGCTGCGGTAGTAATAGACGAAGGTGCGCGAGTCGAGCACCGAAACGCCATCCGTGAGGCCGATCTGTTCCAGCAGGTCCGGGCATTTCTCGGTGATGACCATGTCGCTGGACACCACGGCAATGGTCCGCTCGAACTGCGGGAAGGTGCTGGCCATCCAGGCATTGATGGCCAGCACCAGTTTCTTCGCCTTGATGCAGCCGCAGGGCGTGCGCACGGTGACGGGGTGGTCGGTGCTAAAGTCCAGCATCGGGGTGCGCTCGTAAATGCGAATCCCCATCTTGAGCGCCACGCGCCGCAGCCCTCGCACCAGCTTGCCTGGATGCACCGTCGCGGCGATTGGCGAGTACACGCCGGCCAGGTTGCGGGCCGAACCGGAGCGGCGTGCCACCTCTTGTGGCGGCATGTCGTAATACGACTTGATACCACACGCTTCCAGCCCCTGCATCACCGGATCGAGCGTCCCGATCTGGGCTTGCGAGGTGGCGGTATACAGGGTGCCATCATGTCGCAGCTCGGCATCGACGCCCTGCTCGCGACAAAAGTCCGCGATGTGCTGAACCACCGCTTCCGAGGCCTTGACCAGCCGGATCGCCTCGGCTTCGCCAAAAAGTCTGCGCAAGGTAAAAAACTTGGCTGACCAGGTCAACAGGCAACCCCCATTGCGGCCACTGGCACCGGCGCCGCAGAGGTCGCTTTCGATGATGGCAATGTCCAGGGCCGGATTTTGCTGCTTGGTCTGGATCGCGGTCCATAAACCGGTAAAACCGCCGCCGACAATGCAGACATCGGCGGACTGCTCGCCCTGCAGGGCGGGCGCCAGATCGCCATCATTGAAAAGCGCTTGCTCGATCCAGAATGGACGCATGTTTATCTACCCTTTTGTTGAACGCAAATGCAAGCCTGCGCTGATTTCTATGTGACGAATGAAGTGCGCCAACTCGGGTACTACCGCGTCAGCGCACTTGGCGATGTCGTCCCAGCGCCGCAGTCGGATGGCGTCTCGGGCATGAGGCAGAGCCTCGAAGTCCTGCATTTGCGCGTTGCTAAAGACGCCGCCCTGCAAGACCAGGCTGCGCTGTGAGTCGGGCGACAGCGCTTCAAGGTAGCCAGGCTCGCGCACGCACAGATAGCGTTTGGCATCCACATGGAGCCGGATCGGCTCCAGAGTTGCCGGGCCGAACAGCGGCCTCAGGAAAGGCAGGCAGCGGTACTGATGCAGGTCGTCCAGGCCTTGCTGCGTCGGTGTGCCGCCGAAGTCGTGCAACAGGTGACCGAGATCATGCAACAGCGAGGCCGTGATCAAGGCGCTGTCGGCACCGGCCTGCTCGGCCAGGTGGGCCGACTGCAGCGCATGCCCGAGTTGCGTCACGGGCTCGCCGTCGTACTGGGCATGGCCCTTGGACTGGAACAGGCCGATGATGTCTGGAATGTTGAGGCTCATGGCGGGCAGGTCAGTGAAAAGTTGTTGGTGAAATTCTTCATCGCGTTGCGCACGCAGGGGGTGGTCATGGGCTGTCCAGGCGCGTGGCGTTGAGCACCGTATCCAGCCGTGCCGCGCGCTTCGTCAAGCCGTTCATCACAGCCTGTAGCTTCTCGGGTGAGTTCGCGTTTTCGGCCATAGCGTTGGTCAGCGCCTGAAAGAGCTCCAGGTCCACCACGGGGCGCAGCTGGAAGTTCGACGAAGCGCGGAAACTCCCCAGGCCATTGATACGCTTCAAGGTGGTTTTTTCCGCCTCGGTGCGACCGTATGCGGTAAAGAATTTCTTGATGCGCTGCTGCATGGCGACAGACAGGTCCTTGCGGTACACGATCGGATCGTTGGGAATCAGTGGCGACTCCCAGATCACGCTGACGCGCGCGAACTTCTCTGGAAACTCTGCCTGATAGCGGGGCAACTCCTCGGTGTTGTTCGTGGCCAGGTCCACCCGGCCGTCGGCCACGGCGAGGAAATTATCCAGATGGTTGGCGTGGCTGACTTGCTTGAAGTGCTTTTGCGGCTCTATCTTGTTCCTGGCGAACACATAGTAGTTGGGCACCAGGTAGCCGGAGGTGGACTTCTTGTCGCCCGAGCCGAAGCTGTAGACGCCCGGACGGCCTATGACATCAGCCAGCGACTGAATCGGGCCGTCCTTGCGGGCGAACAGTAGCGACTTGTAGCCGCGCGAGCCGTCCAGCCTCATCATTTGCGCGAACACGGCGGCCTGGTCGCTTTCCACCAGTTCGATCGCCAGCTTGTTGTTGATCCACGCGACCTGAATGCTGCCGTCCTTCAGTGCGCTGGAAATATCGGCGTAGTTTTTCGAGGCCAGCACCTTGACCGGTGTTTGCAGTTCCCGGGCCAGGGCATCGGTGAAGGGCTTCCAGTCCTCGATGACCTTTTTCGCGGTGCTGGCGGCGATCATGCCGACGCTCAAGGGAGGGGCGCGGTCGGTGGCGCGGGCGGCCAGGGGCCCCAGCAAGCCCAGGCACAACAGGGCCAGCACCGGGCACCGGGTGCCAGGTGTGCGGCGGGTCAAGGTGTCCATGGGCTTTCAGGTCGCCAACAAGGTCAGGGGGTCGTGGTAGGGGTAGTGGAGGTCGTTGGCCACTTCCAGGCAGGTGACCTTGCCGGCGGCGACGTTGAGGCCGTTGCGCAGGTGGGCGTCGTCCTTCAGTGCCTGCTGCCAGCCCTTGTTCGCCAGCGCCAGCACATAGGGCAGGGTGGCGTTGTTGAGCGCATAGGTCGAGGTGCGCGGCACGCCGCCGGGCATGTTGGCCACGCAGTAATGCACGACGCCGTCGACCACATAGGTCGGATCCGCGTGGGTGGTGGCATGTGAGGTTTCAAAGCAACCGCCCTGGTCGATCGCGACGTCGACCACCACCGAGCCCGGCTTCATGCCGGACAGCATGGCACGCGTGACCAGCTTCGGTGCCGCGGCGCCCGGGATCAGCACACCGCCAATCACCGCGTCGGCCGACAGCACCTGTTCCTCGATGTTGTCGCGGTTCGAGAACAGGGTGGTTATGCGCGCACCCAGCAGCCGGTCCATGCGGCGCAGCGCATCCAGGCTGCGGTCGATCACCACCACCTGGGCACCCGTTCCCACCGCCATCTGCGCCGCATTGGAGCCGACGACGCCGGCGCCCAGAATCACGATTTTTGCCGGTGCCACGCCGGGCACGCCGCCCAGCAGAATGCCGCGCCCGCCATGGACGCGCTCCAGGCTGTGCGCCGCGGCCTGGATAGCCATGCGGCCCGCGACTTCCGACATCGGCGCCAACAGCGGCAAGCCGCCGCCGGCCTGCGTCACGGTCTCGTAGGCGATGCAGACGGCGCCGCTGTCGACCAGTTCCCTGCACTGCTGCGGATCGGGGGCCAGATGCAGGTAGGTGAACAACAACTGGCCGGGCCTGAGCTGCGCGCGCTCCTGGGCTTGCGGCTCCTTGACCTTGACAATCATGTCGGCACGCGCGAACACTTCGTCGGCGCCCTGCACGATGCCGGCACCCGCCTGTTCGTATTCGGCATCGTTGGCGCCTATGCCGGCACCGGCGTTGCGTTCCACGATCACGCGGTGGCCCGCCGCCGTCAGCTCGCGCACCGACGAGGGCGTCAGGCCGACGCGGTACTCATGGTTCTTGATTTCCTTGGGGATTCCGATCAGCATCACATTTTTCTCCTGTTTGGTTGAAGGCGAAGTAAAACAGTTTCAAGAGCTACTAGGGGGACCCGCTGGCTGCCCCGCTCCATGCCTTACCAGGGGAGGGAATAGGTCTTGCAATTGCTAAAGCTCTTGATCGCCTCGAGCACGCCTTCCTTGTAGCCCAGGCCGGAATCCTTGATGCCGCCGAAGGGCGTGAGCTCCAGTCGGTAGCCCGGCACTTCGCGCACGTTGACGCTGCCGACGTTGAGCTCGCGGATGAAGCGCGTGATGTAGTCGAGGCGGTTGGTGCAGACCGCCGACGACAGGCCGTAGGCCGTGCCGTTGGAGATGCGGATCGCGTCCTCGATCGTCTTGAAGCGGATGACCGGTGATACCGGGCCGAAGGTTTCCTGCTTGGCCACCGTCATCTCGGGATCGACGTGGTCTAGCAGCGTGGGCGAATACAGGGCGCCGCGGCGCACATTGCCATAGAGCAGCTTGGCGCCGCCGACAATGGCCTCGTTGACCACCGCCTCGAACTGAATCGCCGCAGCCTCGTCGATCACCGTGCCCATGTCCATGCTGGTGTCCATGGGGTCGCCGTACTTCAGCGCGCGGGTCTTCTCAAGCAGCAGCTCGACGAAACGGTCGGCCACGCTTTCCTGCACCAGCATGCGCTTGATGGCGGTGCAGCGCTGGCCGGAATTCTTGTAGGAGCCGGCGGCCGCCAGCGTGGCGGCTTCCTCGATATCGGCGTCTTCCATCACGATGATGGGGTCGTTGCCGCCGAGCTCGAGAATCTGGCGCTTGTAAGCGGCCTTGCCGGCGATGTACTTGCCGATCGCCACGCCGCCGGTGAAGGTCACCAGGTCGACGTCGGGGCTGGTGAGCATCTCGTCGGCGATCTCGCGCGGGTCGCCGGTGATCACCGACAGCATCTGCGGCGGCAGGCCCGCTTCGTACAGGATGTCGGCCAGGATAAAGGCCGTCAGCGGCGTCTTCTCGCTCGGCTTGAGCACCATGCGGTTGTTGGTGGCGATGGACGGCGCCACCTTGTGGATCACCTGGTTCAGCGGATGGTTAAAGGGCGTGATGGCGGTGATCGCGCCCAGCAGCGGCTCCTTCATGGTGTAGACCTTGCGGCTCTTGCCGTGGTGCGTGAGGTCGCAGGAGAACACCTGACCGTCGTCGACCAGCGCCTGGTTGGCCGCGAACAGCAGCACGTCGGAGGCGCGGCCCACCTCATACAGCGAATCCTTGCGGCACAGCCCGGATTCGAGCGTGATGGTGCGCGAGATTTCATCCAGCCGCGACGCGATGATTTCGCCGGCGCGCATCAAAATCTTGTAGCGCTCGTAGCGCGTCAGCGTCGGCTTGTAGTCGCGGGCGATGCGGTAGGCGCGCCGCACGTCTTCGAGCGTGGCCTTGGGTACGGTGGCGATCACCTCGCCGGTGTAGGGGTAGGTAACCTCTATCACCTCGTCGCGGTAGACCCGCTCCCCGGCGATGCGCAACGCTTCGTGGTGGATGGCGGCGGGTTTCAACTGGGTTTGACTCATCATGATGCTCCGGGCTGTGGTTATGAGGTGGGGCTATTGGGCGTGGTTCAGGGCCAGGTCAAGAGCGTCGAAATTGCGCAGCCGACGGCCGCTGGCGATGCCGGTGACCGGACGGTTGCAGATGAGGGGGACGCGCTGCTCGGACACGCCGCCATGCGAGCGCAGCGGCACCTCCAGGGCGGACAGGTCATGGCGGCTGGCCGAGGTGCCGATCACCGTTTTGCGATCACCGACGACGACGATGTCACCGATACGGTCGGGCGGCAGTTCGAAGCGTGCCGCGGCCTCGGCGCGCGTCAACACAGACTCCATGCCTGGCACCTGCTTGATGCTTTCGATCCACTGCGCTGCGGTGGCTTCATCGGGCGCATAGACCGTGGCGAAAGAGCCGAGTGCGCCATGGTGCACCACGTAGGGGTCGGTGATGGGCAGAATGACCCGTGCCTTCTCGGCACCGTACCAGCTGTCGAGCACGTCCTGCAGGTAGATCACGTTGGGCGAGCCATCCGCGCCGTGCTTGTCGTTCATCCCATGGTCGGCGGTGAGCACGATGGTGGCACCGAGTTCGTCGAGCTGCGCCAGGTAGCGGTCCATCATGGCGTAGAAGGCATTCGCGGCCGGGCTGCCCGGCGCGGCCTTGTGCTGCACATAGTCGGTGGTCGAGAGGTACATCAGGTCGGGTCGGCGTGTCTCCATCAGCTTGACGCCGGCCGCAAAGACGAACTCGGACAGCTCGGCGCTGTACACCGATGGCACCGGCATGCCCACCAACTCGACCACATGATCGATACCGTTCTCCGCGATCGTCGCCTCTTCGGCTTTTTCCGACGAGAAGCAGATACCCTTCATTTTGTTGCCCAGCAGCTTGCGCAGCTTGTCCTTGGCCGTGACCACGGCCACCTTGGCGCCCGCATCGGCGAAGGCCGCCAGCACGGTGCCGGCGCGCAGGTACTTGGGGTCGTTCATCATGACTTCCTGGCCGAGCTCGCGGTCGAAGAAGTAGTTGCCGCAGATGCCGTGGACCGCCGGCGGCGCGCCGGTGACGATCGACAGGTTGTTGGGATTGGTGAACGACGGCACCACGCAGTCGGCCAGCAGGTTGGCGCCGGTCTTCATCACGCGCGCCAGGTAGGGCGCCACGCCGGCGGCGACCGCGGCGTCGAGGTAGGCCGGCTCGCAGCCGTCCACGCAAACAACGACCACGGGACGACTCATCCAGCGGTAGTTCCGGGCATTCACTTCTAGGGTCTGAGATGTCATTTCGAGCTTCCTTGGTGTGGTTGAAAAATTGGGGGGCTTAACGCTGCGTCCGGGCGGCCCAACGCTTTGTGCATGCGTGCGCGACTTCCCGCGACATGCTGGCGCATTACCCTGCCGGCACGATCCGGGTCGCCGCTGGCAATGGCCTCGACGATTTCCCGGTGTTCATCAACGGAGACGCGCAGGCCGCCGCCGCTGTCGAGCGCGCGCATCCTGAACAGATGCAGCTCCTTGATCAGGCGCTTGTAGGTTTCGATCAGCTTCTGGCTGCCCGCGGTCTCGAGCAGGATCTCGTGGAACTGAAGATTGAGTTGCGCGTATTGCTCGAGGTCCGAGGCTTGAGCGGCCGATTTCATAGGCCCAAGCATGGCCTTGAGGCGCTCAAGCGCATCCGGCTTCATGGCCTGGGCCACGCGCCGCCCGATGATTTCTTCCAGCGCTTCGCGCAGCTCGTAGATCTCATCGGCTTCCTCGAAGCCGATTTCGCGGACGAAGACACCCCGGTTCTTCTCATTGCGCACCAGGCCGGCCTCTTCAAGTGCCCGCAAAGCCTCGCGGATAGGGCCGCGGCTGGTGTTGAAGCGCTGCGACAGCTCGCTCTCGTTGATCCGGCTACCCACGGCCAACTCGCCCGTCATGATGAGACGTTCGATTTCCTCCTGCACCAACATCGGCAAGGAGCTCGATTGAAGAAAGGCCAGGGCTGCAGTGGAATTGTTTGTTTGCATGGTGGGTATTCTCATTCAATAATTGAAGACTGTCAACAATTTTTTATTGACAGTCTTCAATTAACGTTCTACATTTAATTCGCCGAAGCAAAGTTGCTTGCTCAGAATGCCACCCGCACCCTTGCGGAAAAGCGCTGCCAAGTAGCTGGCTGAAGTGAGAAGCCAAATCGTGTTGGTTCTCAGAAGATTCGCAAACTTCCGTTGATTGACACGCCCAATTACTACAGGAGACAAAGATGACCATGAGACACAACCCAAAGCGACTGGTGATGGCCTTGAGCGCCGCGGTATTGAGCCTTGCCGCCACTGCCGTACTGGCGCAGCCAAAAACGCCCCTGCTGGTCTACACCGCGCTCGAAACCGATGCCATGAAGCTGTACAAGGACGGCTTTGAGAAGGCAAATCCAGACATCGAAGTGAAGTGGGTTCGCGATTCGACCGGCATCGTGACGGCCAAGCTGCTCGCTGAAAAGGCTAATCCGCAGGCCGACGTGGTCGCCGGCCTGGCGGCCAGCAGCCTGGCCCTGCTTGAGCAGGAGGGCATGCTGGTGGCCTATGAGCCCAAGGGCTTCAAGGAACTCAACCCCGCGTACTCCGACACCAAGCGCCCGCCGGCCTGGGTGGGAATGGACGTCTGGGCCGCGACCATCTGCTTCAACACCGTCGAAGCAAAAAAACGCGGCCTGCCCAAGCCAGAGAGCTGGAAGGATCTGGCCAAACCCATTTACAAGGGCGCCATCACCATGCCGCACCCGGCGTCCAGCGGCACCGGCTATCTCGACGTGTCCTCCTGGTTGCAAATGTGGGGTGAAACCGAGGGCTGGAAGTACATGGATGCGCTGCACGAAAACATCGCGCAATACGTGCATTCGGGCTCCAAGCCCTGCAAACAGGCTGGCGCCGGGGAGTTCCCCATCGGCATCTCGTTTGAGTTCCGCGCACACCAGGTCCAGAAGTCGGGTGCGCCGGTGGAACTGGTCTTTCCCAAGGAAGGCCTGGGTTGGGACATCGAGGCCACCAGCCTCATGAAGACCAGCAAGAAAATGGAACAGGCCAAGCGCTTTGCCGACTGGATGGCGAGCAAGGAATCCAACCAGATCACCGCCACCTGGTGGGCCGTGGTCGCCTACCCCGGCGTGGCCAAGAAACTGGAAGGCATCCCGGAAAACTACGAGAAGCTGCTGGCAAAGAACGACATCAACTGGGCCGCTAAAAACCGTGAGCGGATCCTGGCCGAGTGGAGCAAGCGCTACGAAGGCAAGTCGGAAGCCAAATAGGCGCCGTCGCATCCCTGATTTCACCCCTGGACGCCGCCACGGCGGCGTCCATCAACGATGAGTTCGAAAAATGGATATGAGCCCCACACAATTCATGGCCCAGAAAGCGCAGCAGGCCAGCGCCGCGCTTGAGGTGATTGGCATACGCAAGGACTTCGAGTCCTTCAGCGCCCTGCGCGACGTCCACCTGCGCGTCAACCCGGGCGAGATGCTCTGTTTTCTCGGTCCTTCCGGCTGCGGCAAGACGACCTTGCTGCGCATCATTGCCGGCCTGGAGACGCAGACCTCGGGGCAGATCCTGCAAAATGGACGGGACATCTCCTGGTTGCCGGCCGACAAGCGCGACTACGGCATCGTGTTCCAGTCCTACGCCCTCTTTCCCAACCTGACGATTGCCGACAACGTCGGCTATGGGCTGGTCAACAGCAAGGCCAAAAGAGCCGAAGTCAAGGCCAGGACCGAGGAGCTTCTCAAGCTCGTCGGCCTGCCCACCTCGGGCCAGAAATACCCCAGCCAGCTCTCGGGCGGACAACAGCAGCGGATCGCGCTGGCCCGCGCCCTGGCGACGCGGCCCGGCCTGCTGCTGCTCGATGAGCCGCTGTCGGCGCTTGACGCGCTGGAGCGCATTCGCCTGCGCGGCGAAATTCGCCGCCTGCAAAAGCAGGTCGGCATCACGACCATCATGGTCACGCACGATCAGGAAGAAGCCCTGTCCATGGCCGACCGCGTTGTCGTCATGAACCAGGGCGTCATCGAACAGGTCGGCACCCCCATGGAAATCTACGAACGGCCGGCCACCCCCTTCGTCGCCCACGTCGTCGGCAAGGTCAATGTGCTGCGCGCGCAGGCCATGGGCGGCAACCGTTTCCGGGTCGGTGAGATGGAGCTCCAGTGCGACGCCTGCAACACGGGTTTCGCGCCCGGCGAAGCGGTGAACCTCTACCTGCGGCCGGAAGACCGCCTGGCCGAGCATCTTCTGCCGGATACGCCAAACCGCTTGCGCGTGCGCGTGACCAAGGTCGAGTTTCTCGGTGGCTTGTGCATCGCCGAGGTGAAGGCCGACGCCCTGGGCGGTCAAACCCTGGGCTTGAACTTCTCGCTCAACCAGTTGCACGACCTGGACATCCGCGAAGGCAACTACCTAGACATCGCCCTGCGCGCCAACCGCATTCGGGCCTTTTCTGCGAAGGCGGCTCAAGCATGAACACCCTGGCACACCCTCTTCCCGCGCGCACTGGCCGCGTCGGAATGCGCTGGAGTCGTGACGAAACCATCGCCCGGGCCATTCTGCTCGTCGTGATGGGGATGCTGTTCCTGTTCCTGATCGCGCCGCTGAGCACCATCTTGCTCAATGCCGTCGAAGACAAGGAGGGCCACTTCGTCGGCCTGACCCACTTCATCACCTACTTCCAGACCCCCAGCCTGCTGCGGGCGGCGTGGAACTCGATCTGGGTGGCCACGGTGGTGGTCCTGATTTCGGTACCGACGGCCTTCGTCTTCGCCTATGCGCTGACGCGCAGCTGCATACCGACGCCGCTCAAGGCCACCTTCCGCCTGATCGCGCTCATCCCCCTGCTGGCACCGTCGCTGCTGTCGGCCATCTCCTTCGTGCAATGGTTCGGCAACCAGGGCGCGCTCAAGTTTTTGCTGGGCGGCGCCTCCATCTATGGCGCGCCCGGGATCATACTGGCCGAGGTCTACAACACCTTTCCGCACGCGCTGATGATCCTCGTCACCGCGCTCTCGCTGGCCGACGGCCGCCTTTATGAAGCGGCGACCGCGCTCGGGACGCGGGCTTCGCGCCAGTTCATGACGATCACACTGCCCTCGTGCAAGTACGGGCTGGCCAGCGCCGCGACGGTGGTCTTCACCTACGTCATCAGTGACTTCGGCGCGCCAAAGGTGATAGGCGGAAACTTCAACGTGCTGTCGGTCGATGTCTTCAAGCAGGTGGTCGGCCAGCACAACTTTTCAATGGGTGCGGTGGTCGGCCTGCTGCTCCTGATTCCCTCCATCATCTCCTTCGTCATCGACTACGTCGTGCGGCGCAAGGTCAAGGCCCAACTGACGGCCCGCTCGGTGCCGCTCAGCCCCAAGCCACGCCGGCTGACAGACGCCTTGCTGACGCTGTTCTGCACCCTCGTGTGCTCGCTGCTGCTGGCCACCGTCGGCATGGCGATCTATACCTCGCTGATCACGCTGTGGCCTTACGACTTGTCATTCACGCTCAAGCACTACCACTTCGCACTGGTCGAGAGCGACATGTCCGCCGCCTACACGAACAGCCTGATCGTGGCCACCTGCACCGCACTGGGTGGATCGCTGATCGTTTTCGTCGGGGCTTATCTGATCGAGAAAACCCGCAACCTGGGCCTGCTGCGGCCGGCGATGCACCTGATGGCGGTCTTGTCAATGGCCGTGCCGGGCCTGGTGCTAGGGCTGGGCTATGTGATGTTTTTCAACCATCCGGCCAACCCGCTGAACTTCCTCTACCAGACGATGGCGATCCTGATCCTGTCGATGATTGTTCATTACTACACCTCCAGCCATCTCACCGCCGTGACCGCGCTCAAGCAGATCGACAACGAGTTCGAGGCGGTATCGGCCTCGCTCAAGGTACCCGCCCTCAAGACCTTCATTCGGGTCACGGTGCCGGTCTGCCTGCCGGTGCTCCTCGATATCGGCCGCTACTATTTTGTCGTCTCGATGGCCAGCCTATCCGCAGCGATCTTCCTTTACACGCCCAACACCATTCTCGCGTCGGTCGCCATCATGCATCTGGATGATGCCGGCGACGTCGGGCCGGCATCGGCCCTGGCCAGCCTGATCGTCGTCACCTCGGTACTTGTGTGCATCGTCTATTCGCTGCTGACGCGCGTCCTGCTCTCCCGCACCCAGGCGTGGCGCAATCTGGCCCGCAGCTAAATCGCTTCAACCTACTTCTTTATCACCCGGAGAAAACATGACTCAGACTTCTTACCCCATTTTGCTCACCCCCGGCCCCCTCACCACCTCCGACCGCACCCGGGCGGCGATGCTGCGCGACTGGGGCTCATGGGATGCCGACTTCAACCAGATCACCGCGCGCATTCGCCAGCAGGTGCTGCGCATCGTCCATGGCGAGGACACGCACGAGTGCGTGCCACTGCAGGGCAGCGGCACTTTCTCGGTCGAAGCGGCCATAGGCACCCTGGTCCCGCGCAACGGCCATGTGCTGGTGCCCAACAACGGCGCCTACTGCCAGCGCCTCGCCAGGATTTGCAAGGTGCTGGGCCGCAAGCTGAGCACCATCGACTACACCGAAGACAAGCAGGTGCTGGCCGCCGACGTCGAGCGCGCACTCGCCGCCGACCCGAGCATCACCCATGTCGCACTGGTTCACTGCGAAACCGGCACCGGCGTACTCAACCCGCTGCACGAGATCGCGCTGGTCGTCGCCAAACACGGCCGCGGCCTGATCGTTGATGCCATGAGTTCCTTTGGCGCCCTCGAAATCGATGCACGCAAGACGCCTTTTGACGCCGTCATCGCCGCTTCCGGCAAGTGCCTCGAAGGCGTTCCCGGCATGGGCTTCGTGATCGCCAAGCGCAGCACGCTGGAAAAATGCGAAGGCAACTGCCATTCGCTGAGCCTGGACCTCTATGACCAGTGGGTGTACATGGGCAAGACGACGCAGTGGCGCTTCACGCCACCGACGCACGTAGTCGCCGCGCTCGATGAGGCGATCACGCAGTATGTCGAGGAAGGCGGCCTGGCCGCGCGTGGCGGCCGTTATGCACGCAATTGCAAGGCACTGATCGATGGGCTCGCGGCGCTGGGTTTCCGCACCTACCTCGATCCGGCGCTGCAGGCCCCCATCATCGTCACCTTCCATGCGCCCGACGATCCAAAGTACGACTTCAAGACTTTCTACCAGGAAGTCAAGAAGCGCGGCTACATCCTGTATCCGGGCAAGCTGACGCAGCTGGAAACCTTCCGCGTCGGCTGCATGGGCCACTTTGGCGAAGCCGGCATCCCGGGCGCCGTGGCGGCCATCGCCGACACCCTCAAGGCCATGGGCATCAAAGTGCGCGAACCTGAAAGCAGCGAGGTCTAGGCTGAAATGCCGGTACTGCTCAGGTGCAGCACGCGGTCGGCCCGTGCGGCGGCGGCTTCTGAATGGGTGACCAGCACCAGCGAGGCGCCGTGTTCGCGCGTCTGCGCAATCAGCGCGTCCATCACCCTGGCGGCCGTGCTTGGGTCGAGGTTGCCG
>NZ_JANOAL010000245.1:0-9027 GCF_031411155.1 Polaromonas sp. | reverse complement strand
TCGGTGCCGCCGGCGCCAGCCTGGATGTCGAGGAAGGCGTTGAGCGGGTCGGCCGGGTTGTTGAACATCCGGCGAAATTCCATCTTCTCGACTTCCAGCGCGACCTTGGCGGCTTCGCCCTCGATCGCCTGCATGCCGGCTTCGTCGCCGTCGTCTTTCGACATGCCGAACAGTTCGGTGTTGTCGGCCAGTTCGCTGCTCAGCCGGTCAATCACATGCACCACGTCTTCGAGCGATTTTTTTTCCCGGCCGAGTTCCTGCGCGCGCTTGGGGTTGTCCCAGACCTTGGGGTCTTCCAGCGCGGCGTTGACTTCGTTCAGTTTTCGTTCCTTGGCAGGGTAGTCAAAGATACCCCCGAAGTTCATTGACCCGCGTGCTCAGGTCTGCCAGTTGGTTGCCGATGGCGTTGATGTGTTCTGCTTCCATGAGAGTTCAATCCTGAAGGTGGGTGGGGCCGAGGTTGGCTAACCCGTGATTTTCTCACGACCGGCAATCACTCAAGTCAAAAAGCCCTCAATCAGGATGGCCAGCGCTTCGGGCTGGTCGTGGTGCAGCATGTGGCCGGCGTCCTGCACCACGGCGACTGTGGCGTTGGGCACCTGCTTGAGCCTTTCGTGGTACTCGGCCAGGCTGTATTTGTCTTTCCACCACAGGGCCAGCGAGTCGTCGGAGGCTTCAATCGCCAGCACGGGCGCGCTGATGCGGCGGTAAATCTCCTGCACCTCGTCCAGCCGGTAGAGCTGGGCGCTGGTGATCTTGTGGCCAGGCTCGCCCAGAATCTGCCATTGGCCCTGGGCGTTGGGTCGCGCCCAGTGGCTGGCCAGCCAGCCGGCTTTCTCTGGCGACAGGCGTCGGTTGGTTTTCATCAGGCGGCGCGCCACGCCATCCACATCGTCATAGGCTTTCAGGGCCAGCTCGCCGCGGTGCAGGCTTTTGAGTTCGTCCATCCATTTGGCGTAGCGCCCCGGTGCCTGGCTCGGCTGGCTGGCGGGCAGGCCAAAGCCTTCCAGATTGACCAGCTTGCGAATGCGCGCGGGCCGCACACCCGCATACAGCATGGCGATGTTGCCGCCCAGGCTGTGACCGACCAGGTCCACCGGCGTGTCGCCGACATAGTGATCAAGCAAGAGATCGAGGTCGGCCAGGTAGTCAGGCGCCCAGTAGGCGTCCGCCTGGTGGCCCGGCCGGGCCAGCGTGGTTTGGCCAAAGCCGCGCCAGTCGGGCGCAATGATGGTGCGGCCCTGCGCAAACGCGTCTGACAGGGCATCGACCATGAACTGGTAAGAGGCGGCCACGTCCATCCAGCCGTGCACCAGCACCAGCGGCGGCAGCACCGTGCGGGCAAGGGGCTCGCCCCAGAACTGAACGTGGTAGTTGAGCCCGCGTATTGGGGCAAACTCGCTGCGGAAGGAACGCTTTTCTTTGTACATTGAAGGCCATCATAAGGAGAGCGCGCTTGAAACGCAGTCAACACAGGGACAAGGGACAAGGCAACGCGCCCGACCACTACGCCGCGCTGCACCAGGGCTTTCGCTGGCAGGTTGATGAGCACTTCAACATCGCCGAGGTCTGCTGCCGCCGCTGGGCCCGGGCCGACCTGCCGGGTGCTACTGAAAGAATAGCTATCCGCGCATATAAACCGGGGGCTGCAGGCCTGTTTCATACCTATTTCGAGCTGCAGCAGGCCGCCAATGCGCTGAGCCACGCGCTGGCGGGCCTGGGTGTGCAGCGTGGCGACCGCGTCGCCATCGTGATGCCGCAGCGCCTTGAAACCGCCGTGGCCTACATGGCGGTGTTTCAGATGGGCGCCGTCGCCATGCCGCTGTCCATGCTGTTTGGCCCCGAGGCGCTGGAGTACCGGCTGCATGACAGCGAGGCCGTGGTGGCTGTTTGCGACGAAAGCGCCATCGCCAGCCTGCAGGCGGTGCGCGGCCAGTGTCCGGCGCTGCGCAGCGTGGTGGCGGTGGGGGCGGCGGCCGGGCAGGGCGACGCCGACTACGCCGACTACCTGGCCGCGCTGTCGGGGCGGGCTTTTGACGCCGTCAGCACCCGGGCCGATGAAGCGGCCGTGCTGATTTACACCAGCGGCACCACTGGCCCGCCCAAGGGCGCGCTGATTCCGCACCGCGCGCTGATCGGCAACCTGAGCGGATTCGTCTGCAGCCAGAACTGGTTTGGCTTTGACGGCAAAGGCAACCAAAGCTCGAACGCGGTGTTCTGGAGCCCGGCCGACTGGGCCTGGACCGGTGGCCTGATGGATGCGCTGCTGCCCACGCTGTATTTCGGCCGGCCCATCGTCGCCTTCAATGGCCGCTTCAGCCCGGAACTGGCCTTCAACCTGATGCAAAGCCAGGGCGTGACGCACAGCTTTTTGTTCCCCACCGCGCTCAAGGCCATGATGAAGGCCTACCCGCGGCCGCGCCAGCAGTTCAGCCTGAAGCTGCAAGGCCTGATGAGCGCCGGTGAAGCGGTGGGCGATGCGGTGTTCAGCTACTGCCGCGACCAGCTCGGCGTGGTGGTCAACGAGATGTTTGGCCAGACCGAGATCAACTATGTGGTCGGCAACTGCGCCGTCCACTGGCCGGCCCGGCCCGGCAGCATGGGCAAGGGTTACCCCGGCCACCGGGTCGCGGTGATTGACGACGACGGCAAGGAATGCGCCGTCGGCGTGTCGGGCGATGTGGCGGTCAACCGCCATGACGTGCACGGCGACCCCGACCCGATTTTCTTTCTGGGTTACTGGAAGAACCCGGCCGCCACGCAGGCCAAGTTCGCTGGCACAAATGGGCCGGACGACTGGTGCCGCACCGGCGACCTGGCGCGGGCTGACGCCGACGGCTACCTCTGGTACGAAGGCCGGGCCGACGATGTGTTCAAGGCCGCCGGTTACCGCATCGGTCCCGGTGAAATCGAGAACTGCCTGGTCAAGCACCCGGCCGTGGCCAACGCGGCGGTGGTGCCCAAACCCGACCGCGAGCGCGGCGCGGTGGTCAAGGCCTATGTCGTGCTTGCTCCTGATTTGATAGCTGATAGAGCAAGTTCCGCCTTGGCTGGCGACCAGTTTGATGCAAATATAGTGGCCGAACTGCAGGCCCACGTGAAAAACCTGCTGGCGCCTTACGAATACCCGAAAGAGATTGAATTCATCGACGCGCTGCCCATGACCACGACCGGCAAGGTGCAGCGGCGGGTGCTGCGCCTTCAGGAAGAGCAGCGTTTCAAGGAGGGGCTTAAAAACGCCTGAGCCGGGGAATCGTCAAAAAAAAAGCACCCGAAGGTGCTTTTTTAAAATCAAAAGGCGGGTTTAACGCGCGGCGACCTGCTCGGCCACATAGATCTCGACGCGGCGGTTTTTGTCGCGGCCGTGCTGGGTGCTGTTGTCGGCCACCGGCTCGCGCGAACCGCGGCCGTCGGTCACGATGCGGGTGCGGGCCACGCCGCGGCTGACCAGGTAGTCACGGGCCGCATCGGCACGGTCTACCGACAGCGGGTTGTTGATGGCGTCAGAGCCGGTGCTGTCGGTGTGGCCAATGATGGTCACCGTGGTCACGGCGTTCTGGTTCAGGCTGGTGGCAAACTGGTTCAGCACCGGCGCAAAATTGGGCTTGATGGCCGAGCGGCCCACGTCAAACGACACGTCGCTCGGGATGTCCAGCTTCAGGCGGTTGTCGGCGGTCTGGCTGACGGCAACGCCGGTACCGGCCGTGGCTCTTTCCATCGCCAGTTTCTGGTCCTGCATTTTCTTGGACCAGATGTAGCCGCCGCCGGCGCCCACCGCGCCGCCCAGCACCGCGCCCTGGGCCGCGCCCTTGGAGCCACCCGTGGCTGCACCGATCAGCGCGCCGGCGACCGCGCCCAGGCCGGCGCCCTGCGCCGTGCCGCGCTGGGTTTCACTCATGTCGGCGCAGCCCGAAAGAATGCCGATGGCCAGGGCTGCGCAGGTCAGGGATTTGAAGGCGAGTGTTTTCATGGAAGTGCTCCTCGGAAATGAATGAATTTGTTTGAAATTTGCAAAAATCTGCAGCATCTAAGGCGCATTTAAACGCCGCGCATTGAATGCTACACAGATGAATAGTTAGCGGTTGTAAGACAAGTGCGCGAGTTGGGCCCGCGCAAGGGTGAAATGCAGCCCTTAAACTAGGTGTTTTGTGCAGTCCGTCACAACTGCTCACACTTCAACAACGGGCGCCGCCCGGGTTTTTTTGAGGCCCCCATTCATGCAAAAAGTTCAACTCGGCTTCAGCGACCTGCAGGTCACGCCCGTTTGCCTGGGCACCATGACCTTTGGCGAGCAGGTGGGCGAGGCTGTGGCCCATTCCATTCTGGACCGCGCGCTGGAGCGCGGGGTGAATTTTCTCGACACGGCCGAGATGTACGCCGTGCCGGCGCGGGCCGAAACCTTTGGCGCCACCGAAACCATCCTTGGCAACTGGCTCGCCAAGCACCCTGCGGCCCGCAGCAAGCTGGTGCTGGCCACCAAGGTCGCCGGCCCGGCGCGCGGCATGCCCTGGATTCGCGGCGGCAGCCCCGAAGTGACGCCGGCCGACATCGTGCAGGCCTGCGAGGACAGCCTCAAACGCTTGCAGACCGACGTGATCGACCTGTACCAGATTCACTGGCCAGTGCGTTATGTGCCGCTGTTTGGCACGCTGTATTTCGACCCGGCCAAGGACAACGCGGCCAGGGTGACGTCCATCCATGACCAGCTTGAAGCGCTGGCCGGGCTGGTCAAGGCGGGCAAGGTGCGCGCCATTGGCCTGTCCAACGAGACGGCCTATGGCGTGCACGAGTTTGTGCGGCTGGCCGAGCAGCACGGCCTGCCGCGCGTGGCCACGGTGCAAAACATTTATGGCCTGCTCAATCGCGGCGTCGAAAACGGACTGGACGAAACACTGCTGCGCCTCGGGGTGTCGCTGCTGGCCTATTCACCGCTGGGCTTTGGCCTGCTGACCGGCAAGTACGACCAGAGTGGCATTGACGGCCCCCAAACCCCGCGGGAAGCCCGCAGCGGCAAATTCGTGTCGGTGCGCAAACCGCGGTGGGGCCGGCCCGAGGCGCTGGCGGCGGCACGCCGCTACAACGCGCTGGCGCGCCAGCACGGCCTGACGCCGACCCAGATGGCGCTGGCTTTTTGCTACGGCAAGTGGCAGGTCACCAGCACCATCATCGGCGTCACCTCGGTGGCGCAGCTTGATGAAAACCTGCAGGCCTGGGGCACGACGCTGGCGCCCGAACTGCTGGCCGGGATCGACAAAATCCGCTGGGAAACGCGCGACCCGACGCTGTGAGTTCCATACATGTCTCAGCGCCTGTGATCCCCGAATTGCAAGTTCGAGCCGTGGAACCGGCTTTGCCGGGCTACAGGCGGGCGGCCCCCGAGGGGCTGGAGCCTGCGGCTCCAAAGCTGCTTGAGCAGCTTTGGACAGGCGACAGAGGCGAAGCGTCTCGCGAGCCGCGGCCTGCAAGGCCTCGGGAGCTACACGGAGTGAGCGACCGTGGTGGCTAAGAATCACGTCAGCGAGACCCCGGCCACCGCCTGGCTCAAGGCCCATCAGGTGGCGTTCACCGAGCACCGCTATGAGTACCTGGAGCATGGCGGGGCCCAGCACAGCGCGGCGGTGCTGGGGCTGGACCCTTTTTGCGTCGTCAAGACGCTGGTGATGCAGGACCAGGATGCCAAACCATTGCTGGTGCTGATGCATGGCAACCGCAAGGTGTCGACCAAGAATCTGGCGCGGCAGATCGGCGCCAAGTCGGTCGAGCCCTGCAAGCCCGAAATCGCGAACCGCCACAGCGGTTACCTGGTTGGCGGCACCTCGCCGTTTGGCACGCGCAAGGCGATGCCGGTGTACATCGAGGAAAGCATTCTGGCTTTGCCTGGAATCGCCATCAATGGCGGGCGGCGCGGCTACCTGGTGGGTATTGACCCGCAGGTTTGCGTCACGCTGCTGGGTGCAAAATCAGTGCAGTGCGCATTGATTGAATAGCAAGATAACTAGAACACCAAGAGGAGATCGCCTTGAACTACGCATATTTGGCCGGCGCCGTGCTGCTGGCCTATCTCATTGGCTCGCTGTCGTTTGCGGTCATCGTCAGCCAGCTGATGGGGCTGAACGATCCGCGCAGCTATGGCAGCAAAAACCCGGGCGCCACCAATGTGCTGCGCTCGGGCAACAAGGTGGCGGCGGCCGTCACCTTGCTGCTGGACGGCCTGAAGGGCTGGCTGCCGGTGGTGCTGGTGAAGTGGTACGGCGCTGACTACGGCCTGGGCGAGGGCGCCGTGGCGGCGGTGGGCCTGGCGGCTTTCCTCGGCCACCTGTACCCGGTGTTTTTCCGCTTCAAGGGCGGCAAGGGTGTGGCCACCGCAGCCGGTGTGCTGCTGGGCATCAGCTGGCTGCTGGGCCTAGCCACGCTGGGCACCTGGCTGATCGTGGTGTATTTTTCGCGCTATTCGTCGCTGGCCTCGCTGGCGGCGGCGGTGTTTGCACCGCTGTATTACCTGTTTGGCGACCGCGCCGCCTGGTATGTGGACAAAAGCATCTTGCTGGTGCTGTTTGTCATCAGCGCGCTGCTGGTCTACCGCCACCGCGAAAACATCAACAAGCTGATCAAGGGCACCGAGTCCAAGCTGGGCGCCTCGAAACCGGCCGCCAAAACGGGGAAATAACCCGAAAATAGCCAAAAAGTGGTAAAAATTGCCGCTAGCCCATCTGGAATGGGCGTAACGCGCTATCAAATTAGTAGCGCTTGTCGAGTGTCATGAGGTTGTTCTCGCGCTTCATCTGAAAGCGCGACAAAAAGCTGTTGCCCAGCAGCAAGAACGGCATGGGCTGCGGAATCACCACCGCCGCCACGTCAAACACCTCGACCTCGCCGACCCGCACCGAATTGAGCGTGATGCGAAAGCCTTCGGTGCTGCCGTTGGCGGTGGTCATGCGCACCGGCTGGCCGTTTTTGTAGGGGATGCCGGCGCGCTCGGCGTCCTGCACGCTCATGGCAATGCTGGTGGCGCCGGTGTCGACCATGAACTGCACGGCGCGGCCGTTGATCTGCCCCGGCGTCATGTAGTGGCCGCCGCCGCTTTCGTTGAGCACAATGCGGGTGCCGCGCCCGGCCGAGGCGCTGCCGCCCAGGCTCACCGGCGCATCACCGACGCGCAGGGTGCGGCGCTTGCCCGACTGTTCAATCACCGCCTGGTCGCCCGCGGTCGAAATGATCTTGACGCCCTGATGGGTCTCACCGGCCGCCACGCTCTTGGGCGCAGAGCCATCGACCACCAGCAAGGCCTTGCTGCCCATCATGCCGGCCAGCGCCACGGACTGGGCCTGGGCAGCGCCATGTAGCAAAGCGCACGCGACCAGGACAAAACTGGCAAGCGTAGAGGGAAGTTTCACCGCCGGGCCGCCCCAAGGTGAAAAAGCCCCCTCGGGGGGCAGCGAAGTACGCGCAGCGACAAGCGTGGGGGCCATATTTTCAGTCGCGGAAGTTGTCGAAGCTCAGCGGCAGATCCTTGATGTCCGAGCGGATCAGGGCCATGGCGGCCTGCAGGTCGTCGCGCTTGGTGCCGGTGACGCGCACCTTGCCGTCCTGAATCGCCGCCTGCACCTTCATCTTGCTGCCCTTGATCAGCTGCTGGATTTTCTTGGCCTGCTCGGTGTCGATGCCGTCACGCACCTGGGCCACCTGCTTGACCTTGTCGCCGCCAATTTTCTCGACCTTGCCCACATCCAGAAAGCGGATGTCGACGCCGGCCTTGGTGAGTTTGTTGCGCAGGATGTCGTTGATCTGGTCAATCTGGAAATCGCTGTTGCCAATCAGGGTGATGTCCTTGTCTTTGAGCTCGATCGCGGCGGGCGTGCCCTTGAAGTCAAAGCGGGTGCCGATTTCCTTGGCAGTGTTTTCAACGGCGTTTTTGACCTTGACCAGATCGGCTTCAAGAACAGTATCAAAGGAGGGCATGATGCGGCGTCTTTTCCAGAAAGAATAGGGAAAAAAGAGGTGGAGAAGGGGGTGAGACAATCCCATGATGTTAGTCGAGAAAAACGTTCCACTCCAGCAATTCAACAGCTTTGGCATCGTCGCCAAGGCCCTCGCGCTGGTGCGCCTGGGCAGCCCGGCAGACCTGGCCGCCGTGCTGCAGGATGCTGCCCTGCGGGCCGCCCCCAAATTCGTGCTCGGTGGCGGCAGCAACATCGTGCTGACCGGCGATGTCAAGCCGCTGGTGCTCAAGGTTGAGATCATGGGCAAGCACCTGGCTTACGAGACTGCCAAGGCCTGGATTGTGGAGGCCGGCGCCGGTGAAAACTGGCACGATCTGGTGACCTGGACGCTGAACAAGGGCTACCCAGGGCTGGAAAACCTGGCGCTGATTCCGGGCACGGTGGGCGCGGCGCCGGTGCAAAACATAGGCGCCTACGGCGTGGAGCTGCAAGACCGTTTCGAGTCGCTGGACGCCGTGGACCTGGCCACCGGCCAGACTTTTACGCTGAATGCCGCGCAATGCGCGTTTGGCTACCGCGATTCGGTGTTCAAGCACACCAGCCTGCCCGCCAGCCAGCCCGCCAGCGCGGGCATCGCCGGCTTTGGCCTGAAGGACCGGGCGCTGATCACCCATGTGCGCTTTGCCCTGCCGAAAGCCTGGAAGGCCGTGCCGGGCTATGCAGATATTGAGAAAAAGATGCTGCAGTCCAATAACCATGCGCCTGACGCGCTACAAATTTATGAGTGGATTTGCGACATCCGCAAGGCCAAGCTGCCCGACCCGCAACTCATCGGCAATGCCGGCAGCTTCTTCAAGAACCCCACCGTGTCGCCCGAGCAATGCGCCGACATCATCCAGCGCGAGCCCAAAATCGTGCACTACCACCTGGCCGACGGTGCAGTCAAGCTGGCGGCGGGCTGGCTGATCGACGCCTGCGGCTGGAAGGGCAAGTCCATCGGCAACGCCGGTGTCTACGACAAGCAGGCGTTGGTGCTGGTCAACCGGGGCGGCGCCAGCCACCCGGTGACGGGCGGCGAGGTCATGAC
>NZ_JANOAL010000244.1:0-1605 GCF_031411155.1 Polaromonas sp. | reverse complement strand
AGAAATTCTGGCCCAGTTCGGCCCCCGTGAAGCGATGGAATACGACGTCGTTGTGGTCGGCGGCGGGCCCGGTGGTCTGGCCACGGCGATTCGCCTGAAGCAGCTGGCCAGCGAAAAAGGCAGCGACGTGTCGGTCGTGGTGCTGGAGAAAGGCTCCGAGCCCGGCGCGCACATTTTGAGCGGCGCCGTGATGGACCCGAAAGCGCTGACCGAACTGATTCCCGACTGGAAAGCGCTGGGCGCGCCTTTGAACCAGCCGGTGACGGGCGACGAAGTCCTGTTCCTCAGCGAAAGAGGCGCGACCAAAACGCCCAATTTCTTCGTGCCCGACTGCATGCACAACGAAGGCAACTACGTCATCAGCCTGGGCAATGTGGTGCGCTGGCTGGCACAGCAGGCCGAGAACCTTGGCGTTGAAATCTTCCCCGGCTTTGCCGCCGCCGAAGTGCTGTACAACGACGATGGCTCGGTCAAGGGCGTGGCCACCGGCAACCTGGGCATCGGCAAGGACGGCGAGCCGACCGACCACTTTCAGCTCGGCATGGAACTGCACGGCAAGTACACCGTGTTTGCCGAGGGCGCGCGCGGCCACCTCGGTCGCCAGCTCATCAGCAAGTTCAAGCTGGACGCTGGCAAAGACCCGCAGGCGTATGCGCTGGGCGTCAAGGAGCTGTGGGAGATTGACCCGGCCAAGCACCAGCCCGGCCTGGTCATCCACACCGCCGGCTGGCCGATGGACAGCCAGACCTATGGCGGCGGCTTTATGTACCACCTGGAGGGCAACCAGGTCACGCTGGGCCTGGTCACCGGGCTGGACTACAGCAACCCTTACCTGAGCCCTTTTGAAGAAATGCAGCGCTGGAAAACCCACCCCAGCATCAAAAAATACCTGGAAGGCGGCAAGCGCATCAGCTATGGCGCGCGCGCCATCACCGCCGGTGGCGCGCTGAGCCTGCCCAAGACCGTGTTTGCCGGCGGCGCGCTGATTGGCTGCGAGGCCGGCTACCTGAACGCCAGCCGCATCAAGGGCAGCCACGCGGCGATCAAGACCGGCATGCTGGCCGCCGAAGCCGCTTATGCCGCCGTGACCTCGGGCCGCCAGCATGACGAACTCAGTGCCTACCCCGAGGCCTATGCCCAAAGCTGGCTGGCCCAAGAGCTGGACCAGTCACGCAACTTCAAGGCCTGGTTCAAGAAAGGCCTGTTCATCGGCACCTTCATGACCGGCATCGAGCAGTGGCTGCTGCCCAAACTGGGCATCAAGCGCCCGCCCTGGACGGTTCACCGCAACCAGCCCGATTACGCGATGCTCAAGCCGGCGGCCGAGTGCACGCCCATCGTCTACCCCAGGCCCGACAACCAGATCACCTTTGACCGATTGAGTTCGGTGTTTGTTTCCAACACCAACCATGAAGAGCAGCAGCCGGCGCATCTGACGCTGAAAGATGCCAGCGTTCCCGTCAGCATCAACCTGGCCACCTATGCCGGCCCCGAGAGCCGCTACTGCCCGGCCGGGGTCTATGAATTCGTGAAAAACCCCGACAACACCGACCGCCTGCAGATCAACGCGCAAAACTGCGTGCATTGCAAGACCTGCGACATCAA
>NZ_JANOAL010000243.1:0-12496 GCF_031411155.1 Polaromonas sp. | reverse complement strand
GAGATGGAGATGAGTTTTCCGCCGGGTTTGAGCACATTCAAGGACTTCTCTAGCGTCTTGCCATCCTGGCTATTCAGAACCACGTCGTAGTCACGCAGGATTTTTTCGAAATCGTCTTGTCCGTAGTCGATGACCACATCTGCGCCGAGACTCTTCACCAAGGCCACATTGCCTGCGCTGGTGGTGGTGGCCACAGTTGCACCCAAATGCCTGGCCAATTGAATGGCAAATGTGCCCACACCACCGGAACCGGCCTGGATGAAAACCTTCTGCCCTTTTTTCAGCCTGGCCTTTTCAACCAGCGCCTGCCAAGCCGTCAATCCAACCAGCGGAATGGAGGCAGCCTCTTCCATGGTGATATTTTTGGGCTTGATCGCCAGGGAGTCCTCTTTGACGGCGACGAATTCCGCGAACGTGCCGATCCGGAAATCATCGGGCCTGGAATAGACCTCGTCACCAGGCTTGAATTGCCGCACGCGAGGCCCGACGCGAACCACGACCCCGGCCACATCGTGCCCCAGAACGAACGGCGCGCGATAAGGCAGGATGAGCTTGAATTCCCCGTTCCGGATTTTGCAATCCAACTGGTTCACACCGGCGGCGTGGACCTGGACCAATACCTCGTCCTCGCGCAGCACCGGTTCCGGCACTTCGCCCGCTCGCAAAGGTTCCTTTTCTCCATAACGATCAACGATGAATGCTTTCATGGCATTGCCTCTTTTCAAAAAGTGGGGGTTGGCACTCAATCGCCTGGGCCATTAAGAGATTTGGCATGATGAGCGTCATATTTTTGGCGAACAAAAACCCATTAATGGGTGGGTTCTAGCCCGGCAGGGGCCAAAGTCTTCAATGTTGCGCGGCATAGCGCGTCAGACAACGCAGAATCATCGACAGCACGGGCCAGCATCAAAGTGCCCACCATGGTGGCCACGGTCACAAGCGCACGCTCATGCGCGCTGGGCTGTCCCCAGTCCGGCAATTGACGGGCGACCAGATCAATCATCTCCTTGATGCGGCGCGTGGCCGCGAGGCGCACCTCGGGCGATTGGCGTGGCATTTCAGAACCCAGAGCTGAAACCGGGCAACCTGTTTCGATGTCCTCAAGATGCGCTTTTGAGAGATAGGCCTGTAGCAGAGCCTGTAACGACTGGTCCGGCGGTACGGCGGCTATGACACTTGCCGCTACGGCGTTGGATTCGGCACCAGCACGGTCCGCCGCCTCGGCCAACATGGCTTCACGGGACGCGAAATGGGCGTAAAAGGCGCCATGCGTCAGACCTGCTTCCTTCATGATGTCGGCGACTCCCGTGCCGTCATAACCGCTGCGCCGGATGGCTCGTGCGGCGGCCCCCACGATGCGCTCGTGGGAAGCTTCTTTGGCAGTGGTTCTGATATTGACGGATGTTTTTCGCATGATGCTCATCATACGCAAATTTAGCCCAACGCGCATCAAAAGGGCATCGGGGCGATCCGCGATTTCACCGCTGCCTACAACGAGAACGTCACCCGCTTCATAACTTGCGCAACTAAAAACTAGCGGCAGGCCTGCAGCGCCTTGCCGGCCAGTTGCGGCTTCAGGGTTTCAAGCTGGGTCCGCAGCGAGGCATCGACCGAGGCCAGCCGCAGCAGCTGGCCGCGCAGCTCGGGGCGCTCCAGCACCACCTTGGCGGTGCGCACGCCACGGCTCGCGATGCGGGCCAGCTCGGCCTCGGCGGCGGCCTGGGTGTCAAAGTGGCCGAGCGACAGGCCGGGGGACAGGCTGCGGTTGACTAGCGGTTCCAACGACAGGCCAAGCTGGCGCAGCTCGCCGCGCTTTTTGGCCAGCGCCTCGTCATCGCTGTACTTGCCCATGTAGACAATCCAGCGGCCCGGCTCAACGCTGCCCTCCAGCGACCAGCTGGCGGCCGGCAGGCTGGCCTGCAGGCGCGGGCGCAGCGCGCTGGCCTGCTCGTCGGTAAAGAGGCCGGCCTGCAGGCATTCGGCCACCAGCGCCGCCGCGCTGCTGCCGGGCGCCGCGTTTTCAAGCTGGCGCGCCTCGCTGGCGCTGAGCAGGCGCAGCGCCTCGGGCCGGATCTGCTGCATCAGGCGCTGCGGCTCGGCCTGGGTGATCGGGCCGTAGCCATAGCTCGTCAGCAGCCCCTGGGTCCAGGCAAAGTAGCCGGCGTTGGCCAGCAGCAGCGCAAGCACCAGCAGCCTCAGCATGCAGGCGCGTCTTTCGGCGGGGAGGGGGCGGCGAGGGGCCGCACGCTGACTTCGGCGCTGGTGATTTCTTTCATGCCGGTCGCCGTCTGCACCCGCAGCGCGCCGTTTTCGCCGACGCCGTGCGCCGTGCCTGCTTCGCCACGGTTGCCGTCCGACAGCTGCACCGGCTGGCCGGCCAGCACATCGCGCGCCGCGAAGCGCGCCTGAAACGGCGCAAAGCCAAATTGCCCGAAGGCCTGCACCGCCTGCACCAGCGGCGGCAGCAGCCGCAGCAAGGCCTGCGGCGCGTCGATGCCGGGCAGCAGCTCTTGCAGGCAGCCAGGCGCCATGGCGCCCAGCGGCGAGGCGGCGGTGGTCTCTGAAAGCTCGACCGGGCTGATATTCAGGCCGACCCCGATCACCAGGTAGCGAAGGCCTTCCCAGCTCGCGGTTTCCACCAGAATGCCGGCCAGCTTGCGGTAGCCCTGCGGGCTGCTCAGCCACAGGTCATTCGGCCATTTCAGGCCGATGCGGGGGCTGCCGGGTTCAGCGCCCTTCTCAGCGCCAGGGTCCGGGTCCAGGCTTTCGGCCAGGCTGATGCCCACCACCAGCGACAGGCCGGACCAGTCGGCCGGCTGCAGCGGCAGGCCCAGCGAAAAGGTCAGGCTGCCGCCGCGCCGGCTTTGCCAGCTGCGGCCCAGCCGGCCGCGCCCGGCGGTTTGCTGCTCGGCCACCAGCAGCAGCGGCTCGGGCCGGGGCGCCATGCCGGCGGAACCCCTGAAGCGCCGCATCAGCTCGCTGTTGGTCGAGTCAATCTCGGGCAGGATTTCGACCGTGAAGCCCGGCAGCGAAGGCGCCAGCGCCTGCCACAGCGCTTCGGCAGGCCATTGAATCGGCGAAGTCAGGGACGGGTTCACGGGCCGGGCTCAGTCTTTCTTCTTTTTCTTCTTGTCTTTGGCTTTTGCCTTGACCTTGGCCTTGGCCTTGTCTTTCTTGCCGGCCTTGGCTTTTTCCTTGTCCTTGGGCGCCAGCAGCGTGCCGCGGCAATCCGGGGCGCCGCACCAGCAGGGGTATTCGGCCTTGAGCTTCCTGGTGTACTTGGCGTCGATGATCAGGCCATAGTCATAAAACAGCTCTTCGCCGGCCGCGATGTTGCGCAGCGCCTTGATGAAGACGCGGCCGTCGTCTTCGTCGGCTTCGCAGTTGGGCTGGCAGCTGTGGTTGATCCAGCGCGAGGAGTTGCCGCCGAACTTGGCGTCAATCACATGCTTTTCGTCGATGTGAAAGTAAAACGTGTGGTTCGGGTCGCTAGCGTCGTGCGGATGCCGGCGCAGCGCCTCTTTCCAGGTCACGACCTCGCCGACGTACTCGATCAGCGTCTCGCCCTCGGCCAGGTCCTGCAGCGCAAACACGCCCTTGCCATGCACGCCCGAGCGCCGGGTCT
Organism: Polaromonas sp.; assembly: GCF_031411155.1. Taxonomy (GTDB): domain Bacteria; phylum Pseudomonadota; class Gammaproteobacteria; order Burkholderiales; family Burkholderiaceae_C; genus Polaromonas. Next base: position 8,871 of record NZ_JANOAL010000243.1, on the reverse strand, counting down.
GGATGCGGCGGCCGTCGCCGGCGGGCCGGGGCGTGTCGACAGCAACAGCCACCGGCGTAGCGGCCGGAACCGGTGCAAAAAGGGGGGCGAAAGCCAGGGTTTTTGACACGGCGTGTTTTTTTGGTATGGTTAATTCATGCATGTGCGCGCACCTGCGTGCATGGGCGTGCGCACGCACATGCGCGCGAAGCCGCTATTGTAATGATGCGCCTGATTCGATTTTTTGCGCCCCAGGGGCTGTCCAAAGGAGCCAAACCATGTTCAACCGCCGGGAGGCCATTCAGTCCGCTGCGGCGCTGGCCGCCGCCGGTGTGGGCCTGGGCGCGCTCGCCGCGGGCAGTGAAAGCCCGCTGCCAAAAGTAGGCAGCCCGCTGCGCTTGCCCGAGCCTCTGACGCTGCTGGACGGCAGCCGCTGGAGTGCCGCGCCCATGCAGGGCAAGACGCTTGTGGTGTACTGGTGGGCCAGCTGGTGCCCTTTTTGCGCGCTGCAGTCGCCCCATATAGAGGCCTTGTGGCGGGCGCAGCAGGCCAAGGGCTTGCAGGTGCTGGCGCTGTCGATTGACCGGCAGCAGGCTGCCGCCGCGAACTATATGAAGGCCAGGGGCTATAGCTTTCCGGCCGGCATGCTGACGCCCGAGGTGGCCCGGCTGCTGCCCAAGCCGGTGGGGCTGCCGGTGCTGGTGGTCCTGAAGGTGGCGGCCGATGGCCGTAACGGAACCGTCGTATTTGCTGAAAGCGGGGAAATGTTTCCCGAAGATGTAGAAGGTTTGAAGAAGTACTTATGAAAACTCTGGTGATTGCAGAAAAACCCTCGGTCGCACAAGACATTGTGCGGGCCATCACGCCCACAGCGGGCAAGTTTGAAAAGCACGACGAGTACTTTGAAAGCGACGAGTGGCTGGTGACCTCGGCTGTTGGCCACCTGGTCGAGATCCAGGCGCCCGAGGAGTTTGACGTCAAGCGCGGCAAGTGGAGCTTTGCCAACCTGCCGGTGATACCGCCCTACTTTGACCTCAAACCCATCGACAAGACCAAGACGCGCCTCAATGCCATTGTCAAGCTGGCCAAGCGCAAGGACGTGGGCGCGCTCGTCAACGCCTGCGACGCGGGCCGTGAGGGCGAGCTGATCTTCCGCCTGATCCAGCAGTACGCCAACAGCAAGCACCCGGTCAAGCGGCTGTGGCTGCAGTCGATGACGCCGGCGGCGATTCGCGACGGCTTTGGCAGCCTGCGCAGCGAAAAGCAGATGCAGGGCCTGGCCGACGCGGCGCGTTCGCGCTCCGAGGCCGACTGGATGGTCGGCATCAACGGCACGCGCGCCATGACCGCCTTCAACTCGCGCGATGGCGGTTTCTTTTTGACCACCGTGGGCCGGGTGCAGACGCCGACCCTGAGCGTGGTGGTCGAGCGCGAGGAAAAAATCCGCAAGTTCATCAGCCGCGATTACTGGGAAATCCATGCCAGTTTTCTGGCCGAAGCCGGCGAATACCCGGCCAAGTGGTTTGACCCGAGCTGGAAAAAAGCCGCCGCCAATGCCGACAATGCCGAGCCCGATGCCGAGCTGAAGGCCGACCGGGTCTGGTCCGAGCGCGAAGCCATGGCGATTGCCGCCGCGGTGCGCGGCAAGGCCGCCACGGTGACCGAGGAAAGCAAGCCCACCACGCAGGCCGCCGGCCTGCTGTTTGACCTGACCTCGCTGCAGCGCGAGGCCAATGGCAAGTTCGGCTTTTCGGCCAAGACCACGCTGTCGATCGCGCAAAGCCTGTACGAGCGCCACAAGGCGCTGACCTACCCGCGTACCGACTCGCGCGCCCTGCCCGAAGACTACGTGCCGGTGGTCAGGCAAACCTTTGAAATGCTGGCCGCCAGCCCGATGAAGCACCTGGCGCCGCATGCGGCGACGGCGCTCAAGGGCGGCTACATCAAGCCCAGCAAGCGCATTTTCGACAACGCCAAGGTGAGTGACCACTTCGCCATCATCCCCACGCTGCAAGCGCCCAGTGGCCTCAGCGACGCCGAGCAAAAACTGTACGACCTGGTGGTGCGCCGCTTCATGGCGGTGTTCTTCCCGAGTGCCGAGTACCTGGTGACGACGCGGATCACGACGGTGGCCGCAGCGTCGGGCCGCCCCAAGCAAGGCATGGCCCCCCCGGGGGGCAGCCAAGCACACGCAGTGGGGAGCGTGGGGGCGACTGACAGCCACAGCTTCAAGACCGAGGGCAAGGTGCTGGTCAAGCCCGGCTGGCTGGCGATTTATGGCAAGGAAGCGGCCGACGAGGTGGCCGACGCCAAGGACGGCGACAAGGGCCAGAGCCTGGTGCCGGTCAAGCCTGGCGAAATGGTAAGGGCCGAAGTGGTCGAGGCCAAAGGCCTGAAAACCCGGCCGCCGGCGCGCTACAGCGAAGCCACCTTGCTGGGCGCGATGGAAGGCGCCGGCAAGACGATTGACGACGACGAGTTGCGCGAAGCCATGCAGGAAAAAGGCCTGGGCACGCCGGCCACGCGCGCCGCCACCATCGAGGGCCTGATCGCCGAGAAATACATGCTGCGCGAAGGCCGCGAGCTGATTCCCACGGCCAAGGCGTTTCAGCTGATGACCTTGCTGCGTGGGCTGGATGTGCAGGAACTCTCCAAAGCCGAGCTGACCGGCGAGTGGGAGTTCAAGCTGGCGCAGATGGAGCATGGCCAGCTGAGCCGCGAAACCTTCATGGCCGAAATTGCCGCCATGACCGAGCGCCTGGTGGCCAAGGCCAAGGGCTACGACAAGGACAGCATTCCCGGCGACTACGCCACCTTGCAAACGCCCTGCCCGAACTGCGGCGGCGTGGTCAAGGAAAACTACCGCCGCTACACCTGCACCGGCAAAAAAGGCGACGACGCCGACAGCGGCTGCGGCTTTTCGTTTGGCAAGACACCGGCCGGCCGCACCTTTGAAAACGCCGAGGTCGAGCAGTTTTTGCGCGACAAGAAAATCGGCCCGCTGGACGGTTTCCGCTCCAAGGCGGGCTGGCCGTTCAGCGCCGAGATGGTCATCAAGTTCGACGAGGAAACCAAGAACTACAAGCTGGAATTTGACTTTGGCGACGACAAGAACGCCGAGACCGGCGAGATTGTCGACTTTTCGGGCCAGCAGTCACTGGGCGCCTGCCCCAAATGCGGCAGCGGCGTGTTTGAACTGGGCAAGAACTATGTCTGCGAGAAGTCAGTGCCCACTGATGCCCAACCCACGCCCAGCTGCGACTTCAAGACCGGCCAGGTGATCTTGCAGCAGCCGGTGGAGCGCGAGCAGATGGTCAAGCTGCTGACGACCGGCAAGACCGATCTGCTTGACAAGTTTGTCTCCATGCGCACGCGCCGCGCCTTCAAGGCCATGCTGGCCTGGGACGCCGAAGCCGGCAAGGTGAACTTCGAGTTTGCGCCGTCCAAGTTTCCGCCACGCAAACCGGCAGCGGCCAAAACCGGTAGCGCGACGGTCAAAACGCCGTTTGGCAAAACCGTGGCCGCCAAGGCCGCGCCGGCCGCCAAAAAGGCAGCGGCAAAAAAAGCCCCGGCCAAGACCGCTGCCGCCAAGGTCGCCAAGCCCAAGGCACCGCGCAAAACCACCGCCGCCAGCGGCCTCAAACCCAGCGAGGCGCTGGCCGCCGTGATTGGCGCCGAGCCGGTGGCGCGTACCCAGGTCATCAAAAAACTCTGGGACTACATCAAGGCCGAAAACCTGCAGGACGCCGCCAACAAGCGCGCCATCAATGCCGACGCCAAGCTGCTGCCGGTGTTCGGCAAGCCGCAGGTGACGATGTTCGAGCTGGCCGGGATTGTGGGCAAGCACCTGAGTTGAGGGCAACGGCGCAGATTGCTATTATTTTAATAGCTGTCTGCGCGCATTCTGCCTGGGCTAGAGGCTGATTTGATGCCTAAAACAGCGTCGGCGGCAGTTTCAGGGCTGGCGCAGGTGCCAGGCCCTGGGCCGGGTGAAGGTCTGGATGCCGTAGGTCGACAAGGTCAGGCCCACGCCCGAATCGCCGTAGCCGCTCCAGGGCAGGCGCGGGCTGACGCGGTCGCAGCAGTTCCAGTAGACGCTGCCGGCGTTGAGCTGCGCCAGCAGCGTCCTGGCGCGTGTCTCGTCGGGGCTGTAGACGCCGGCGGTCAGGCCGTAGCGGCTGTCGTTCATCAGGCGCACCGCTTCGGCGTCGTCCGACACTTTCTGGATGCCGATGAGCGGGCCAAAGCTTTCCTCGCGCATCAGTTCCATGCCGTGGTTCACGCCGGCAAACACCGTGGGCGCGTACCAGTGACCGGGGCCGGGCAGTCGCTGGCCGCCCAGCAGCAGCGTGGCGCCTTTGGCTTTGGCGTCGGCCACCTGCGCGTCCAGCACATCGAGCTGCGGCGCGCGCGTGATGGCGCCGATGTAGGTGCTGTCCAGCATCGGGTCGCCGAGCGGGAAGGTCTTGACGGTGGCGACAAAGGCGGCCACAAAAGCGTCGTAAATGGCCTCGTGCACATAAATGCGCTCGACCGAGCAGCAGCTCTGGCCGGTGTTGTACATGGCGCCGTCGGCCAGCGACGCGGCAGCGGTTTGCGGGTTGGCGTCGTCGCAGACGTAGGTCGGGTCCTTGCCGCCCAATTCGAGCTGCAGCTTGACCCGGCGCGGGCCGATGGCCTGCGCGATCTTCGCGCCCGTCGCGTAGGAGCCGGTAAAAAACAGGCCGTCGATGTTTTGCTCCAGCAGCGCCGCGCCGACCGCGCCGCCGCCTGTCAGCGGCACAAACACGTCGCTGGGCACGCCCGCCGCATGCAGCAGACGCGCGATGGCCAGACCGGTCATGGCGGCGTACTCGGACGGCTTGTAGAGCACGGCATTGCCGGTCAGCAGCGCCGGAACAAACACATTGGCGCCGACAAACCAGGGGTAGTTCCAGGCCGAGATATTGGCCACCAGACCGAGCGGCAGGTGCTCGATCTGCTCGGTCATGCCGCCTTCGCTGAACACGGTCTGGGTGGCGGTGCTGCTTGCCACTTCGGCCAGGAAAAAGTCAATGCGGCCCAGCAGGCCATTGAGTTCGTTGCGCGACATGCCGATCGGCTTGCCGGTCTCTTGCGTCATCACGGCGGCCAGCTGGGGCAGCTCGGCCACCACACCAGTGCGAAAGCGCTGGATGCAGGCGATGCGCCGGGCCAGCGGCACGGCGGCCCAGCCGGGCTGGGCGGCGCGCGCCCGCAGCGCCTTGGCCGCGACCGAGGCGGCGTCGTCGGCCGGCAGCTTGGTGATCAGCGCGCCGCTGGCGGGGTTGTAAACGGGCAGCCGATTCATGACCGGCCCCCGGTCTTGGCGGCGCCGACGGCGGTCAGGAAATCGTCCAGCACCGCCGCATCGTCAATCGTGTCGGAGCCGGGCTGGTGAAACTCGGGGTGCCACTGCAAAGCGGCGATGTAGCTCTTGCTGCGGTCCTTGCGGCGTATGGCTTCGACAATGCCGTCGTCGACGCTGAAGGCCTCGGCGACGAATTCGGGCGCCAGGTCTTTCACCGCCTGGTGGTGAATGCTGTTGACGCGCACCCGCTCGACGCCGGGGTAGAGCGAGGACAGACGCGAGCCCTGCACGATGTCGACGCTGTGAAAGTTCTGGTCGTAGGTGGCGGCATCGCGGTGAACGAACGATTCGGGCAGCTGGGTCTGGATGTCCTGGTACAGCGTGCCGCCATAGGCCACGTTGAGCAGCTGCAGGCCGCGGCAGACACCGAAAATCGGCTTGCCCAGCGTCTCGAAGGCGGCCACCAGCGCCTTGTCGTAGTCGTCGCGCACGCGGTCGCCCGACCATTTTTCCACGAGCGGGGTTTCGCCATAGCTGCCGGGCCAGACATCGGCGCCGCCATGCAGCACCAGGCCATCGAGCCACTGCGCATAGTGCGCATAGGTCACGTCGCCGCGCTGGGTGCTGCCGGTCGGGCAGGGCACCATCACGACCATGGCGCCCGAGGACATCAGCCAGTGCGCGATCGACTGCTCGACATATTGCAGCGTCTTGCCGGTAAAAAAGGAACGGGTCGGATCGGCGTGGGAAAAGCAGGCCGACAGGCCAATCTTCAGGCGGCTGGCAGCGGTCATAGGGCGGTCTCGAAGAGTTTTTGGAAATCAGCCGCCGAGCACGGCCGCAGATTGGTCTGGTGGCAGATGTCGGCCGTGGCGATCTCGACCAGGCGTGGAATCTGCGCCGCCGTCACGCCATGGGCCGACAGCGGGCCGACGATGCCGATGCGGGCCTTGAGCTGCTGCAGCCAGGCGACAAAGGCCTTGCCGCCGCCGGGCACGCCGCAGACATGGGCCAGCTCCTCAAACTTGGCCGGCGCCGCTTCGTAGTTCCAGGCCAGCACGGTGTCAATCATCAAGGCGTTGGCCAGGCCGTGGTGCAGGTCGCAGACGGCGCCCAGCGCATGGGCGCACGAATGCACCGCGCCCAGGTCTTTCTGGAACGCAATCGCGCCCATCATCGAGGCCATCATCATGTCGCTGCGCGCCTGCAGGTTGCCCGGCTCCTGCACGGCGGCGAGCAGGGATCGCGCGGCGATGCGCGCGCCCTCCAGCGCAATGCCGTCGCACAGCGGGTGGTAGGCCGGCGACAGGTAGCTTTCGATGTTGTGCGTCAGCGCGTCCATGCCGGTGGCGGCGGTCACGGCCGGTGACAGGCCCAACGTCAGTTCCGGGTCGGCAAACACCACCTTGGCCAGAATTTTGGCGCTGAACACCACGCGCTTGAGGTGGGTGTCGTTTTCGCTGACGACGCTGGAGCGGCCGACTTCGGAGCCGGTGCCCGAGGTGGTGGGCAGCGCCACAAAGTAGGGCAGCGGGTTGACGATGGGCCGCACCTGGGGGTGGTCCCAGACGTAGTCGAGAATGTCGCCCTCATGCGTGGCGGCCAGCCCCACCAACTTGGCCACGTCAAGCGCCGCGCCGCCGCCAAAGCCGATCACGCAGTCGGCGTTGTGAGACTTGTATGCCGCGCTGCCCGCCATCACCTGGCTGCAGGTCGGGTTGCCGTGCACGCCCGAAAACACCGCCACCTCAAGGCCGGCCAGATGGGTCTGGAATTCAGCCAGCACCGGCAGCGCCGCCAGTGCCTGGTCGGTGACGATCAGCGGGCGCTGGCAGCCGGCTTCCAGCAGCTGGGCGGCCACCAGCTTGCGGGCGCCGGCGCCAAACTTGATCAGGGTCGGGAAGGAAAAGGTGGTGATGCTCATGAGGGAAGTACCAGGTACATGTGGTTTTTGTCGTAAAGCCGATTCTGGACCTTGATGGCGCCGGGCTCAACTCCGAAGCTGGCAAAGCCGGCGTCCAGGTACAGCCGTTCGGCGCCCTGATTGCCACGCGTCACGGTCAGCACCAGCAGCTCCAGGTCGCTGGCGCGCGCATCGGCCAGCAGCGCCGCCAGCAGGTGGCGCGCCAGGCCATGCCGCGCGAACTCGGGCGCCACATACATGCCGATGACCACCGCCTTGTGGCGGTTTTTGAGGCGCTGTTCGCGGTCCAGCCCGACCATGCCGGCCAGCACGCCGTCAACAAAAGCACCCCAGAAGCGGCCGCTGGAGTCTTCACCGAGCCGCCGTTCGGCATCGGCCAGCGGCTTGGGCAGCTCTTCCTCGTAACTCGAGGTAAAGGCCTCGGGGTGGTCGTGAAAGGCGCGCAGCCGCATCGCGCGGTAGGCGGGGGCGTCGCTGACGACCAGCCGGCGAACCTGCAGCCCGGATGGCAGCTCAGGGGACATGTCAGATGATTTCAAAATAGCGTTTCAGTTCCCAGTCGGTCACGCCGTCCAGCCACTGCCGCCACTCCCAGTCGCGCGTGGCGGCGAAGTGATCGACGAAGGTATCGCCGAGCCAGTCGCGGGCGATCTCTGATTTTTCAAAGAGGCGTGTGGTCTCGATCAGGGTGCGCGGGGCGCGCGCGATGTGTTCCGCGCCCTGGTTGGTGCCGGTGATGGGCGGGGTCGTGAGCTTGAGGCCTTTTTCCACGCCGTCCAGCCCGGCCGCAATCACGGCGGCCATGGCCAGGTAGGGGTTCACGTCGGCGCCCGGGCAGCGCGTCTCCAGCCGCGTGGCCTTGGCGCTGCCGGCAATCACCCGAAAACTCGCGGTGCGGTTGTCCATGCCCCAGGTTGGCTTGACCGGTGCCCAGAAGCCGTCGACCAGGCGCTTGTAGCTGTTGATGGTGGGCCAGATCAGGGGGCCGAACTCCATCATGCAGGCAACCTGCCCGGCGACATAGCTTTCAAACAGCTTGCTCATCTTGCGCGGGGAGTTGGCGTCGTAAAACAGGTTGCTTTTGCCGTCCGACAGGCTCTGGTGGATGTGGCCGCTGCAACCCGGCAGCTGCTGGTTCGGCTTGGCCATGAAGCTGGGCATGATGCCAAAGCGCGACCCGATTTCCTTGACGCCGGTCTTGAACAGCACGGCGCGGTCGGCCTGCTCCAGCGCTTCACTGAAGCTGATGGCGACCTCGTAGACGCCGGGGCCGGTCTCGGTGTGCAGGCCTTCTATCGGCACGCCAAAGGCCAGCATCTCGTCCATGATGGCCTTGAAGAAGCCCTGGTTCTGGTTCATGCGCAGCAGCGAGTAGCCGAACATGCCGGGTGTCAGCTGGGTCGGCGCCACGCCTTTCTTGGCGGCCCAGCTGTGCGGTGTTTCCAGGAAATTGAACCACTCGAATTCCATGCCGGTCATGGCCTGAAAGCCCATTTTCTCGGCGCGCTGGAGCACGCGCTTCAGGGTCTGGCGCGGGCAGACGGCATGCGGCGTGCCGTCGGCGTTGACGAACTCGCCGAGAAAAAACGGCACGCCCTCGTCCCAGGGCACATGGCGGAAGGTAGCCAGATCCAGTCGC
>NZ_JANOAL010000242.1:0-46080 GCF_031411155.1 Polaromonas sp. | reverse complement strand
CAGGCTAACTCGATAGCTTCTTTAGCTGGTACCTGATTTTAAAGGCACAAAGTGAACGGCTTCCAGCACGGTCTGCCTGATGCCATGAGGAGTTTTGTCCACCACCACCAGCGCCTGGGCGCCACCGGCGGTTTGCAGCGGGGCGACCAGGCGCCCGCCGATGGCCAGCTGGTCTATCCAGGCAGGCGGAATGGCCTCGCCACCGGCCGCCGCGACAATGGCGGCATAGGGCGCGCCCCTGGCATAGCCAATCATGCCATCCCCAAACAGCAGATGCAGATTGGGCAGCCGCAAAAAGCGCAAGTTCTCGCGGGCTTTGTCGTGCAGGCCGCGCAGACGCTCAATGCTGTACACCTCGGTGGCCAGGTGGCTCAGCACGGCGGCCTGGTAGCCGCAGCCGGTGCCAATCTCCAGCACGCGGCCCAACTTGCCCGCAGCCCCCTGGCACAGCAACTCCAGCATGCGCGCCACCACATTCGGCTTGGAAATGGTCTGGCCCAAGCCAATCGGCAGGCTGGTGTCCTCGTAGGCCTGGTTGACCAGGGCACTATCGACAAACCGGTGCCGCTCGACCTGCCCCATTGCCGCCAGCACCCTGGCGTCTGACACGCCCTGTGCGGCAAGTTTGTGCACCATGCGCGCGCGCACCGCCTGCGAATCAAGGCCGATCCCGATCCCGCCAATGACACCGCCGCTGCCGCCGCCAGCGGGGGCTAAAAGCGGTTTTTTAGTGTCATTTTGGCCTCTAGCCCTTTCTAAATGCGCGCTGGTAGCTATTGATTTAGTAGCAGATGGCACGCCCGTGCCAGGCTTGAGACGCACCGGAAACGCCGGACGGGCCGCCGCCGCAGGCGCTTTGGGCGTCGGGTTGAACGGCGGTTTGAGGCTAGGTTTCATGAGCTGGCCTGCCCTGCCTGGGTTAGCATGGCCGTCGTCTGCGTCCAGTAGGGCAGGCGCTCATGGTCGGTCAAATCCACCTGCAGCGGCGTGATGGAAACACAACGCTGGCTGGTGGCATGAAAGTCGGTGCCCTCGCCCGCTTCCTTGGCGGGCCCCGCGCCGCCAATCCAGTACATGGTTTCGCCGCGCGGACTGGTCTGGGTAATGACCCGCTCCGCCGCGTGGCGGCGCCCGAGCCGCGCGACCTTGTAGCCTTCGATCTGGTCGTCCGGCAGGTTGGGAATGTTGACATTGAGCAGCCAGGGCGCCAGCGCGGGATGGTTTCCTTCGGCCACCACTTCCAGAGATGGCAGCAACTGCTGAACCAGGCGACAGGCGCGCTGGGCCGCCACGTCGATGTGGGCCCAGCCCTTTTCGGTTTGCGAAAACGCCATCGCCGGAATGCCAAACAGATAGCCTTCCATCGCCGCCCCCACGGTGCCGGAATAAATCGTGTCATCGCCCATGTTGGCGCCATTGTTGATGCCCGAAACCACCAGGTCGGGCCGGTAACCGAGCAAGCCCGTCAGGGCAATGTGCACACAATCGGCCGGGGTGCCATTGATGTAACGAAAACCGTTGGCCGCCGTCTGCACATACATCGGCGAGTGCAGGGTCAGCGCGTTCGATTTGGCGCTGTTGTTGTGCTCGGGGGCCACCACCTCCACATCGGCAATGGTCTTGAGCGCTTCGTAAAGGGCAATAATGCCGGCGGCCTGGTAACCATCGTCGTTACAAATGAGGATTTTCATGACACGATTTTACGGTCACAGCTGTGACAAGGCGTGTCCATTTGGTGCCCGGAAAACCCTTGGCTGTGCCTATGATGCGGGCTTCAGCATTCTTTTCTTCCACCTTCGAAAGACCGCCATGCAAGCCTGGCTCTGTGAAAACCCCACCGGTGTCGACGCCCTGACCTGGAAAGACCTGCCGACACCGCAACCCGGCCCGGGCCAGGTGCTGATCGAGATCAAGGCGGCCAGCCTCAATTTTCCCGACCTGCTGATCGTGCAGAACAAATACCAGATCAAACCACCCCTGCCCTTTGTACCGGGCTCCGAATACGCCGGCGTGGTGCAGGCGGTGGGCGACGGGGTGAAACACCTGCAGGTCGGCCAGAGTGTGGCCTGCCTGTCGGGCACCGGCGGTTTTGGCACCCATACGCTGGCGCCCGCCGCGCTGTGCATGCCGCTGCCCGCCGGCTTCCCGCATGTCGACGCAGCCGCCTTCATCATGATTTACGCCACGTCCTGGCATGCGCTGATGGACCGGGCCCAGCTCAAGGCCGGTGAAACCGTTTTGGTGCTGGGGGCGGCGGGCGGGGTCGGCACGGCCGCCATCCAGATCGCCCGGGCAGCCGGTGCGCGAGTGATTGCCGCCGCATCAACCGATGAGAAATGCGCGCTCTGCACCTCGATAGGCGCGCAGGCCACCATCAACTACAGCCGCGAAAATCTGCGCGAAGAAATCAAGCGGCTCACCGACGGCAAGGGGCCTGACGTGATTTACGACCCGGTGGGTGGTGATTTCTCGGAAGCCGCGTTTCGCTCCATAGGCTGGCGCGGCCGCTATCTGGTGGTGGGCTTTGCGTCCGGACCGATTCCCTCCCTGCCACTGAACCTGGCCCTGCTCAAAGGAGCGTCCATCGTCGGCGTGTTCTGGGGCGACTTCGCCAAACGTGAACCCAAGGCCAATGCCGCCATGATGGCCGAACTCGCCGGCTGGTATGCCCAGGGCAAGGTCAAGCCGGTGATTGACCGCACCATGCCGATGGCCGAGCTTAAAACCGCCTATGCCCATATGGGCTCGCGCAACGTGATGGGAAAACTGGTAATGGTGAACTGAGGATTTTCAAGCCGTTTACCCGTTCACCAAGCGACTGAATGACACAAAACGCCAGGCGCTTTCAAGGTATATTCAATCATCTTTACCAAAGAGCGACCTATGACCTTACCCACGATGCTGGTGGTGGACGACAACCCTGACCACCTCGAACTCACGCTGACCACGCTGGTGGAAAATGGTCTCACACACAACATCGTGACCGCCCGCGACGGACTTGAGGCGCTCGACTACCTGTTTTGCGAGGGCATCCACCAGGACCGCAACCCGGACGATCAACCCGAACTGGTGTTGTTGGACCTTGGTATGCCAAGAATGAATGGGCTGGCGGTGATGCAGCGCATGCGGGACGATCCACGCACATTTTTTGTCCCGGTCGTCATGCTGACCTCGGCCAGCGAACAGTCGGAAGCAGTGCTGGCCTTCAAGGGCGGGCTCAACAGCTACGTCAGCAAGCCGCTGAATTTTCGCGATTTTGAGGAACGGCTGGCGCAAGTCAGGGACTACTGGCACACCTCCAACCTGGCGCCGCTTGGCTCCTGAAGATTCAAAAACTGGCTCGCAAATGAAAAAAAAGCTCCCGCAAGTGGAGCTTTTTTATTGGGCCGGCCAGTTAAAGCGTAAAACGCGGCAACTGGCAGGGTCTAGATACTGGGGTGGCTCACAGAAGTAAACGCTGATGTCGGTGGCCAATGTGAAACGCTTGTGGTCAGCCATTTCTTTGCCCCGATCCCAAGTCAACGACTTGTAGAGTTCCTGGGGCAACTTGCGAGCGTTTTTGATAAGTGCATTGATGACCGTCTGGGTATCTTTACTTGCAACCTTCACCAGCATCACGTAACGCGTCTGCCGCTCAACCAGTGTCGCAATCTGGGTGTTAAGGTTACCAAATAGCAAGTCGCCTTCCCAGTGGCCCGGTACGGCCCGATCCTCCACCGAGGCTGGACGCTCGCTGATGGACACGGCGTTGGTGATCTGCCGTGGTTGTCTGTCTTCTGGGGGTGGCGCGAACGGCGCATGGCCCTGGTGCGTCTCAAATGTTGCAGTAGTTCCTTCTTCAATGCGCCTCGGGCTTGAATGAACAGACTGCGGTAGATGGTTTCGTGTGACACGTGGTAGTCCTCGTCGCACGGGTAAGTATGCTTGAGCCATCCTGCAATTTGCTGGGGAGCCCACTGACGTTGGAGCTTGCCTGCCACGACGCGCGCCAAGATTCGGTTCTGAGCCAGCTTGCAGCGTTTGGGACGATGTGCTCTATCCCATGCAGCCTGGTCGGCCTGGGTCGCACGGTAGCTGCCTTGGCCACCGTTGCGCTTGATCTCACGGCTGACGGTTGACGGAGCTCGCCCAAGTTGGGAAGCAATTGACCGGATCGACTGTCCCGCCACCAATGCGCGTGATATCTCTTCCCGTTCGGCCAAGCTCAAAGCAAATTGGGAACGACAGCGTTGTGCCGGGCGTATGCCACCAGTCTCAGCCAGGATGCGACTGACAGATGAGTGGTTTCGATCAAACAACTGGGCAATCTGTTGAAGGGATTCGCCCTTCTTCCAGCGTTCCCACATCAGAGCCTTCTGGCCCTCTGAATAGTAAAGCCGCCATGGCCACCCAAAAAGCGAAAAAAACTGCGACATGAGCCAGAAAGCAAAAAACCCGGTCAACCGGGTTTTTTGCTTTCTGGACGAGATAGCTTCCTTCATCAGAACTGACTACCAGAAGAACACTAATGTCGCAATTCACTCTTGCGAAATGATATTACAGGCGCTATCATTAAAACCATGAACACGGCTACAAAACTACTTAATGCAATGCGCCAGAACCCGAACGATTGGGTCATGGCAAAACTGCTCACAGTAGCCAAACAGCACGGTTTAGAGGTGCGAAGCACCGGGGGCAGTCATCACGTTTTTACACATCCTTCAGTAAAAGACCCATTGTCCGTACCTGCTCACCGGCCTATCAAGGCCATTTACATCAAGCGCTTTGTGGCGCTGATCGACCAGATTCAGGAGTAAGTCATGATCGTTAAGACCATTGCCAAAGTAAAGCCCGCTTTCCCCTTCGAGGCCTACAGCCATATTGTCAGCCCCATTAATGCGGCAGACGGTGGCGGATTCATGTTCACCATACCCGACATTCCAGGCGTGATGGCAGATGGCGCAACCGAACTGGAAGCCATTGCAGATGGACGAGAGGCCTTCATTGTCACAGTCAGCGCTATGGTGGACATGGGGCAGGAAGTCCCTGCACCAGCGTTCAATGCGGATGATTTCACGCCCGCATCGGCATCCGGCAAAGTCCTTGCACGACTTCCCCGCTCCATGCACCTGCAACTGACAGCCAGGGCGAAAACTGAGGGCGTGTCACTCAATTCTTTGGTGCTGGCATTCATTGCCGAGGGTTTGGGACGACGCGGTGCAGCGCGCACCTGAATTCATTGATCTAAAAGGTGCAGAGATGCGCCTTGAAATGCGCACAAGAGGGACTTAAAACGTCCCAATGGAATACCCAAAGTCATGCTTGCCAGTGCCATCAGCTATCTCCAGACAACAAAAAGCCCGGACATGCCGGGCTCTTTAATTTTAAGAACGTGCCCGGCGCGTGCCTGGGATTCTTAAAACATCGCTAAGCTGTTGATGCTTAACGCTTTATTTGGGGTGGCTGATGGGGCTCGAACCCACGACAACAGGAATCACAATCCTGATTTTTTACTATTCCATTGTGTTGAGTAATACCCTACAATCAATATAAATCAACAGCTTACAAGCGTAGCACTGGACAAGTGAACAGCTACGGTGTTGATTGATATTCCCCAAAATGGGGCAAAAGTGGCTACATGGTGGCTACATGGAATGACCAACGGGTCAGCAAGGGGTAATGGATGGCACGACCGCCTAAAGACAAAGCGCCAGACCTGAGCGCAGCGCAGGACCTGACCGCCGGGTTAATCGAGCGCCTGACATGCCCCAGCGACAAGGCCCAAGCCTTCATGCGCGACACCAAAACGCCCGGCCTGCGTGTGCGTGTAACTGCCGCCGGCGCTAAATCGTTCGTGTTTGAAGCAAAGCTGAACCGGCAAACCATACGCCGCACGATTGGGGACGTTCGTGCCTGGAGCATTGAAGCCGCCCGAGCCGAGGCAAACCGCCTGCGCGTGACCTTGGACGCTGGCACAGACCCCCGCGAGGTAGAGCGCGACCGACAAGCCGCCGCCGTTGAAAAGAAGGCCGCAGCCGCTGCCAAGGTGGAAGCCGACAAGGTGGCCGCACTGAACGTGGGCGAAGTGTGGGCCGTGTACCTTGCAGAGCGCCGCCCGTTTTGGGGTGACCTGCACTATCGTGACCATATCGACAAGGCAAAGGCCGGGGGCTTGCCGTCTGGCCGCCGTGGTGGAGGCAAGCAATTGACCAAGCCGGGGCCGCTGGCCGCGCTGATGCCGCTGGCGCTGAAAGACCTTGACCAAGTCACGATTGAACGCTGGGCCGCCGATGAGGGCAAGACCCGTCCCTCATCGGCCCGGCTGGCCTGGCGGCTGCTGACCGTGTTTTTAACCTGGTGTGGCGAACAGCCCGCTTATGCCGCCCTGCTGCCTGCCAAAAACCCAGCCAAGACCAAAAAAGCCCGCGAAGCCTTGGGCAAGGCCGGAACTAAATCGGACGTGTTGCAGCGTGGGCAATTAGCCGCATGGTTTGCCGCAGTGCAACAGGTTCCAAATTCGGTCATCGCCACCTGCCTGCAAATGATGTTGCTGACGGGCGCAAGGCCGGGCGAAGTGCTGGCGCTGCGCTGGGAGGACGTGAACACCCAATGGAGGGGAATCAGCATCCGCGACAAGGTGGAGGGCACCCGCGAAATACCGGCCACGCCCTATATGCTGCACCTGCTGGCCGCCCTGCCCCGTCGTAACCAATGGATTTTCTCAAGCCCAACCAGTTCGACCGGCTGCCTGACCGAGCCCAACAACCCGCACACACGGGCCTGCAAAGCCGCCGGGCTGGAGGGGCTCACCCTGCATGGCCTGCGCCGTTCATTTGCCAGCCTGACCGAGTGGCTGGAAACGCCAGCCGGGGTGGTGGCGCAGATACAAGGCCACAAGCCCAGCGCCACGGCTGAAAAGCACTACAAGGTGCGCCCGCTGGAACTGCTGCGCGTACATCATGAGCGAATCGAGGCGTGGATTTTGGAGCAGGCCGGGATTGTGTTTGATGCCCAGGCCGCGCCCGGTGCGCTGCGCGTGGTGGCTGGATGACTGCATTCCCATTCAACAGCGCCCCACTTGCACAAATGGGTATTAATGTGTACCATACACACAAATGACCAGTTCCGACCTGATACGTGACATGCAGCGGGCCGGATGGCGATTGGACCGGGTGAACGGTTCGCATCACATCTTCAAGCACCCGAGCCGCCCCGGCATCGTAGTGGTGCCGCACCCCAAAAAAGACTTGGGGCAAGGGCTGGTCAAAGCCATCCGGCGGCAGGCCGGTATCTGAAAGGACCACCTATGCGCTACCCCATCACTATTGAGCCTGGAAACGACACGACCGCTTGGGGTGTGATTGTTCCAGACCTGCCCGGCTGCTTTTCCGCTGGCGACACGCTGGAAGAGGCCATGATTCAGGCGGAGGACGCCATCACCGGCTGGATTGAAACCGCCATTGATGCCGGGCAAGACATCCCCGCGCCGTCCCACATCGAAGCACTGCGCACCGCCCATCCTGAATTTGAGGGCTGGCTGTGGGCGCTGGTGAAGGTTGACCCCGCCATGCTCGACAACACACTGGAACGAGTGAATATCAGTCTGCCGCGCCGCGTACTGCACCGCCTTGATGCGCGCGCCCGCAGCGCCGGTGAAACACGCTCTGGGTTCATTGCCCGGATGGCCGTTGAAGGACGCGAGCACGCCGAGCACGCATGAAATACCCGCGAAGCCCTGGCGCGGTTTACCCGGGGCAAAAAAGACGGGGCCGGTAGGTGCGCAAACACCGCGCCAGCCCCTGACCATCAACGAAAAGGAAGTTCGAGAATGGCTGACAACACTTTAAACCATGGTTTTGAAACCCAAGCGGAGATAGAAAGCGCAATGCACATTAGCGTGCTTTTGAGCTGGATTGAACGTGCGCGAGAACTGTCCGACACTTTTGACCACCTGATTCAATATGACGAAAAGTTCAAGAAACGATGCAAAGAAAACAACTGGTTTCCCGTCCCGTGGGAAGAATCAGAATCTCGGGCGCTGGTTGAACTCGTAGGCATTCAAGAAGGTTGCATAAGAAAAGTGATTGCTTGCAACGAAACCCAAGCCTTATTAGCAAGGGCGTAGCCTACCGCCGCATAAAACGCCAGTTTTGCCCCAGCTAGTCCGGCCTCGAAGCCCGGACGAAAAGCAGGACACCTTCACCGGCCTGCTGGGGCGCCTAATTGAAGTGACACCTTGAAGGGGTGCCAATGGAAAAAGCAAACAATCCGTACAACTATTCGCCTGCAACCCTTCGGGCTCTTGAGCGATTCGGGCCGGACAAATCATCGAATAAAAGTCCAGAAAATAGGCCAGAGCCTTTGCCGCCGCCCGGTACTGATTGGGAATTGTGGGCGCACATGCCCAAGGCAACGTTGACGGAAGCTGTAGCTGTGAGCCTCGGAATTGACCCAAGCGCAATAAAGACGCGAAGTGGTTACGCTGAACCGGGGAAAGATTTCGACCGCCGCTTAAAACTGGCCTGCGCTTATGTGAGCCATGCAGGGCCGTTAAAGTCACTGGACGCATTACCGCCCATGCACTTGATGTATGGGCCCGCAACTGCAACCGTTAGCCTGCCTCAGTTTGCCGCGTGGGCGTTAAGCATGGGGTGGGAACTGCCCGATAAATTCCCCCGTTTGAAGGCTGCGCCCCCCCAGCCCGCGACAGCTAAGACCGCGCCAGTAGTGCCGACAAAGCCCCAGGCCCGGCCCGTGGTGACTGAGAGCGCACCCGATGGCATGAAGCCTACCCCCAAGGTCGGGCCGGTGAGCGAAAAGCCGTGGCTAGTGATAGACCCAAGTGACCCCAAAGCCATTCAACCCTGGTACACACCAGCACGTTATTTTGCTCGTCAACTCGTAATAGAAGATTCAACACTGCTCCAAAAAAGGAGCGTGTTAGCCGGCAAGGTCTCCAAGTCGTTAGCTGATACTGGCTTTAAAAAGCGGGGCGGGAAGCTAGCGCTTAACAGTGAGACGGTACTGAAAGCATTTTCAAACGTGTTTTTGGGATAAAGCTCTCAAACTTTCAGCGAAAGTTTTAGCATGAATCGGCTTGCAGGCCAATGACCACGGGGGTTTAGCCAAACTCTCACGGCATATTGCAAGCGTTTAACGCACGCAAAAAATTGTGAACCTCAACAGCGCAAAACGCGCAGAAAGGTTCACAAATGCAGACAGCAACGCCGCAACAGTTCCCCACGCTAGCACTGGAAACCCGCCCCGCCGTCGATACAGCCACCGCCGCCCATTGGCTTTTGAGGAAACAGCAAACCTTGAGGGGCTGGGCCTGCCTTGAGAATGGCCCGCTTCGCCCGGTGCGAGTGCATGGACGCCTGGCGTGGCCGGTGTCTGAAATACGCCGTGTGTTGCAGGTGGCAGCATGAAAAAAGCCCCCGCACCGACCAAGACGCAAGGGGCTTTTAAGAATCACGAAACGCAAGCGGAGTTTACCCCGCCTGTCCGATTCACGGGGACAGACAACCCGCGACACCTGCGCGTGATCCCGGCACTGATGACACGCCCCCGACGCCGTGAGGACGTGGACGGAATCGCAGGCTGTAGCAATGGCCCGGATCTCATCGCCGCTCTGCGCGGACTTGGGCTAGAGGTGCCATGCGAGAGGATCCGGTTTTTAGACCGTGATGGCAATGTATGCCGACCTGGCATTTATTCGTTCACTCTGCGCGACCGCCGCAAGGTGCTGGCCTGGCAGGCCCGCAAAGGGGGTGGCAAATGAGTGCAGGCCTGCACCCGACAGCCGCGCCAAAGTGTGCACGCGTGCACCAGACGGCGCAACAGATATGCGATGAAGCCGGCATATCGAGGCGAATGTTCTTCCAAGGCCAGAAGGTAAGGCGGGACGGCTGCGCGGAACTTTGGGCGCTTATCGTGTCCGGGGACGTGCCGATGAGTCTGGCGCTTGCGGTTGCCCAGTTCGACCATGCATCGCAGCGACTGATTCTGGCTGAGTTCCCCACCATCAAGTCCCGCAAACGGGCCGAGTTTTTGGAGCTCGTCAAGCTGGCGCATGCGCAGGAACTGGCCAATGGCGAACGGGCGTAATCGCGGCCAGAAGGGCGACTCAGGGCGCGATTCGGGCGGGTTCATTGCCCTGCCCTGGTCCGTGCTCGATTGCCCCGCCTACGCCCGTCTAAGCCATCCGGCAAAGGCTTTGCTGCTTGAGGTGGCGCGGCAGTTTGTGCGGGACAACAACGGGCGCATGTTGCTGTCTCGGGTTTACATGACGGCACGCGGCTGGAAGTCGGCTGACGTCATCGACCGGGCGAAACGGGAGCTGCTTGAATCGGGCTTTATTTTCCAGACTGTCATGGGCCACCGCCCGAATAAGGCGAGCTGGTTTGCGGTGACCTGGCGAGCACTCGACAAGCTGCCCGGTTATGACGCAGGCGTTGAAAAGTGCTTTGAGCGTGGCGCATACCAAAAAGGCCAGCCAATGAAAAACGCAAGCCTTAGTCCGTCTCGCGGAACAGGGAGGCCCCTGATAGCTCCGCCTCACGGAATAGGGAAGCCGCCCCCTGTTCCGCCTCACGGAGCTATCAGGCCTGTTTTACCCCTCCGCTCTGTTCCGCCACACGGACACCATCTAGAGATGCCATCTCCTGCAACTCAAACCACACACTGAAAGACAACACCATGAACGACAGCATTCCCGACTTGAAGATTGAAATGATGGATGACGGCCAAGGCGACGGCCTGATTATGCTAACCCAGGACGGCAGCGGCAACGTTGACCGCGTGGCCGTTCACCCGCTGCACCTTCGATACATGGCAGAAAAAATGGGGCTGATGGAATCGAACGACCCGCAAGCCGCAAAGACCATCGCCACACTGCAACGGCGCATGGCGCTGCTGCGTGACCGCATCGACAATCTGCACAACTACCTGGTCAACCACTCCGACCACAAGCATGCAGACCTCTCCTACGAGGTGACTTATGCCACCGCCTGCATTGACCTTGCAGATGAATTTTGCGCAGACTTCCCTTCACCGGTCAGCCCGTCCGCACTGGATGCGGACAAAGAGCCGACACCAAGCGGACAAGGCACGGACGTGACAGGGAGCCCCAGCGCATCGGCCCAATTAGCTATGGAGCTGTGAACATGACCAAGCCACAACGCAATAAGCGCCCTGGCGAGCCCATCAAGGCCGCAGCAAAAGCGCCGGCGCCAAAACCGATAGACAGGAGGGCAATCAGCATTACAGCAAGCAGTGAGGAACAAAAATATGAGGTCATTGCCAGCACCCTCACGCGGCCCGAGATTGGAGCCGCCGCTGTAATTGAGGCCTGGAGTCCGGACACCCACGATGTGAACGTTCTGGCGACTGAGCTTGCCGCCCAGGTCAAAGCGGTAAATCTGGGAGACATGCAGCGAGCCGAGGGCATTCTGATTTCACAGGCCCAAGCACTTGACGCCATATTCGTCAATCTGATGCGTAGGTCTGTGAATCAGACAAACGCAGCGCATTGGGAGATGTACATGCGAATGGGCATGAAGGCGCAAAGCCAGTGCCGTGCGACCTTGCAAGCACTGGGCGAGATGAAGAACCCGCGTCCGGTGGCCTTTGTGAAGCAGGCCAATATCAACAATGGAGGCCATCAACAGGTAAATAACGGAGTCGCTGCCGGTGACCCTGAGCGTTCCGCGCCCGCGAGGGAAATCCAGTTCGAGCAAAGCAAACTTTTAGAAGGGGTGGGTAATGGCAGCACGTACATGGACGCCGGAGCAACGGGAGCGACAGCGGGAAGCAATCAGGTCTTGGAGGCCGTGGGAGCTGTCCACAGGCCCCAAAAGCCAAGAAGGCAAAACGACGGTTAGCCGGAATGGCTGGAAAGGCGGCACGCGGCAGTTGCTGCGCGACCTGAGCCGCACGCTAAGCGACCAGCGCAGCGGTCTGGATGAGTTAGCGGAGAATAGGGGGAGCACGGGATAGCTCCGCGCGAACCAAAGGAGTCACGATGCCTAGCCAGGAGCAACTTGAGGTCTACCGGCAGCACAGCGCCACCAGCGAAAAGTACACATACTTCCTGCTGGCTGCTGTGGGAGCAGCTATCGCTCTCTGCATCAATCAGACTCAGGCCCTGAATCTATCGCCTTCCCAGACTCCTCTTGGGCTGGCAGTGGTTCTCTGGGGTCTGAGCTTCTATCTTGGATGTCGTCATGTCGGGATGGTCAAAGCGACTCTCTACACAAATGGTGCGCTTCTTCGGGTTCAAGATGGCATGGACCCGCTGGCTGGGCGGAACGTGGAAGCCATTGGCATTGCATCCGACGCGTTGAGGGAAATTATCGACACGCGCTCGAACCAGGCAAGCTTTGCAGCAGCATGGCAGTTTCGCTGTCTCGTGCTTGGTGGAATCGCATACCTCGCGTGGCATATTTACGAGATGTGGCTGCGTACCCCAATGTGAGTCTGGTTGCGACTTGGGATTGGCGGAAAGGCTTACTAGACACTTCCATTGCTGTCAGAATCTGTCAAAACTGGAGGGAAGGAAATGGCGATGGCAATTGTTCATGTGGTCGGGGCGCTCGGAGTGAGCTTCGCATTTGGCATCCTGGTGCTGGTCATCGGGACATGGGAGCAAGAGCGAGTCCGGAAGCGCCGCTTTCAAGATGCGTCCATCGCCTTAGGTGTGCCTCTAGCTTCGCTGGAGAACGACGAGGAACTCATCCCCAGACTGATTCAATACTCGTCGCAGCGTTACAGCAGCGAGTTGCTGCGCAACAGGGTCTCCGACCTTTGCGGACCATTGCGGACGGCTTGGGGCTGGCTCAGTACCCTTCTGCAAGTAGGCGTCATGGCTGGCGTCGGCTGGTCCATGTACACGGAGGGCGCGCAGAGTGCGGTTGTTATGTGGTCGGTCCTCGCGGTCGCCATCTTCTTTTGGCTCGCGAGTGTCGCGTTCTCCTTCGCATGCTTGCTGCTGACCGGCCGCTACCCCGGTGAAGCGAACATGGCCCGCAAGTCGCTTGCAGCGGTCATCGAGCAGCGGAGCTCAACGGAAGCGGCGCAAGAGACAGCGAAACCGCTCGCAACCGCCTGGGAGACTTGATGGACCGCGTGATTGAAGAAGGCGCGGCCCGGTATAAGTCGGCCCAAGAAGAAGGACAACGCCTGATTCACCAGCGTTGGGCGGCTCTGCTCGGTAGCACCAGGGAGGCACTCATCGGCAGCGGCTTCTACTCTGACCGGGGCGAGCGCCTGGAAGTGGAATACGCCACCGGGAACGCGCCCCAGGATGATTGCGAGCGGCTGGCAGTCGAGGGGGTCAAGGTGCCGGCTGTCGCTTTCGACTTGGCGGAGATGCTGCGCTGCCGGATTCAAGAGTGCGGCAGGCGTGGGGCCGTGCCTCACTACTCCGACAGCATTGCGCGGGAGTGACTGGCGTGCGGGTTTTCTTTCGTCTCTGCTGGTGGCGACACGGTACAAAACCCGGTACTGGTGGCTACATGGTGGCTACATGAGACGGAAACGAAAAAAGCCTGCTATCTTTTCAGTAGCAGGCTTTCGTTTATCTGTATGGGGTGGCTGATGGGGCTCGAACCCACGACAACAGGAATCACAATCCTGGACTCTACCAACTGAGCTACAGCCACCGAAGCCCTGCATTATAGCGGCAAAGCTGGTGCAATTTATCGCGTCACGCTTTCTTCCGCATTAACCTGGCCGGCCACCGGCTTCGCTGACAGGATTTCTGCCTTGAAGCGGGCCTTCAGGCCGTTGTAATAAGCCAGATTCTCCGCCGCCGTCCACCACTGCGCGTATTGGCTGCGTTCCTGTTTGGCAATGGCTTCGGCCGGCACGTCGCGGGGCACCACTTTGCCAACCTTGACGAGCGCATAACCCTGGGTGCCCAGGTCAACACCCACAAAAACTGGCAAGGCACTCACATCGGCACGCAGCGCCGCATCGACCACGGGCGACGGCAGTTTTTGCGTCTCCTGGCGCGACACCAGCACTGGCGCTGGCAGCACGGCAGAAGCCGGCGCAGCTTTCCAGGCGACCAGCCTGGTCATGCCATCTTTGCGCGCTTCCTCGGCACCACGCTGCGCCAGCCAGCGCTGGCGCACGGCCTCTTTAACCTCTGCAAAAGGCTGTGTGTGCGCGGGGGCGTACTGGGTAATCCGGCCCGACACCAACTGGCCGGGCGCAATTTCAATCGCCTCGGTGTTGCGCTTTTTTTCGATCGCATCGGGTGAGAACAGGGCGTTGAGGAATTTCGGATTGGCCAACACCCCGGTTGCATCGGCTGCAGGCTGGCGCGTTACCTTGCTGGCGGTCTGGATCTCCAGCTTCAGGCGATCGGCTACTGGTTTCAGGCTGTCCGACTGTTCGTACACGCCATTGGTAAAGGCCTCTGCAGTCTCGGAGAATTTCTTCTGGGCTTGCTGCTTCTTCAAATCAGCTTCCAGCTCAGGTTTCATCTCTTCAAAACTGCGTTGCTTGGGCGCCTTGATGTCGGTAAGTTTGATGATGTGGTAGCCAAACTCGGATTCCACGATATCGCTGATGTCGCCTTTCTTCATGGCGAAAGCCGCGTCTTCAAAGGGTTTGACCATGGCGCCACGTGCAAAGAAATCGAGATCGCCGCCGTTGGCGGCCGAGCCTGAATCCTGCGAATTCTTGCGGGCCAGATCGGCAAAGCTGTCAGGCGACTTTTTCACGCTGGCGAGCAATTCCTGGGCTTTGGCTTTGGCCTTCTCGCGCTCGGCAGCCGGCGCTGTCTTGGGCGCGGCAATCAGGATGTGGCTGGCGCGCCGCTCTTGCGCGCCGCTGAGCCTTTGCGCGTTTTGCTCATAATAGGTTTTGAGGTCGGCTTCGTTGATGGAGAGGGTCTTTTTGACGCCCTCCAGATTCAGCACCACATAGTCAATGCTGGCCTGCTCGGGCGCCTGGAAAAGCTTTTCATTGGCCTTGTAAAACTGTTCCAGATCGGCGTCATTGGGGCTCAGTTTGGCGGCAAAGTCAGCGGCATTGAAACGAGCCACCTGGATTTCGCGCTTTTCAAAGAAAGCGTTGAGCGCCAGGTCAGCGGACGAACTGGAAGAGAAACCACTGGCGCCAATGCCGGCCAGCACCTGGCGATTGGACAGATCGGTACGCACATTGGCTTCGAACATTTCGGGACTCATGCCCTGGCTGCCCAGCAGTTGCCGATAGCGCTCCATGTCCAGCGACCCGTCTGGCCGGCGCAACGAGGCGATTTCGGGACTTTGCTGCAACTCGCTCGCCAGGCGCTGGTCGCTGGTGCTGAGTTTGAATTTGTCGGCCGCAGCAGCGACCACGCGCTCCCGCACCAGCCGCTCCAGTGTGGCGTAACGGGCTGCCGGCGAGTCGAGCAGTTTGGCATCCAGCGTTGGCATGGAGACGCGCAGTCGCTCCACCTCAAGCTGGTGAGCGCGGTCCCATTCGGCCTGGGTGATGTCCTTGCCGTCCACTTTGGCAACGACAACGCCCTGCTCTTTTGAACGGTTGTAGCCATCGAGCCCAAACAAAATAAAGGACGGAACAATCAGCAAAAACAGCAACGCCATGGTGACTTTGGTGTGCTTGCGAATGAAATCAAACATCTGGAAATTCCTGTACGACTGTCGAATAGGTCCAACAACAAAAAAGGCGAACCTTGTTCGCCTTTTTTCAGTGGGTGGTGGGTGCTGACGGGCTCGAACCGCCGACCTACGCCGTGTAAGGGCGCTGCTCTACCAACTGAGCTAAGCACCCCACTTTAAACCTCTTGCATCAGTTCAAAGCATCCTTGAGGGCTTTGCCCGGACGAAACTTTGGAACCCTGGCAGCCTTGATTTTAATCGCATCGCCGGTGCGCGGGTTGCGACCCGTGCGGGCGGCACGTTTGCCAACAGCAAAAGTGCCAAAACCCACCAGAGACACTGAGCCTCCTTTTTTCAGGGTTGTTTTCACAGCGCCAATGGTGGATTCCAGTGCGCGGGTAGCGGCGGCTTTGGAAATATCAGCATGCTTGGCGATGTGCTCGATCAGTTCTGTCTTGTTCACAAGGATCCCCTCGTTGATAAAAGTTAATCTGGTTGTCTCTAAAAAAGATATCCCGGGACACCGTGAAAAAGGTGTCAGCGGGATCGGCGGGCGCAGTTTTTTCTGCTGACATCCATTAAAGCCATGGACTTCATATGTGTCAATACGGCATCAGTTTTTACAGCGGTCGGACGCGGATTCTAGTCGCTTTTTTCACGCTTTAACGACATAGTTGCGTGCATCGCGTGTAATTTTCACCCTTGACAAAACGCCCGTCACGCGCCGCTCAGCGCCGCCGCAACCGCCTTGCCAATGTCCGCTGTACTTGCGCTGCCGCCCAGATCGGGCGTGCGCGGCGCACCGCTCTGCGGAAGCAATACTTTCTCAATCGCGGCAAGGATCGCGTCGTGTGCATTCTTGTGCCCCAGGAACTCCAGCATCATCGCGCCGCACCAGATCTGACCGATGGGATTGGCAATGTTGCGCCCGGCAATATCGGGGGCCGAGCCATGAACCGGTTCGAACAGCGAAGGGAATTTGCGCTCCGGGTTGAGGTTGGCGCTGGGTGCAATACCAATGGTTCCGGTGCAGGCCGGTCCCAGATCGCTGAGGATGTCGCCAAACAGATTGCTCGCCACCACCACATCGAAAAAGTCAGGCCGCTGCACAAAGTGGGCCGTCAGAATGTCGATGTGAAACTTGTCGAGCTGGATGGCGGGATAGCCCTTGGCCATCTCCACCACACGCTCGTCCCAGTAAGGCATGGAGATGGAAATGCCATTGGACTTGGTCGCGCTGGTCAGATGTTTTTTGGGCCGTGACTGCGCCAGCTCAAACGCAAACTTCAGCACGCGATCCACCCCTATCCGCGTGAACACGGATTCCTGCAAGACAAACTCGCGATCAGTTCCGGGAAAGGCCTTGCCGCCAATGCTGGAATACTCGCCCTCGGTATTTTCACGGACGATGTAGAAATCAATTTCACCCGGCTGGCGCGGGCTGCCGTCGCGCCGGACCACCGGGGCAATGATGCCGGGCATCAAGCGCGCCGGACGCAGGTTGATGTACTGGTCGAACTCGCGCCTGAACAGCAGCAGCGAACCCCACAGGGACACATGGTCGGCAATTTTTTCAGGCCAGCCGACCGCACCAAAATAAATCGCGTCATGCCCGCCAATCTGGTCTTTCCAGTTGTCCGGCAGCATCTGGCCGTGCTTTTCGAAATAGTCCCAGCTGGAAAAATCGAAATGATCGAACTGCAGGTCAATGCCAAACTTGTCGGAAGCCGCCTCCAGCACGCGGATGCCCTCGGGCATCACTTCCTTGCCAATGCCGTCACCGGCGATGACCGCAATTCGTTTTTTACCGGCGTTCTTGTGCATCGCGTTCTCGGTGTTCATGTCCTCATCCTTTGTTCAGGGTTTAAAAAAATTCTGCGCCTCAGCCAGCAGCATCCTGGGTGCTTCTTCGGCAATGTAGTGACCACATGGCAGGCTGCGGCCCGACACATCCATGGCTCGCTTGCGCCACAGCGCCAGCACGTCAAAACACTGGCCCACGGCGCCATGCTCGCCCCATAGCACCCGCAGCGGTTGCGCCAGGCGAATTCCCGCCGCCACATCGGCACGGTCATGCACCAGGTCGATCGTGGCCGAGGCACGGTAGTCCTCGCAGATGCTGGCCGCCGTGCCGGGGATCTGCGCGCAGCGTTGGTATTCGGCCAGCGCATCGGGCGCAAACGCGCCAAGCCCGGCGTGGCGCTTGCCCATGACGCTGCGCACATAACGCACCGGGTCGGACTCGATCAGCGCCTCTGGCAGGGGCGCAGGCTGAATCAAAAAAAACCAGTGCCAGTAAGCGCGTGCAAAAGCATCTGTGGTGTTGTCATACATGGCCAGCGTGGGCGCGATGTCCAGCAGCATCAGCCGCTGGATCCGGCCCGGATGGTCGGCGGCCAGGCGGTGCGCAAGCCGGGCGCCGCGGTCATGGGCCAGCACCTGAAACGACTCAAAGCCGTAGTGCCGCATCACCGCCACGGCATCCAGCGCCATGGCGCGTTTGGAGTAAGGCTGGTGGCCGGCATCGCTGCCGACGCGCGCCGAATCGCCATAACCGCGCAAATCCATCATGACGATGGTGAATGTCCTGGCCAACTCTGCAGCGACCGCGTGCCACATCACATGGGTTTGCGGATGCCCGTGCAGCAGCAAAAGCGGCGCGCCGCGCCCACCGCGCAGGGTATGCAGCCTGCCGTCCGGGCCTTGCAGGTCGCAAGGCGTGAAGCCCTCAAACATCGGCTGGCCCCGGTTTGCAGTTAAAGACGAATTTGGTCAATGGCATGCGAAGGATTTTGCAGAGTGTGGTGAGCTATTACAAGCAATAATCTGGCAATTAATTATTTCTTTTGAGGAAGCAATGAATCGCAGCGATCTGGAACTGGTGTTGGCGGTACGGGACCATGGCAGCCTGGCCGGCGCGGCGCGCAGCCTGGATCTGGCCGCCCCGGCCGTGACGAAGCGGCTGGCCGCCCTGGAGGCCAAGCTGGGCCAGCGCCTTTTTCAGCGCACCACGCGCCGCGTCAGCCCGACCGCCGAGGGCGAAACCGTGTGCGAACGCGCGCTGGTGTTGCTGCAGGGCTTTACAGCACTTGAAGCCGAGCTGCAGGAACGCAAATCGGAGCCCACGGGCCTGATCCGGCTGGCCGCCACCTTCGGCTTTGGTCGTTTATGGCTGGGGCCGGCATTGGCCAGCTTTCAGGAGCGATACCCGCGCATTGAACTGCAACTGCATCTGACCGAGCAATTGCCCGACCTGGCCGTGGACGGCTTTGACGGCGCCGTCTGGCTGTGGTCGGCGCAGGGCCGGCGGGCAGCACAATGGGTGTCGCGCCGGCTGGCCCGCAACCAGCGGGTGCTGGTGGCAGCGCCGCGCTACCTCCAGCAGCGCGGCGCGCCGTCGAGCCTGGAGTCGCTGCAAGAGCACACCTGCCTGATCGTGCGCGAAAACGGCAATGCGGCGGGTCAGCGCTTTGATGTGTGGCCGCTGCACAGGGAAAAAGATAGGGCATTGAGCGCCCCGGTACGCGTGCGCGTGCAGGGGCCCCTGTCGAGCAATTCCGGCGAACTGGTGCGCGACTGGTGCCTGGAAGGTCGCGGCATCATGCTGCGCAGCCTCTGGGACATTGCGCCGCAACTGGCGGCCGGCCAGCTGGTGCGCGTACTGCCCGCCTATTGCATGCCGGATGCCGATATTCATTGGCTGGCCCCCTATCGCAAAGACTCACCCCGGCGCATTCGCCTGCTGATTGACTTTTTGCTGGCGCAATTTCAGCGCGAACCGTGGAAAACTACGCCGCCGCTGGTTTCGCGGGCCGCACCACCAGGCTCACCCCCAAGGCGGTAAGCGCCGTGCCGGCAAGGGTCGCCAGCGTGATCGCTTCATCAAACAAAACCCATGCCATCAGCGCCGTGGTCGGCGGCACCAGGTACAGCAGGCTGGTCACGGCCGTGGCAGCGCCGCGCTGGATCAGCAGGTAAAGCAGCGAGCTGCCGCCCAGGGTCAGCGCCAGCACCGACCAGGTCATGGCCCCCAGGAACTGCCGGTTCCAGACAATCGCTTCGGTTTCGAAAAGCATCAGTGGCAGGGTGACCAGCAAGGCCGCCCCCAGTTGAATCGCATTGGCACTGCGCACGTCCGTCGGCCGCACAAAGCGCTTTTGATACAGCGTGCCGGCCGTGATGCTGAACAGCGCAAACACCGCACAGGCCAGCGTCAGCGCCGTCACTTCCGTGCCCGCGCCCAGCTTGCGCGCAACGACCAGCAGCAGGCCTCCCAGGCCCAGCAACAGGCCCGCCCACTGACGCCCGGTAACTTTGGGCGTGGAGGATGCAGCCTCGCCGGTGCCGCCGGCCCACGACAGCCAGACCGCCGTCAGCACCGGCTGCAGGCCCACGATCAGCGCCGTCAGACCCGAGCCCATGCCGCCCTTGACCGCCACCCAGACACCGCCCAGGTAGGCGGCATGCATCAGGACGCCGGTCACGGCAAGGTGCAACCACTGCCCGAGCCCACGCGGCCACGCAGCGCGCGCCAGGGCGATCCAGACCAGGAAGCAGACGATGGAAAGAAAGTAACGAATCGCCAGGAAGGTCAGCGGCGGCGCGTAAGGCAGGCCGAATTTGGCGACAATAAAGCCCGTGCTCCAGATCAGCACAAATACAGCGGGCATGGCCCGGACCAGCGTACCGGCGGAAGGTGAAGAGCTCACAAACAGCCTGACTGCGAACTCATTTGGCGCGCGCGCGGATTTCCGGTATGGCTTTTTTCAGATAGTAGGCCATGGACCAGACCGTGAGGATGGCCGACAGCCAGATCAGCCAGGTGCCCCAAAGATGGGTGTTGATGAGGCCGAACAGCCGGCCGTCGAACAGCAGAAATGGAATCGCCACCATCTGCACCGTGGTTTTGACTTTGCCCAGCATGTGCACCGCCACGCTTTTGGTCGCACCAATCAGGGCCATCCATTCGCGCAAGGCTGAAATGGCAATCTCGCGGCCAATGATGATGAGGGCCACAAACACGTCGGCGCGCTGCAGATCCACCAGTACCAACAACGAAGCGCACACCAGGAATTTGTCTGCCACCGGATCGAGAAAAGCCCCGAACGAGGAGGTCTGGTTCAGCTTGCGCGCCAGAAAGCCGTCCAGCCAGTCGGTCGCCGCAAACACCACGAACATCGTGGCGGCGATCAGGTTGCGCTCGGCCAGGGGAATGTTCAGGTAGAAAACCCCGACGATCAAGGGAATCGCAACAATGCGGGTCCAGGTCATCACGGTGGGAATGGTCAGAAACATGGCCCGATTTTGGCATGAGCCGCGTGCCGCCTGCCTGTCGCGTCAACAGGGCCGGCCAAATAGAGGCCGTACGTTGCGCAAAAACGTCTTCCCTGCCCGCACCTGAACACGCAACTTTCGCTCAATGCAGGGCGCGGTAAATCTCGTCAGCAAGGTCTTTGGAGATGCCCTCGACCGTGGCAATGTCGTCGGCGCTGGCCGACGCGATGCCGCGAATGCCGCCAAAACGCTGCAGCAGGCTGGCGCGCCGCTTCGGGCCAATGCCCGCAATGTCTTCGAGCTTGCTGCCGCCCACCCGCACCTTGGCCCGCCTGGCGCGCATGCCGGTAATGGCAAAGCGGTGGGCCTCGTCCCTGATCTGCGCAATCAGCATCAGCGCCGCCGAATCACGGCCCAGGTAGACCTTGTCGCGCCCATCGGCAAACACCAGCTCCTCCAGCCCGACCTTGCGGCCCTCGCCTTTTTCCACACCGGCAATCAGCCCCAGATCCAGCCCCAGTTCCACAAACACCTCGCGCGCCATCGACACCTGGCCCTTGCCGCCATCCACCAGCACCAGATCAGGCAACCTGGCTT
Organism: Polaromonas sp.; assembly: GCF_031411155.1. Lineage (GTDB taxonomy): Bacteria > Pseudomonadota > Gammaproteobacteria > Burkholderiales > Burkholderiaceae_C > Polaromonas. Next base: position 24,616 of record NZ_JANOAL010000242.1, on the reverse strand, counting down.
CGCCATTGCGGGCGGCCTCTAGCAGCTTGGTGTAGCGCCGGGTCAGCACCTGCCGCATCGCCGCATAGTCATCACCGGGGGTAATGCCTTCGATGTTGTAGCGCCGGTATTCGCTGCTTTGCATCTTGTGCCCCTGAAACACCACGCAGGATGCCTGGGTGGACTCACCAGCGGTGTGCGAAATGTCAAAGCATTCGATGCGCAGCGCGTCCAGGTTGTCCGGGTTATCGGCGTAAAGGTCCAGCGCCTCGGCCAGGGCGCGGGTGCGGGCCTGCTGCGAGCCCTGCTCGGCCAGCAGCCGGGCCAGCTGAATGGCCGCGTTGTTCTGGGCCATCTCCAGCCAGATGCGGCGCTGCTCGCGCGGCTGGTGCACCGCCGCAACCTTGCTGCCGGTCTGCTCGCTCAGCGCGGCCATCAGTTCCCTGTCCACCGGTTCGCTGCACACCAGCACCGGCGGCACGGGCACTTCTATGTAGTGCTGGGCAATAAAGGCCTCCAGGATCAGGGCCTCCAGCGACTTGGTGTTTTGTTCGGGTGCGGCCGCGGCGCCTTCAGCCGCCGCATCGCCTTGCGCATCCAGGGCAGCCGCATCGGTGGCGTTTTCCACATGGGTCGGAAAGTAGGGCCGGTCGCCCAGATGCCGGCCACCGCGCACCATGGCCAGGTTGACGCAGGCTTTGCCGCCCTGCACTTTCACCGCCAGAATGTCCACATCCACATCACCGTTTTTGCCGCCGGTTTCCATGGCCTGCTGGTGCAGCACCTTGGACAGCGACGCCATCTGGTTGCGCAGTTCGGCCGCCTGCTCAAACTCCAGCCGGTCGGCATGGGCCAGCATCTTGCGTTCCAGCTCGGTCAGAATCTGCTGCGTCTGACCCTGCAGGAAGCGCTCGGCATTGGCCACGTCCAGCGCATACTGCTCTTGCGCCACATGGCCCACACACGGAGCCGAACAACGCTTGATCTGGTACAGCAGACAAGGCCGGGTGCGGTTGCTGAACACCGTGTCTTCGCAGGTACGCAGCCTGAAGACTTTTTGCAGCAGCAAGATCGTGTCCTTGACCGCCCAGGCGCTGGGGTAGGGGCCGAAGTAGCGGTGTTTCTTTTCAACCGCGCCCCGATAGTAGGCAATGCGCGGATAGACCTGGGCCGGCGGTGCACCGCCCATGTCCTTGCCCTCTTTGCCTTCTTTGGTCTGGGTTCCGGTCAGCTTGAGGTAGGGGTAGCTCTTGTCGTCCCGAAACAGGATGTTGTATTTCGGGTGCAGCGTCTTGATCAGGTTGTTTTCAAGCAGCAGCGCCTCGGCTTCGGAGCGCACCACCGTGGTTTCCATGCGCACGATTTTGGTCACCATGTGGCCAATGCGGGTGCCGCCATGGTTTTTCTGGAAGTAGCTGCTGACCCGCTTTTTCAGGTTGCGCGCCTTGCCGACGTAAAGCACCCCGCCCTCGGCATCAAAGTACCGGTAAACGCCGGGCATGGCCGGCAGTGCGGCCACCTCGGCCAGCAGTTCGGGCGAATGGCCGGTGGGCAGGTTTTCGACGGGGCTGGACTCGGGCATGTCGCCATTTTGCCGTGTGCGCATCCGCCGCAAGACCCTTGCGGGATTAATCTGCTGTTGCTTCAGTGGTGCAGGCGCCGCGGCCCCAGCCTGACACCCGCCGGAACTCTCCCGGCGCGCCTCACAATATCCCATGCTTGAACCACGCGTCTGGGACATTTTTTGCAAGGTGATTGACAACTTTGGTGACATTGGCGTGTGCTGGCGCCTGGCCGCCGACCTGGCTTCGCGCGGCCATCAGGTGCGGCTGTGGGTCGACGATGCTTCGGCGCTGCGCTGGATGGCGCCTTCGGGGTGCGATGGCGTTCGCGTGCTGCCGTGGGACCAAGCCCCGGACCTGGCTGCGGCAGGGCTTCAAGAGCAGCCCTGCGACGTGATGATAGAGGCCTTCGGCTGCGACATTGCTCCTGAATTCATAGCTGTCTGCGCCCGTCGTCATTTGGCTGTAGGCCAAAAACCGGTCTGGATCAACCTGGAATACCTGTCCGCGGAAGGCTACGTCGAGCGCTGCCACGCCATGCCCTCGCCGGTGCAGGCCGGCCCGGCGGCGGGCTGGATCAAGTGGTTTTACTACCCGGGCTTTACCGCGCAGACCGGCGGCCTGCTGCGCGAGCCCGGCCTGCCCGCGCGCCAAGCCGGTTTTGACCGCGCCGCCTGGCTGGCGGCCCAAGGCATTGACTGGGGCGGCGAAAAACTGGTCTCGCTGTTTTGCTACGAGCCGCCCGCGCTGGCCGCCCTGCTGGCGCGGTGGGCGCAGCACGGCCTGCAGGGCCAGCCGCTGCGCCTGCTGCTGGCGGCCGGGCGTGCCCAGACGGCGGTAAAAGCCGCATTAAATGATGAAAAGTGCCTCCAGCCCATATATAACGTGCATGGTTTGCTATCAATTTCATACCTTGAGCTGCTCCCGCAAAACCAGTTCGATCATTTGCTGTGGGCCTGCGACCTGAACTTTGTGCGCGGCGAAGACTCGGTCGTGCGCGCGCTGTGGGCCGGCAAACCGTTTGTCTGGCAGATTTACCCGCAGCATGACGCGGCCCATGTAGCCAAGCTGCAGGCTTTTCTGGACATGCTGCAGGCGCCGCCTTCGCTGCGGCGTTTTCACGAGGTCTGGAACGCCCTGGACGGCGAACTGCCGACGGCCGACCTGCCCGCCTGGAGCCGCTGCGCCCTGGCAGCCCGGCAGCGCCAGCAGCAGCAGGACGACCTGGCCACGCAGCTGGTCCGCTTTGTCGCGCACAATGAACGGCAAACCCCATGAGACTGCTGCTGATTGAAGACGACACCATGATTGGCCGCGCGGTCCGCCAGGGCCTGAGCGATGCCGGCTTTGCCGTGGACTGGGTCATGGAGGGCCGCGCCGCCGAACGGGCGCTGGCCAATGGTGTGTATGACCTGGCACTGCTGGACCTGGGCCTGCCGGGGCAGGACGGCATGGCTGTGCTCAGAGGCCTGCGCGCGCGCGGCAGCGCGCTGCCGGTGCTGATCGTCACGGCGCGCGACGCGGTCTCTGACCGCATTGCCGGGCTCAATGCGGGCGCCGATGACTATGTGCTCAAACCGTTTGACCTCGACGAGCTGATCGCGCGGGTACGCGCGCTGCTGCGCCGCCACGCGGGGGGCGGCTCGCCGCTGCTGGAATGCGGCGCGTTGGCGCTGGACCCGGTGAAAAAGCAGGTCAGCCTGAACGGCGAGACCGTGAACCTGTCGGCGCGCGAGTTTGCCCTGCTGGAAACGCTGATGCAGCGCCCCGGCGCCGTGCTGTCACGCGAGCAGCTGGAAGACTCGATTTACGGCTGGACCGAGGAAATCGGCAGCAATGCGGTTGAGGTGCACCTGCACAAGCTGCGTCGCAAGCTGGGCGCCGACACCATCCGCAATGTGCGCGGCGTGGGCTACAAGGTGGTTGCCCCATGACACGGCGCGGCGTGCAGTCCATCCACCGCCGGGTGCTGGTCTGGGCCATGGGTGCGCTGTTCGTCGGCGCCAGCCTGCTGGTCGGCGGCTCTTACTGGGTGCTGGCGCACGAGATGCAGGAGGTGTTTGAAGACAACCTCAAGCAGGTGGCGCTGGCGGTAGCCAACCACCACGGCACCTATGGCATGGCGCGCACGCCGCGCATTGCCGAGCAGCTGCCCCGTGTTTACGAGGAATACGGCCCGTTCGAATTTGTCACCGCGGCCTGGAGCCTCAGCGGCGCATTGCTGCACCGGTCCGACCCCACGGTGGCGCTGCCTTTTCTCTCGCGCAGCGGCCTGAGCCGCGTGGCTATTGGCCATGAGCAGTGGCATCTGTACACCATCGTGCTGCAAGACGGCATCGTCCAGGCCGCCCAGCGCGACAGCGATCGCCAGGCACTGGCCCGCGAGACCGGCACCAAGCTGATCCTGCCTGCGCTGCTGATGCTGGTGCTGCTGGCGGGCCTGCTGACGCTGGCCCTGCGGCGCGGACTGGCGCCGCTGGCGCTGGCGGCCAGCGAAGTCACGACACGCAACGTCGAGGCGCTGCACCCGATCGCGCTATCCGCGCATCCGCCGGAGCTGCACCTGCTGATAGGCGCCATCAACGACCTGATGGCCCGGCTCGGCGGCGCGCTGGCGCTGCAGCGCCACTTTCTGGCCGATGCGGCCCACGAGCTGCGCACGCCCGTGACGGCGCTGCGGCTGCAACTGCAGCTGCTGGAGCGCGCGGATGACGCGGCGCAGCGCGATGCCGCCATGGCGCAGCTGCGCGCCGGCATTGAGCGGGCCCAGCACCTGATCGAGCAGTTGCTGCAGCTGTCCAGGCTGGCCCCCGAAACCCCGGCGCTGCGCCGCGAGCCGGTCGACCTGGCCGGCCTGGTTCGCAGCTGCGTGAGCCGCTTCAGCGCCCGCGCCGACGAGCGGCAGATCGATCTGGGCGCCGTGGTCGAAGGTGCGCCCACGGCCAGCGCGGACCCGCAACAACTCACGATCTTGCTGAACAACCTGGTCGACAACGCGCTGCGCCACACGCCAGCGGCCGGCCGGGTCGATGTGGGCGCGAGCCTGGAAGACGGCCGCCCCTGCCTGTCGGTGACCGACAGCGGGCCGGGAATATCTGCCGCCGAGCGTCAGCAGGTGTTTAACCGTTTTTACCGCGGCAGCAACCACCACAACGGCCACGCCGACAGCAGCGCGCCGCATGGCAGTGGCCTCGGGCTGGCCATTGTGCAGGCGGTGGCCGAGCGCCACGGCGCCGAGATTCGCCTGGACGATGCGCCTGGCGGCCCCGGCCTGCGGGTCAGCGTGCTGCTACCGGCGGATTGATTCGCGCCAGCGCCGGGGCCGGACGGCACGGCGCGAACAGGTCGAGCGCGCCGTTGTAAGCCTGGGTCTGCACATCGAGCACGCCCAGTACCGAATGGAACAGGTTGTCATGGCTGAGCTCGGCACCGGCGCGCGCGCGCAGGCAGTCCTGGTCGACATGAAAGCTGCGGCGAAAGCCGGGCGACAGCCACATCACCAGCGGCACCCGCTTTTGCACGTCGGGCGCAATCGGGTAGGGCACGCCGTGCAGGTAAAGCCCGTTGTCACCGAGCGACTCCCCGTGGTCCGACACATAAAGCATGGCGGTGTCGTACTTTTTCTCCGCTTGGCCCAGAAAGTCGATGAGGCCCGAGAGAAAGTAGTCGGTGTACAGCAGCGAGTTGTCATAGGCATTGACAATTTCCGCGCTGGAGCAGCCGCGCAGGTCTTCGTTCTCGCAGGCCGGCGAAAAGCGTTTGAACACCGCCGGATAGCGCTTGTAATAGGCCGGGCCATGGCTGCCCAGCTGGTGCATGACCACCAGCAGGTTGCCCTGGGCGTCGCGGGCAATGCCCTCCATGCCCTGTAGCAGCACCTCGTCCAGGCACTGCCCTTCGGCGCACAGCGCTTCGATGCTGGCGTGGTCCATCTGCTCTGTGGGCAGGCCCTCGCACACCCCCTTGCAGCCGGACTGGTTGTCGCGCCACAGCACCTTGAAACCGGCCCGCGCCAGCACATGCAGCAGCGACTCATGGGAGCGAATCTTGTCCTCGTCGTACTGGGCGCGGCCAAACGGTGAAAACATGCAGGGCAGCGATACCTCGGTCGAGGTGCCGCAGGCGGTGACATGCGAAAAGCTGATGACGTCCTGCTTGGCCAGCAAGGGGTTGGTCGGGCGCGCATAGCCATTAAGCGAAAAATTCTGAGCGCGCGCGGTCTCGCCCACCACCAGCACGAACAGCGCCGGCCGGGCGCGGCTGCTCCAGGCGGCGCCCAGCCGTGCATCCGCGCCCACGGCAATCTTGGGCTGGTCAGGCCGTTTGGCGCTGCCCCAGGCATTGCTGGCCAGCGCCACCACCACATTGCCCGGCGTCAGCAGGTAGCGCACCTCGCGATGGTTGCGCATCAGTGAGGCGAAATCGGCAAACACCAGCAGCAGGCAGGCCACGCCAATGACCAGCGCCCCCACCACCGAGGCCAGCCGCAACGCCACCGCGCGGCGCAGGCGCCGGCGCTTGAGCTGCGGCCACCATAGCAGCGCGACGGGCAGCGCGCCGAGCAGCAGCAGGTGCGGCACCATGCCCCAGACCAGCAACTCTCGGGCTTCCTGCACATTGGTGGCCAGCACATTGCGCAACATGGCGCGGTCCAGGTAAATGGCGTAATGGTCCATGTACCAGGAAGCAAAGGCGGTGCACAGCACCAGCACGGTCAGCAGCGGCTTGACACTCAGGCGCGTCGCCAGCAGCGCGACGAAAGCAAAGTAAAACGCGGAAAAAGAGACGAACAGGGCAGCGGCAAAACCCCAGGTGGCGGCCTGGTCCCAGCCGCGCCCCATCAGCGCGGCGCGCCAGAACGGCCCGTTGCCGGCCAGCAGCAAAAAGCCGACACACAGCAGGACCAGGGTTTCGGCCTGCAGCGTCGGCCGCCGTGACCGGTGGTTCAGTGGGCGGCTGGAAATCGGTAGCAAGACGGCGGGTTTGTGCATTGGGGGCGTTGCGGCGGCCCGGGGCGCCACCAAAAAGTCAGGAAAGTTTACAGCTTGCGGGCTCGACCCTTAGCGCAGCCTTAAGACCCGCAGCAGCCGGCCGGACAGTATTCACCCTTGTCGGGGCATGGATACAGGCCCGAAAAAAACGCTAAAATATGGGGCTTTGCATTCTCCGCTGTCTGGACAATGCCGCACTCCACCTCCGCGGGCGACCTTACCCGTTCTCGCCTTGGCGGCCAACACCTTACCTAGAAACTGTTATGAAAATCGCTCAAGAAATCCGCGCCGGCAATGTCATCATGCACGGCAAAGACCCGATGGTGGTGCTCAAGACCGAATACAGCCGCGGCGGGCGCAACTCCGCCACCGTGCGCATGAAGCTCAAAAGCCTGATCGCCAACTTCAACACCGAAGTCGTGTTCAAGGCCGATGACAAGATCGACCAGGTCATTCTGGACAAGAAAGACTGCACCTACTCCTACTTTGCCGATCCGATGTACATCTGCATGGACTCCGAGTACAACCAGTACGAAGTCGAAGCCGAAAACATGGGCGACTCGCTGAACTACCTGCAGGACGGCATGGAGCTTGAAGTCGTGTTTTACGACGGCAAGGCGATTTCGGTCGAAGTGCCGACCAGCGTGCAGCGCGAAATCACCTGGACCGAGCCTGCCGTCAAGGGCGATACCTCCGGCAAGGTGCTCAAACCCGCCAAGATCGCCACCGGCTTTGAAATTGGCGTGCCTATTTTTGTGGCGCAAGGCGATGTCGTTGAAATCGACACCCGCACCGGCGAATACCGCAAACGCGTCTGAACGCCGTCCTGTTTTCTATGCAATGTGCAATCAAAAGGCTCCTCACGGAGCCTTTTTTGCGTTTTTTTATGACAGCCCCAACATCCCGGCATGGCGGCGTATCGCCAATACGTCATCTCAACCGGTAAATAAAAATCATGGAACAAACACAAGATTTATCCGCAAGCCGCCTGGCAGACGCCTGGGCCGAGTTGCAGGCCTTCTCCAGCGACGCGACACCGCTGCACGCTGACGCCAATCGCCTGGCCTTCGCTGACCCCGAGTTCCTGCTCAGGCGCGAAACCCGGGGCCTGCGTATCCAGCTGGAAATGCTCAAGCCTGAAATTAGCCAGCATGAGCAAGGCATTGAAAACACCATCGTGGTGTTTGGCAGCGCGCGCTTTGAGGCGCTCGAGCAGGCCAGCGCCGCCCTGGCGGCCGCAGAAACCAACCTGGCCAAACTCAACCAGGCGGAAAGAGGCGGCCTTGAGGCAGCACAGGACGCGCTGGATTCAAAGGCCGCGCGCGATGCGCTGGCGGTGGCCAGACGCCAGATGCGCAACGCCCACTACTACGAGCAGGCCAGGCAGTTTGCGCGCCTGGTGGCGACCTACAGCCATCCGCGCCCGGCGGCCGAGCAACTCTTTATCTGCACCGGTGGCGGGCCCGGCATCATGGAGGCGGCCAACCGGGGCGCGCAGGAAATGGGTGCGCTCAACGTCGGCCTCAACATTGTGTTGCCGCACGAACAAGGTTCCAACCCCTACGTGTCACCCTCGCTGAACTTCAAGTTTCACTACTTTGCGCTGCGCAAGATGCATTTCATGATGCGGGCCAAGGCGCTGGTGGCCTTTCCGGGCGGCTTTGGAACGCTGGACGAGCTGTTTGAAGTCATCACCCTGGTGCAAACCGGCAAGGCCAAGCCGGTGCCCATCATTCTTTTTGGCTCTGATTACTGGAAGCGTCTTGTCAACTTTGAGGTGCTGATCGAAGAAGGCACGATTTCACCGGACGATCTCAAGCTGTTCCAGTATGTCGATGAGCCGCAGGTGGCGTGGGACGCCATCAGAAACTTCTACAAACTTTAAACTTTTGCAGGGTCTTGCCTGCCCTGCGGGGTCAGGCTGTCCTTGAGCAGCCAGGCCGCGCGTGAGCCGGCGCCCACCACGGCCCCGGTGACCCAAAACACGCCGGCAATCCCGATCAGCGCACCGGCCGAACCGAACAGCATGGGCATGAGCACGCTGGAGGCGTTGATCGCCATCAGCCGAAGGCCCAGCGCTTCGCCGTGGCGCGCCTCGGGCGTGATCTGGTGCAGCATGCTCATGATCATCGGCTGCACCGTCCCCAGCGCAAAACCCAGCAGCACCGAACACATCCCCATGGTCAGCGCCGAAGGCATCAAGGGATAGACGCCAAACAGCACGGCCGTGGCTAGCATGGCGCCCGCCAGCACGCGCCATTCGCGCAGGTGCGCCGCTACCAGCGGCATCAGCATCCGGATCAGGGCCGCCGCCACGGCAAATGCGCCCAGGATGGAGCCAATCACCGAGGCGCTGATGCCGCGCTCAAAACCCAGCACCGGCACCACGAAGGTGTGGACATCCCAGCAGGACGACAAAAACCAGTTCACCAGCATCAGCCGGCGAAACACCGGCTCGCGCAGCAAGTCCCAGGCCTTGGGCTGCGCCGCGCCGCCGGGCGCAATCACAGGCGGCAATTCATGGGTGCGGCGAACCAGAAACCAGCTGGCCACCGGCAACACCGCCATCAGCAAAAAAGCCGCGCGGTAGCCCGGCAGGCTGCCCGCTTCGGCACCGGCGTGGTCAATCAGCAAGCCGGCCGTGAAAGGCCCGACAAAATTGGAAACCGCCGGGCCAATCGACAGCCAGCTGAACACCTGCTTGAGTTGCAGCGCGCCGGTGGCCGAGCGCCCGACATGGCGCTGCAGCGAAATCACGGCCGCACCGGTGGCGCCACCGGTCAGCAGCGCGGCCAGGCACAGTACCGGAAACACCGGAAAAGCCACGGCAGCGCCCGCCCCCGCCACCGCCGCCACCACGCTGAAACTGAAGGGCCGCCGCAGCCCATGCCGGTCCGCAAACCGGCCGGCCGGAAGCGCCAGAAAGACCTGCGTCAGGGCAAACAGCGCCAGCAACACGCCGACCGCTGCCGGGCTGTACCCTTGACGCAGCGCCAGCAGCGGCGCGGCCATGCGGGTGCCCGCCATGCAGGCGTGCAGGCAGATCTGCGCAAGAATCAGGCGGGCGAGTTCAGGGCTCAACGCTAGTCAACGTCCTTGTCCAGCGGAATCAGCCGCGCCGAGTCGGCCTCGGGCAGTGCCTCGACATTGCGCAGCGCCTTGCCCATCACGCGGCTGCGCTGTTCGGCGCTGCTCAGGGTATTGAGCACGGTTTCGGTCTGCGATTTGACTTTGGCCAGCACATCGCCAAACTTGCCAAACTCGGTCTTGACCGCGCCCAGCACCTGCCATACCTCGCTGGAGCGCTTTTCAAGCGCCAGCGTCCGGAATCCCATCTGCAGCGAGTTGAGCATGGCCAGCAAGGTCGTGGGGCCGGCCAGCGTGATGCGGTGGTCGCGCTGCAGGCTTTCCATCAGGCCGGGGCGGCGGAGCACTTCGGCGTACAGGCCCTCCGTCGGCAAAAACAGGATTGCAAAGTCGGTGGTGTAAGGCGGCTCAATGTATTTCTCGGAAATCGATCTGGCCTCCAGCCGAATCCGAACTTCCAGCGCCTTGCCGGCGATTTCCGCACCCGGCCCGTCGGCGCGCTGCTGCGCATCGAGCAGGCGCTCGTAGTCTTCATTGGGAAACTTGGCGTCAATCGGCAACCACAGCGGCTCGCCCGAATCGGACCGGCCCGGCAGCTTGATGGCGAAGTCCACCGGGTTTTTGCCGCCCGGGCGCGTGACGACCTGCGCCGCGTACTGGTCGACGGTGAACACCTGCTCCAGCAGGGCCGAAAGCTGCGCCTCGCCAAAGATGCCGCGGGTTTTGACGTTGGTCAGCAGATGCTTGAGGTCGCCCACGCCCTGCGCCAGTGTCTGCATCTCGCCCAGGCCCTTGTGCACCTGCTCCAGCCGGTCGGCCACCTGCTTGAAGCTTTCGCCGAGACGGGTTTCCAGCGTGGTCTGCAGTTTTTCATCGACCGTCTTGCGCATCTCGTCGAGCTTCGCGGAGTTGGTTTGCTGCAGCTGGGCCAGCTGCTTTTCCAGCGTTTCCCGCACTTCCCCCATGCGCCGCGCGTTGGATTCGCTGACCGACTGCAGCTGCGTGCTCAGGGTGTCCGACAGGGTTTTCTGCAGCAGGGTCAGCTGCTGGGCAAACGCGTCGATCTGCGTGTTTTGCGTGCGTATGGCTTCTGCGCTTTGCTGCACCAGGGTTTGCTGAAAGGTGGCGAAGGTGCCGCCCAGCTCCTGCCGGCCGGCCCGGGCGCTGTCGCCAATCTCGCGGCGCAACTCGCGCTCCAGCTTGTCATGTCCGGCCGTGATGCCCAGCAGCAGCTCAGTGCGGTGTTTGTCGTCGTCGGCGCCCGCGGGCTTGCGCAGCAGCAGCCAGACCAGCAACAGCAGATTGAGCAGCAGCCCGCCAATGATCAACCAGATTTCCATGGGTAATTCGTTCGATTGCTATCTATTTAATAGCTTGTAATGGCTGGTTTAATGGGGTCAAAGGCGGTTTTCCTTCAAAAAACGCGATCAGGTTGTCGGCCGCCAGGCTGGCCATGGCCAGCCGCGTCGGCACGGTGGCGCTGGCGATGTGCGGCGTCAGCACCACATTGGGCACGGTAAGCAAATCAGGGTGCACCGCTGGCTCGCCTTCAAACACGTCCAGCCCGGCGGCCGCGATGCGCCTGGTCTTCAGCGCCGCGGCCAGCGCTGCATCGTCCACAATGCCGCCGCGCGCAATATTGATCAGCGTCGCCGTCGGCTTCATCAGCGCCAGCTCGGCCGCGCCAATGGTGTGGTGCGATGCTGCCGAATACGGCAGCACCAGCACCAGATGATCGGCAGTCCGCAGAAGCTCTTCCTTGCCGACGTAGCCGGCCTTGCATTCGGCCTCCAGCGCGGCGTCCAGCCGGGAGCGGTTGTGGTAGATCACCTTCATGCCAAAGCCGTGCGCGCCGCGTTTGGCAATGCCCTGCCCGATGCGGCCCATGCCCAGAATGCCCAGGGTGGCGCCATGAATGTCGGAGCCGGCAAACATGTCGTAGCTCCATTTGGTCCATTGGCCGGCGCGCAGGAAATGCTCGCTCTCGGTAATGCGGCGGGCCGTCGCCATCAGCAGCGCAAAGCCGAAATCGGCCGTGGTCTCGGTCAGCACATCGGGTGCGTTGGTCGCCAGCACACCGGCGGCGGTCATCGCGTCAAGGTCGAAGTTGTTGTAGCCCACGGCCATGTTGGCGCAGATTTTGAGCCGCGGGCACTGCGCCAGCACCTCGGCATCAATGCGGTCACCGCCGGTGGTGAAGGCGCCGTCCTTGTCGCTCAGGCGTTCGGCCAGTTCTGCCTTGCTCCAGCTGTCGTCGTTCTGGTTGGTCTGCAGGTCAAAGTGCTGCTCAAGCCGCGCAATCACCTCGGGGAACACGGCGCGCGCAACAAGTATCTTGGGTTTGCTCATGATGTTTAACTCGCTTTGAGAATGATGAGGGTGGGCCGGCTTACCTGAACCAGATGAAGGTCATGACAATGAACAGGGGAATCAGTACCGCCCCGGACCAGAGCATGTAGCCAAAAAAGCCCGGCATCTTGATGCCACGGTCCTCGGCCACGGCCTTGACCATCATGTTGGGGGCATTGCCGATATAGGAGTTGGCGCCCATGAAGACCGCGCCGGCGGAAATGGCCGCCAGCGTGGGCGCCATGGCCGTCATCAGCGCCGCCGGGTCACCGCCCGCCGTGTTGAAAAACACCAGGTAGGTGGGTGCGTTGTCCAGAAAGGAACTGAGCGCGCCGGTGGCCCAGAAATACATGGCCGGATCGGGCTGGCCATCGGGCCGGGTCACCGCCGCGATGATGGCGCCGAAAGGCCCTTGCGTGCCGGCCTTGAGCATGGCAATCACCGGAATAATGGTCAGAAAGATGCCGGCAAACAGCTTGGCCACTTCCTGCATCGGTCCCCACGAGAACTGGTTGTCCTGGTGCACGCTGGCCGGGGTCAGCCGCAGCGACACCAGCGTCACCACGACCAGGCCGACGTCACGCACCAGGCCCGGCAGGCCGACTTCGGTGCCGGCGAGGTTGAAGGCCACGGCCGATTTCCAGAAACCGCTGAGCAGCACCAGCGCCACCACGGCGCCCAGCAGCCAGAAGTTGATTGCCCCGTCGAAGCCGATGCGCCGGGTATCGGGCGTCGGGTCCACGGACAGAACGCCTTCCCGGCGGTAGTACCAGCAGTCCAGCGCATAAAAAATACCCAGCAGGCAGCCCGCCAGAAACAGCGTTTCCGGGAAGATATGGCTGACCGTCCAGAAGAAATCGACCCCCTTGAGGAAGCCCAGAAACAGCGGCGGGTCGCCGAGCGGCGTCAGCGAGCCACCGGCATTGGACACCAGGAAGATAAAGAACACCACCACATGCGCCTTGTGCACGCGGTTGTCGTTGGCCCGGATCAGCGGGCGGATCATCAGCATCGAGGCGCCGGTGGTGCCCATGAAGCTGGCCAGCACTGTGCCAATGGCCAGAATGGAGGTGTTGAGCGCCGGGCTGCCGTGCAGGTTGCCGCGAATGAAAATGCCACCGGACACGGTGTACAGCGCGGTCAGCAGCACGATGAAGGGAATGTATTCGGCCAGCAGCGCATGCACAAAGCTGCCGCCCGCCAGCGCCGGGCCAAACACCAGCGCAAACGGCAGAAAAAACGCCAGCGACCAGGCGGCCGCCACCTTGCCGAAATGATGGTGCCAGAACGACGCCAGCAGCAGCGGCATCAGCGCGATCGACAGCAAGATGCCGGCGAACGGAATGGCCCAGAACCCGGACAATTGGGCGCCCTGAATCTCGGCGGCCGGGGACAGGCCCGGAAACAGGCACAGCAAGGGAGTGGCAGCAAGCCAGCGAAAATTTTTCATGGAAAGGAAATGTCAGTAAATAAGTCCGAGACCGCCGGCGCGTTGCACCGGAGCATCAGGCAATCTCAAAAACCTGGCGCAGGTAGGCCAGGTACTTCTCGTCGTCACACATGTTTTTGGACGGCGTGTCCGACAGCTTGGCCACCGGCTGGCCATTGCAGCGAATCATCTTGATCACGATCTGCAGCGGCTCGTAACCGAGGTCATTGGTCAGGTTGGTGCCTATGCCGAAAGCCAGCTGGCAACGCCCCTTGAACTGCTGGTACAGCTCGATGGTGCGCGGCACCGTCAGCGCGTCACTGAAAATCAGTGTTTTGGTGATGGGGTCCACCCGGCTTTTGGCATAGTGCGCCAGCATGCGCTCGCCCCAATCAAAGGGGTCACCGCTGTCATGGCGGGCACCGTCAAACAGCTTGCAGAAATACATGTCAAAGTCGCGCAGGAACGCGCTCATGCCGTACACGTCCGACAGCGCAATGCCCAGGTCGCCCCGGTATTCCCTGGCCCAGGATTCAAAACCAAAGACCTGGCTGTCACGCAACCGCGGGCCCAGTCCCTGGCAGGCCTGCAGGTATTCATGGGCCATGGTGCCCAGCGGTGTCAGGCCCAGCTTCATCGCAAACAGCACATTGCTGCTGCCGGCCAGTTGCCCCGCCACGCCTGAACCCAGACGCGCCACCAGGGTGCGCAGCACCTCTTCGTGCCAGGCCTTGCCAAAACGTCGGCGGGTGCCGTAATCAGCAATCTTGAGCGCCCGCAAACCATCGGCCTGCAGCAGATTGATCTTGGTGTCCAGGCGCTTGCGGCCCTCGGTCAGGTCCGGCTGCTTTTGCGTGTTGCGAAAATACACCTCATTGACGATGGCCAGCACCGGGATCTCGAACAGGATGGTATGCAGCCACGGGCCCTTGATGGCGATATCAATCTCGCCCGTTGGCAGCGCCGTGACCGTCACATACTTTTCATTGAGCCGGAAAATGCCCAGAAAATCGACAAAGTCGCTCTTGATGAAACGCATGGCCTTGAGGTAAGCCAGCTCGGCATCCTGAAAGCGCAGGCTGCACAGACCGCGAATTTCTGCACGGATCTCATTAACAAAGGGCGCCAGGTCTCCGATGCCCTCAGCGCCCGCGTTGCGGCACTTGAACCGGTACTCGACCTCGGCACCCGGAAACTGGTGCAGCACCACCTGCATCATGGTGAACTTGTACAGGTCGGTATCAATCAGGCTGGTGATGATCATGGAGAAACCGGAGATGGTGGGCGCCCTGTCTTGAAACCGCTCAGGTGCCCAAGAAATCCACTTCAAACAGCAGGGTGGCATTCGGCGGAATCACGCCGCCCGCGCCGCGCGCGCCGTAGCCCAGCGCCGCCGGGATGATCAGGCGGCGCGTGCCACCCACCGACATGCCCTGCACGCCCTCGTCCCAGCCCTTGATGACCTGGCCGGCGCCGAGCGAAAACTCGAAGGGCTGGCCACGGTCCTTGCTGGAATCAAACTTGGCGCCCTGCACGCCGTCGTTGTAAAGCCAGCCGGTGTAATGCACCTTCACGTTTTGCCCGGCCTTGGCAATCGCGCCCATGCCCTGCACGGTGTCTTCGTACTGCAGGCCGGAGGCGGTGGTGATCAGGGTCGTCATGGCAATGTCTTTCTAAAATCGTGGTCAAAAAGGGAGGAAACCGAAGCGGCGGTCTTCGCGCACCTGGCTTTTTTACGAATCCCTGACTTTACCCGCAACCAGCACGAGGCGCCGGTCAGCGCTGCCCGCCAGCAACTGGTTTTGCTCGGCCACCAGTATCGGCATGCCGCTGCTTTTCAGCGCCAGCAAGGCGTTGCGAATCGACTCCACCAGCAAGGGCGCAATGCCCTCGCAGGGCTCGTCCAGCAGCAGGATTCGGGGGCTGGTCATCAGCGTACGGGCAATGGCCAGCATCTGCTGCTCGCCACCGCTCATGAGGGCCGCTGGCCGCTTCAGCATGGTTTTGAGCACCGGAAACAGATCCAGCACGCGCGCTTCCTGCGCCATGGCATCGCGTCCGGCCGCAATGCGCAGGTTCTCGCGCACCGTGAGCCCGGTAAACAGCCGGCGGTCCTCGGCCACATAGCCCAGCCCGGCGCGCGCGCGGCGGTGCGTCGCCCAGCGCTCGATGTTCGCCGCACCTGCTGCGCCCTGGTAGCCGATGCGGCCTTCAGTGCGCACCTCCAGCCCCATCAGCGCCTTGAGCAAAGTCGATTTGCCCGCGCCGTTGAGGCCTTGCAGCACGACAAATTCGCCCGCCTCGACCCGAAGCGACACCCCAAACAGCGCCTGCGCCTGGCCATAAAAGGCGTTCAGTTGCACTATCTCAAGCATGGCCCCCTCCCCCGCCGGCTTGCTCGCCCAGGTAGCGGCTGCGCACGGTGCGGTCGCGCGAAATCTCTTCAAATGAGCCCTGCGCCGCCAGCCGGCCTTCAATCAGCACCAGCACCCGGTCGGCCACACCGGCCACCGCGTCCATATTGTGTTCGGTGTAGAGCACCGCCATGCCTTGCCGCGCCAGCTGTTTGACGAGTTGCATCAACCCGCCGCGCTCCGCTTCGGCCAGACCGGCGGCGGGTTCGTCGAGCAGCAGCAACTGCGGCCTGGCCGCCAGCGCCACGGCCAGCTCCAGCCGCTTTTTGGCGCCGTAAGGCAGGCTCAGCACGTCCTGGCTTGCCAGTTCGGCCAGCCCGGTTTGTTCAAGCAGCGCAGGCGCCTCGTCGCGCCACTGCGCATCCAGCAGTTTGAAGGCAGAAATCCCTCCCGGCCCGCGCCCTGCCTGCACCGCCAGCTGCACATTTTGTAGCACCGTCAGGGCTTCAAAGACCTGCGCCACCTGAAAGGTGCGGGCCACGCCGTGCTTCAAACGCGCGGCGGGCGCCAGCGTGTCCAGCGTCTGGCCCTTCCACACGATATGCCCGGCAGTCAGCGGGTACTGGCCGGCAATGCAGGCAAAGCAGCTGGACTTGCCGGCCCCGTTCGGGCCAATCAGCGCCACGCACTCCCCGCCGGCGACCTCAAAGCTGACGCCATCGACCGCCTTGATGCCGCCAAAGTGCTTCACCAGCCCCTGCACCTGCAGTACCTGCCCTGCCTGCAGCATCAACGCGTCCTCCGGCCGGCCAGCAGCGACAGCAAGCCCGAAGGCGAGGCCACCATGATTAGCATGATGAACACGCCCAGCAACCCGCGCCAGTAGGTCACCTCACGGCCCAGCTCGGCCCCGGCATAGCTCAGCAGCGCGCTGCCCACCACCGCACCCCAGAGCTGGTGCACACCGCCCAGCAAGACCACCAGCAAGGCATCGACCGAGGTGGCGACGGCCGCCAGCGACGGGAACACCGCGCCCTTGTGCGCCGCAAACAGGCCGCCCGCCAGGCCCGCCAGCACGGCGCTCTCGACAAAAATGCGGTACTTGAGCCAGCCCACGGGCAGCCCGGATGCCGCCGCGCGCAGCGGGGCATCGCGCACCGCCTGCAGCGCCGCCCCCAGCACCGACCGGCCCAGCCAGCGCAGCGCCATGACAGCCAGCAGCGCCAGCGCCACCAGCAATAGATAAAAAACCGTCCGGCCCTCGTCGCTGACCAGCGCCAGCCCGATGATGCCGTTGTCGCCGCCGGTCAGGCTGACCCACTGCGTCGCGCCGGCCCAGATCACCTGGGCCAGCGCCAGCGACAGCATGGCCAGATAGACGCCCGAGCTGCGCACCACCGCCGCGCCAAACACTGCGGCGACCAGCAGCGCCGCCGCGCAACCCACCGCCAGTGCCAGCGGCAGCGACGCACCCCACAGGCTGTGCGACAGCGCCGCCCCATAGGCGCCAAGCGCAAAAAAAGCCGCATGGCCAAAGCTGACCAGGCCGCCCAGCGCCATCATGGCCTGCAGGCTGATGCCAAAAATCATCAGGATCAGCGCATCGGCCGCCAGTGTTTGCCAGTACGGCCCGCCCTGCCAGGCCAGGCCGGCCAGCAGCACCAGCGCCAGTGCGATGACCAGGCTAGCGGGCCAGCCGAGACGAAGGCCGTGAAACTTCTGCGCCACCTCGCGCACACTGCCGGGCACGCCGCCCATCGAGGTCGCCGACAAGCCACTGAGCCCCTGCGGGCGCAACACCAGCACCCCCGCCATGGTCAAAAACACAATCACCAGGGTGGCCTGCGGAAACACGCCAATGCCGAACGCATGCACCAGCCCGATCAGCAAGGCCGCCACAAAGGCACCGCCTATGCTGCCCAGGCCGCCGGTGACCACGACCACAAAAGTCTCGACGATGACGTTCATGTCCATCTGCAGGTGGGCCGGCTCACGCGGCAACTGCAGCGCGCCGGCCAGGCCGGCCAGCGCGCAGCCCAGCACCACCGCACCCAGCATCAGCGGCTTGGGGTTGACGCCCAGCGCCGCCAGCATTTCGCGGTCTTGCGTGGCGGCGCGCAGGCGCTGGCCAAACAGCGAGCGCCTGAGCAGCAGATGCAGGCCCAGCCACACCAGCGGGCCCAGCCCGATCATCACCAGCGGGTAAACCGGGAAGAATTCGTCGCCAATCTGGACCGAGCCCTTGAGGCCGGGAAAGCGCGGCGCAAACACCTCGTCAACGCCAAAGCCCCACTGCATCGCGTCATGCATGGCCAGGCTCAGGCCGAAAGTCGCCACCAGCTGGTACAGCTCGGGCGCGCCCGCCATCCGCCGGAGCAATAAAAATTCGGCCACAGCCCCCGCCAAACCTGCGCAGACTGCTCCTAAAAGCATAGCAATCAGGTACAGCGCAGCGCTCTCACCCCAGGCCGGAAACCAGTTGGTGACCCAGTGCGCGGCAAACAATGCGCCCAGCATGAAAAAGCTGCCGTGCGCAAAGTTGACGATACGCGTCACGCCAAAGATCAGCGACAGGCCCGCCGCCATCAGGAACAGCGTGGTGGCGTATGACAGCCCACCGAGCAGTTGCACGACGGAAAACGTCATTGCGCCAGCGGGCCGCCCCAAGCCAGGCCAGCCGCCGAGGGAGACAGCGCAGGGCACGCAGTGAAAAGCGTAGGTGCCTTTTTGCGCCGGGCGTCCTCTTCACGCCAGCAGGGGCCGCGGAACCGGCTTCGCCAGGCCGCAGGCGCAGCGCCCCCCGGGGGGGCAGCGCCGTACGCGAAGCGACAAGCGTGGGGGCTCATCAGTCCAGCCAGGTCGTGAAGTCTTTGGCGCTCACGCGCGGTGTGCGAAAGGTATTGACCAGCGCGGTCTCATCGGCATAGCCCAGCGACATGCCGCAGACCAGCATTTCGTCGGGACCGGCGCTGATGTGCGGCAGGATGATTTTGGCAAAGCCGTTCCAGGCGGCCTGCGGACAGGTGTGCAGGCCGTGGCCGCGCGCGGACACCATGATGTTCTGCAAAAACATGCCGTAATCGACCAGCGAGCCGCGCCCCATCGCCCGGTCAACCGTGAACATCAGGCCGACGGGCGCGTCAAAAAACCGGAAGTTGCGCTGGTGCTGCGCATGCATCTTGTCTTTGTCACCCTTGCCAATGCCGAGCAGGCCGTACAGGCCCCAGCCGTTTTCGCGGCGCCGGTCAATATAGGGCGACACCCATTTCTCGGGGTAATAGTCGTACTCCTCTTTGAATTCAGCGGCCAGCTCGGGGTTGGCGCGCAGGTCATCGTGCGCCTGGCAGACCTTGTTGACCAGCAGGTCGCGGCTGGCGCCCTGCAGCACATAGACCTTCCAGGGCTGGGTATTGGTGCCCGAAGCGGCCCGGCTGGACAGCGCCAGCATGTGGGCCAGCATCTCCCGGGGCACCGGCGTCGGCAGAAATTGGCGTATCGACTGGCGGCTGTCAATCGCCTGATCAACAGCATTGAGGGTTGGCTTCACTTCAAGGTCTCCAGTACACAAAGTAGTTGTGGGGGCAGGGCAATCGGCCGGCGCGTGGCGCGGTCCACATACACATGAACAAAGTGACCCCTGGCGGCGCAGGGCTGGCGCTCATCGGCCGGAAAAAGCCCCAGCTCGTAGCGCACGCTGGACGCGCCCACCTGCGCCACCCGGATGCCCGCCACCACCGCCTCGGGAAAAGCCAGCGGCGCAAAGTAGTTGCATTGCGTTTCCACCACCAGGCCAATCGTCTCGCCCGCATGGATGTCAATGGCGCCGCGCTCAATCAGCAGGCCGTTGACGGCGGTGTCAAACCAGCTGTAGTAGACGACATTGTTGACATGGCCATAGACGTCGTTGTCGGACCAGCGGGTGGCGATGGGACGAAAGGCCTTGTAGGCGCTGCGGGGTTCGGCTTGGGGGCGCATCGTTGAAGTCATCAGTCGCTATTCTGCCAGTGAAGATTGCCCCCACGCTTGTCGCTTCGCGTACTGCGCTACCCCCCGCGGGGGCCGCTGCGCCTGCGGCCCGGCAAAGCCGGTTCCGCGGCCCCTGCTGGCGTGAGAGAACTCCCGGCGCCGGTGGTCGTGGCCCCCATGCTTCTCGTTTTGCGTACTGCCCTGCCCCTGAAGGGGCTGACCGGATTATTTGGGGTTCCATCGTTGCCAATATTCCAGCGCCACGCGGTAGGTGTTCACCTGCACCTGCACGGTTTCGTCAATCTTTTCGCCGTAGCCGCCCGCCATGGAAAACGCCAGCGGAATGCGGCGCTGCCAGGCCCAGTCAAAGACGCGGCGGTCGCGCGCTTCCAGGCCGTCATAGCTGAGGGCCAGGCGGCCCAGCCGGTCGCCTTCAAACGGATCGGCGCCGGCCAGAAACAGCAGCAGCCCCGGCGCAAAGCGCCGATCCAGTTCATCCAGCGCGTGCTCCAGCGCCTGCAAATAGGGCGCGTCGCTGCAGCCGTCGGGCAGTTCCACATCCAGGTCGCTGGCTTCCTTGCGAAACGGAAAATTCTTTTGCCCATGCAGCGACAGTGTGAACACGCTCGGATCACTGGCAAAGATGCTGGCCGTGCCATTGCCCTGGTGCACGTCCAGGTCAATGATGGCCACCTGCAGGGGCTTGCGCTCAACGCGAGCATGTTCGGCCTGCATCAGCCGCGCAGCGACGGCCGCGTCGTTGTATACGCAAAACCCGCCGCCCTTGTGGGCGTACGCGTGGTGCGTGCCGCCCGCCAGATTGGCGGCAACACCCTCGCGCCGCGCACCCGCGCCCCGCCCCAGGGCCACGCGCGCAGCCGACAGCGTGGCGCCGACCGAGCGGCGCGCCCGCTCGGACATGCCAGGGCTCCAGGGAAAGCCGATCTCGCGCTGGGCCGGAGCCGGCAGCGTGCCCTCGGTGACGGCGGCGATGTAGCCGGGGGTATGCACCAGTGCCAGTTCGCCGTCACTGGCCGCCGGCGCCTGGGCCATCTGCACGGCGGACAGCTCGGCCACCAGGCGGTCCCGCAGCAGCCGGTACTTGGCCATGGGAAAGCGATGGCCGGCGGGCAGCGGCAAAACAAAGTTATCGGCGTAGAAGGCTTGCAAGATGAAGTCTGCTCAAGGCAAAAAACACAATTGTGGACGTTATGACGCGGTGATGTCCTGCCCCCCTAATAGGCCCCTAATAGGCCATTACCCCTAAAATGGTGCAGCGCAGCAAAAGAATGCTTGCAATCGTGCAGGCATACCCTATACTTCAGGTCATGTTGCAGTGCAGCAATTTAAAGCAAGGCAACTGTTTTACCGTTACCCACTATTTGGAGATTAATTATGCTGACCGCTGAACAAATCATGGCCTCCCACAAAGCCAACATCGAAACCCTGTTTGGTCTGACCCACAAAGCCTTTGAAGGCGTTGAGAAACTGGTCGAACTGAATGTGCAAGCCACCAAGGCTGCCCTGGCCGAAACCGCCAACCACACGCAAGCCGTGATGGGCGTGAAAGACGCACAAGAACTGCTGGCCCTGCAAGCCAGCATGGTTCAGCCCCTGGCTGAGAAAACCGCTGCTTACAGCCGTCACCTGTATGACATCGCTTCGGCTGCCGGTGCCGATCTGGGCAAGACCTTTGAAGGTCAAGCCGCTGAAGTCCAAAAGCAGATCGTCGGCCTGGTTGACAGCGCCGCCAAGAACGCACCGGCTGGCTCCGAGACCGCTGTGGCTGCCCTGAAAAGCGCCGTGGCTGCTGCCAACAACGCGTTTGAGTCGGTTCAAAAAGCCGTCAAGCAAGCCGGTGACATGGCCGAAGCCAACTTCAACAACGTGGCAGCCACCGCTGTCAACGCTTCGAAGACTGTCGCTAAAAAGCGTTAATTCTTTAACAACACTATTTGAAGGCGCTTAACAGGCTTTCAATACAAGTTGTCTCCTCGAGTCTTCTCCGAAATTCATTTTTCACAGACTCGTTAAAGCCTGATCGAAAGATCGGGCTTTTTTTTGGTCAAATCAATCCTTAGCCCAATATTCATGGGCGCCATCAGCTATAAAAATAGCCACTCAGGGTGCCGAAGCGGACCCTTCGGCCAGCCTGGCCCGCAACGCGGGCAGCGCCGCCAGCATGGCCGCCCGGCCCGCCTCGATGGCGCGCTGCCGGGCCGAAAAATCAGCGCTTTTCAGGCCCACCAGCGACGGCCGCACCACCACATCGGCATTCTTCAGCTCGTACTGGTTGATGCTTTTGCCCATGATGGCAAAGGTCTGCAGCAAAATCTGCAGCGTGCCGTCGGCCGGGTTGGCTTCGGGTGGGCTCGAAATATCGACCGCGACCACCACGTCGGCGCCCATCTGCCGCGCAAAACGCACCGGCACCGGCGACACCAGGCCGCCATCGACATACTCGCGACCATTGATCTTGACCGGCACAAACACCGCCGGTACCGCGCTCGACGCCCGCACCGCCGTGCCGGTGTCGCCGCGCTGAAACAACACGGCCTGGCCGCTGTTCAGGTCGGTCGCCACAATGCCCAGCGGAATCGCCATGTTCTCGATCAGCTTGCCGGCCACCAGTTCGTTGACATAACGGGCCAGCGCATCGCCGCGAAACATGCCGCGCCCCACGATCGGCAGCATCCAGTCGGTGATGGCGACCTCTTCCATGTTCAGCGCGGTCTGCTGCAGCTGGGCGCTGGTTTTGCCGCTGGCATAAATCGCCGCCACCAGGCTGCCGGCCGAGGTGCCGACCACCAGCTGCGGCCTGAGCCCGGCCTCTTCGAGCACCGCGATCACGCCGACATGGGCAAAGCCGCGCGCTGCGCCACCGCCCAAAGCAAGACCAATTTTCAGGGACTTTTTCACCGCCACCGGGGCCGGCACGGCCGGTGGCTGGCTGGCCGGGCCACCGGGCGGCGTGGCGCAGCCCGCCAGCAGCATGACGGGCAAAACCAGTCTGAAAGCTAGCCTCGACCACCTGCGGGGGCTTGAATTTTTGCACGCCCCAAAGCAATTGAGAATAATTCGCGTTTGTATTAAACTAGCCAAACTCCAACCTTTCAGGATCTGATTCACCATGACAAAAACCGCTTCGTCCCTTGCCTGCATCGCGCTGGCCGCCGCCGCCCTGCTGGGCACCGCAGTCAGCGCCAGCGCCCAGGAGCAAGTCGTCAACCTGTATTCTGCACGCCACTACCAGACCGACGAAGCCCTCTACAGCAACTTCACCAAGACCACCGGCATCAAGGTGAACCGGGTCGACGCCGACGACGCCGGCATTTTGGCGCGCCTCAAGGCCGAAGGCGCAGCCTCGCCGGCCGACGTGATTTTGCTGGTCGACGCGGCCCGCCTCTGGAAAGGCGACATCGACGGCCTGTTCAAGCCGATCAAGTCGCCCGTGCTGGAAGCGGCGATTCCGGCCAAGCTGCGCGCCCGGGAATCGGCCGAGGGCACGACCTGGTTCGGCTTTTCAACCCGCGCCCGCGTGGTGGTCTATGACAAGCTCAAGGTCAAAAAAGCCGATGTCGACACCTACGAAGAACTGGCTGACCCGAAAAACAAGGGCTTGCTGTGCACCCGCTCGGGCGCGCACCCCTACAACCTGTCGCTGTTCGGCGCCGTGACCGAGCACCTGGGCGAAGCCAAGGCGGAAACCTGGCTCAAGGGCCTCGTAGCCAACATGGCGCGCGACCCCAAGGGCGGTGACAGCGACCAGATCAAGGCCGTGGCCAGTGGCGAGTGCGGCATTGCGCTGACCAACACCTACTACCTGGCCCGCATCATGCGCTCCAGCACGCCCGAAGACAAAGCGGTTGCCGACCGCGTCGGCGTGGTCTTCCCGAACCAGGAGACCTGGGGCACGCATGTCAATATTGCCGGCGCCGCCGTGGCCAAAAACGCCAAGAACACCGCCAACGCCGTCAAGTTCATGGAATACCTGGCCAGCGCCAGCGCGCAGGAGTATTTTGCCAACGGCAACAACGAGTGGCCGGCCGTGCCCAAGCTGAAGGTCAGCAACCCGGCGCTGCAAGCCATGACGGGTTCGGCGGGCGGCAGCTTCAAGTCGGAAACCATCCCGATCAGCGCCGTCGGCAAAAACCAGATCAAGGTGCAGCAGATGCTGGACCGCGTCGGCTACAAGTAAGCTGCCGCGCCCCCGCCTGGATAAAAGCCCGGTCACCGAAAGGTGGCCGGGCTTTGTTGCATCGGTCATAATTGCATCTTACGTTTACGTCAACGTCAATCCCCTATCATTTTTCAACTTCAAGGAACAAGCATGGACATCGCAGGCAAGGTATTTATCGTCACCGGTGGCGCATCGGGTCTGGGTGAAGGCACGGCGCGCATGCTGGTGGCCAACGGCGCCAAGGTCGTGATTGCCGACATGCAGGCCGACAAGGGCGAGGCGATTGCGAAGGAGCTGGGCGCGGGCAACGCCGCTTTCGTCAAATGCGACGTGAGCCAGGAAGCCGACGGCCAGGCCGTAGTGGCCAAGGCCGTGTCCATGGGCAAGCTGATGGGCCTGGTCAACTGCGCGGGCATCGCGCCGGCCGAAAAAACCGTCGGCAAAAACGGCGCCCACAGCCTGGCCGTGTTCAGCAAGACCATCACCGTCAACCTGATCGGCAGCTTCAACATGATCCGCCTGGCGGCAGACGCCATGTGCAAGAACGAGCCCGAAGCCACCGGCGAGCGCGGCGTGATGATCTCCACCGCCTCGGTAGCCGCCTACGACGGCCAGATCGGCCAGGCCGCCTACAGCGCGTCCAAGGGCGGCATTGTCGGCATGACGCTGCCGATTGCCCGCGACCTGGCGCGCAACGGCATCCGCAACATGACGATTGC
>NZ_JANOAL010000241.1:0-2060 GCF_031411155.1 Polaromonas sp. | reverse complement strand
CGGCCGATGCCGCCGTGAAAAAGCTGCCCCAGGTGCAGGGCCAGGACCAGATCCAGGTCGGCCAGGAGCTGGCCAAACTGCTGCAGGCGACCGAAAAAGAAGCCATCAAGCGCAACGACCAGTTCATTGCCGGCGAGCTGTTTCTGCTGGCCGTGGCCGACAGCAAGGCCGATGTGGGCAGGATGGCCCGCGAAAACGGCCTGAGCCGCAAAGCGCTGGAAGCCGCGATTGACGCGGTGCGCGGCGGGCAGGGCGTGAACAGCGCCGATGCCGAGGGCCAGCGCGAAGCGCTCAAGAAATACACGCTGGACCTGACCGAGCGCGCTCGCCTCGGCAAGCTCGACCCGGTGATTGGCCGCGACGACGAGATCCGCCGCGCCATCCAGGTGCTGCAGCGCCGCACCAAGAACAACCCGGTGCTGATTGGCGAGCCCGGCGTCGGCAAGACCGCCATTGTCGAAGGCCTGGCCCAGCGCATCGTGGCGGGCGAGGTGCCCGAGTCGCTCAAGGGCAAACGCGTGCTGAGCCTGGACATGGCGGCGCTGCTGGCCGGTGCCAAGTTTCGCGGCGAGTTTGAGGAGCGCCTGAAAACCGTGCTCAAGGAACTGGCCCAGGACGAAGGTCAGACCATCGTCTTTATTGACGAGCTGCACACCATGGTCGGCGCCGGCAAGGCCGAGGGCGCGATGGACGCGGGCAACATGCTCAAGCCGGCGCTGGCGCGGGGCGAGTTGCACTGCGTAGGCGCCACCACGCTCGACGAATACCGCAAGTACATCGAAAAAGACGCCGCGCTGGAGCGCCGCTTCCAGAAAATCCTGGTGGACGAGCCCACGGTGGAAGCCACAATTGCGATTTTGCGTGGGCTGAAGGAAAGGTACGAGCTGCACCACGGCGTGCAGATCACCGACCCGGCCATCGTGGCCGCCGCCGAGCTGAGCCACCGCTACATCACCGACCGCTTCTTGCCCGACAAGGCGATTGACCTGATCGACGAGGCGGCCAGCAAGGTCAGCATTGAGCGCGATTCCAAGCCCGAGGTGATTGACCGGCTGGACCGTCGCCTGATCCAACTGCAGATCGAGCGCGAAGCCGTGCGCCGCGAAAAAGACGAGGCCTCGCAAAAGCGCTTTGGCCTGATCGAAGACGAAATCGCCAAGCTGCAAAAAGAGATCGCTGACCTCAACGAAATTCTCCAGGCCGAAAGAGCTCAGGCGCTGGGTTCCAAGGATGTGATGGAAGAGATTGACCGTAGCCGCTTCCAGATCGAAGAATTCACCCGCAAGGGCGATTTCAACAAGGTGGCCGAGCTGCAATACGGCAAGCTGCCCGAGCTGGAAAAGCGCCTCAAAGCGGCGCAGGACAGCGAAGCCCAGAAGGGCGCCGACAACGCGCCCAAGCTGCTGCGTACCCAGGTTGGCGCCGAAGAAATCGCCGAGGTCGTGGCGCGCTCCACCGGCATCCCGGTCAGCAAACTGATGCAGGGCGAGCGCGACAAGTTGCTGCTGATGGAAGGCAAGCTGCACGAGCGCGTCGTCGGCCAGGCAGAAGCCATAGGCGCGGTCGCCAACGCGATTCGGCGCTCACGCTCGGGCCTTTCCGACCCGAACCGGCCCACCGGCAGCTTTTTGTTCCTCGGTCCCACCGGCGTCGGCAAGACCGAGCTGTGCAAGGCACTGGCCGGCTTTTTGTTTGACAGCGAGGACCACCTGATTCGCGTCGACATGAGCGAGTTCATGGAAAAGCATTCGGTGGCCCGCCTGATAGGCGCGCCGCCCGGCTATGTGGGCTATGAGGAAGGCGGCCACCTGACCGAAGCCGTGCGGCGCAAGCCCTATAGCGTGCTACTGCTTGACGAGATCGAAAAAGCCCACCCCGATGTCTTCAACGTGTTGCTGCAGGTGCTGGACGACGGCCGCCTGACCGACGGCCAGGGCCGCACCGTGGACTTCAAGAACACCGTGATCGTGATGACCAGCAACCTGGGCTCGCACATGATCATGCAGATGGCCGGGCAGGATTCGGAGTTGATCCGCGAGGCGGTGTGGGGCGAGGTGAAG
>NZ_JANOAL010000240.1:0-3446 GCF_031411155.1 Polaromonas sp. | reverse complement strand
GACACCGCCGAGGCCTCGCGTTCGCCATGCGCCGTGCCGAGCCTGGGGCTGCGCGGTGGCGCGAATGACGGCGCGGCCCTGGCCAGGCTCTCGGCGGCGGGCGCGTCGGCGCTGCCGCGGTCGGCCAGTGTGCCGCTGGCGCCAGCGCTGTTGGCCGCAGCGGGGAGGGGCGCGCTTTTCAGCCGGCCCGAGGATTCCTCGCCTTGCTCGCCGCGCCAGCGCTGCTCGGGCGCCTGGGCCAGCGGCTCGGGCAGCTGCTCGCGAAACAGCGCAACGCCAATCACGCCGACATGGCCGGGCCGGCCGGTGCGCCCGGCATACGAGTCGCCGGCGGCCGAAAACTCAAACGCGGCGACCTCGCTGCTGCTCTTGCGCCAGCCGGTGATCTGGTAGGGCTGGTAGGGCCCGAACACATAGCCGGTCTGGTCCCAGGCGGCGGTTTCGCCGTTCAGCACATTGACGCCATCGACCGAGGTGACGGCCAGCACGCGCTCGCCAAGCCGGTTGCGCACCGAGATGGCATACTTCGCGCCCGGCTGGCCGGCCACCCAGTAGTCGCCCCGGTGGTAGTGCAGCGGCAGCGCCCGGCCGGTGCCGCGGTCTATCACGCTGATATCGGCGAGCTGGCCTATGGCATGGGCCTGCAGGCTGGCGCAGGCCAGCACGATGGAAAGGCCAAGAAATTTTGCGGTCATGTCGGCTCCAGAAAAAAAAGGGTGGAGCTGACTGAAACGAACGGGGCGGGGCGATGGGGTTAAGGCGCCCGAAAAAAAATAAAACGGCGGCTTTGGGGGGGCTTGATGCGCTATTTAATTGATAGCAGCTTGCGCGTATTCTTATTGGACTGGAGGCCTTTTTGGCTCAAAAAATGCGTCAAACAGCTCGGCCAGCGGCGCAAAGTCCTGGGCAAAGCGCGGGCGGTTCATGAAGTAGGCTTCCGAGGTCACGGCAAAAAATTCGGCGGGGGCGGTGGCGGCGTAGGCGTCGAGCCAGGGCGGCTCGCCGCCAAAGCGCTGGGCCATCGCCACCTGTTCGCAAAAGGCCTCATAGGCGGGCAGCATCACGGCGCGCCAGGCGGCGTAGGCGGCGCGGCCGGGCAGCGGCGGGCAGCCGTTGGCGCTGCCGTCACGCATGTCGATCTTGTGGACGAACTCGTGAATCACGACGTTGTAGCCGCGCTCGGCCCGCCCGCCCGAGGCGGCCACGTCCTGCCAGCTCAGCGTGACCGGGCCGCCCTGCATGGCTTCGCCGGCCAGCACCTCGCTGTAGCGGTGCACCACGCCGGCGGCGTCGGTGGTTTCGCGCCGCGCCAGCATGGCGCCGGGGTGCACCACGATGCCCTTGAAATCGTCATACAGCTTCAGGCCCAGGTGCAGCACCGGCAGGCAGGCCTGCGCCGCAATCGCCACCGCCATCGCGTCGGTCACCTCCAGGCCATGCGCGCCGCTGAATTCCTTTTGCGCCAGAAAGCGGCTGGCCAGCAGCCGCAGTTGCGCCAGTTCGGCGGGCGGGCGCCGGGCCAGAAACGGGTAGTGCGCCAGCGTGGCTTGCCAGAGCGGTTGCGAGATGGTGTCGGGGCGTCGGCCCGAGCGCTGGAGCAGGGTGTGAAACCAGTTGGGCATGGGGGCGGGCGCGAAGCCTGGCGTTTAGCGTTTAAAACAGGGCGATGCGTTGCAGGCCGTCGGCCGTCAGGCGCAGCAGGTCGGCGCGTGGCACGGCGGCCTGGGCGTCCCAGTCGCTCAGCACCACGCGCGACAGGCCGTTGCCCAGCGCATGCGTGGCCGGCTTGTGGGTGTGGCCGTGAATCAGGGTGTGGGCGTTGGCGGCGGCCAGCCATTGGCGGGCGGCGCCGGCATCGACATCGGCATAGACCGCGCCCGACTGCTTGCGCGCCTCGCTTTGCTGGCGCAGCCCGCGTGCAATGGCCTGGCGCTCGGGCAGGGGTTTGGCCAGAAAAGCCTGCTGCCAGGCCGGGCTGCGCACCTGCTGGCGAAAGCGCAGGTAATCGACATCGCCCAGGCACAGCGCGTCGCCGTGCGACAGCAGCCAGCGCTGGCCGGCAAAGCCCAGTACGGTCGGGTCGGCCAGCAGGGTGCTATGGCACTGACCCATCAGCGCCGGCCCGACCAGAAAGTCGCGGTTGCCGTGCATGAAAAAGAGCGCCAGCCGGCTCGACGCCTGGCCCAGCACGCGGGCGCAGCGGGCTTCAAAACTGTCGATCATGGCCGACGGGTCGGCGTTCACGTCAGCGCTCACCGCGTCATCACCGACCCAGACCTCAAACAGGTCGCCCAGCATGAACAGCGCGTCGGCCGGGGTGGTTTGCAGGTAATGCTGCCAGGCGGCAAAGGTGGCGGGCTCGGCGGCCTGCAGATGCAGGTCCGAAATGAAATCGACCGTGCGCCAGGCGGGCGGCGCAAGAAGCTCCGCGGCCTGGGGCACGGTCTGGGCCATGGTCAATGGACTGACAGGCTGACTGACGTGACGGGCGGTTTAGAGGGCGACCGCTTTTTCAATCACGACGTCGGTTTGCGGCACATCGCTGTGGCCGCCCTTGTTGCCGGTTTTGACGGCCTCGATCTTGTCCACCACCTCGGTGCCGGAGATGACCTTGCCGAACACGGCGTAACCCCAGCCCGAACCGCTGGGGGCCGTGTGGTTCAGAAAACCGTTGTTCGAGGCGTTGATGAAAAACTGCGAACTGGCCGAGTGCGGCGCATTGGTGCGCGCCATGGCCACGGTGTACTTGTCGTTCTTCAGGCCGTTGGTGGCTTCGTTTTCAATCTCGCCGTCGGTGGGCTTTTGCTTCATGCCGACTTCAAAGCCGCCGCCCTGCACCATGAAGCCGGGAATCACGCGGTGAAACACGGTGCCCGCGTAATGGCCCTTGTTGACGTAGTTCAAAAAGTTGGCGACGGTCTTGGGTGCCTTGGCAGCGTCAAGTTCAAGCGTGATAACGCCGTGGTCCTTGATGTGGAGTTCTACTTTTGGGTTGCTCATGAGGGGTCCTTTGGAAAAAAAATCAGGGGAGGGGAAATCAGTTGACGATGCTGGCTGATTTGATGATCACCGGCGTTTTGGGTACATCGGAAGGAAACGGGCCGCCAGCGCCCGTGGGGAGTTCCTTGATCTTGTTGACGACTTCCATGCCGCTGGTGACCTTGCCGAACACGGTGTAGCCGAAGAGCTGCGGTGCGTTGACCAGCTGCGCGCGCGGCGTGTTTTCATAAACGCGGCCCTGGTATTCGAACTTCGGCACCGGGTCGCCCGGCGGGATCAGAGTCGGGTTTAAAAAGTCGTTGTCCTTGACGTTGATGAAGAACTGCGACGAGGCTGAATTCGGGTCGTTGGTGCGCGCCATCGCCAGCGTGCCGGTGAGGTTTTTCGAGCCGCCTTTGGCCAGCGCCTCACGGCCTTCGTGGGCGACGGGCGGGCGCGTTTTTTTC
>NZ_JANOAL010000239.1:0-1808 GCF_031411155.1 Polaromonas sp. | reverse complement strand
TCTACGTAGTGAGCCATGCGAAGTCTCCTTGTGGCCGGTCAGGGCCGGTGGGTTCAGGCGGGTTCGGGTCGATGCAGCCTGCGGGACGGAAAAAGTGCGCTCGCCAGCATCATGCCAAAGCAGCGCCATGCCGTCCAGTGTGTCGGTGCCTGAGCTTGCTGCCGCGCCGAACCGCGGGAGAATGCGCTGTGTCGCTGGCAGATGGGCTGCCGCCCGCCAACCCTGGGCCTTGTGAATGCGCGCCGAGCTTTTGTACCCGCTGCTGGCAGATATTGTGCTCACGCTGCACGTCGGCGTTGTGGTGTTCGTCGTCGGCGGGCTGGTGCTGGTGGTCGCCGGCAATCTGCGGGGTTGGCACTGGGTCAATGCGCTCGGGTTCAGGCTGGCCCACCTGGGCGCGATCGGGTTTGTGGCGGCCCAGGCCTGGCTGGGCCTGATCTGCCCGCTGACCACGCTTGAAATGTGGCTTCGTGCCAAAGCCAGCGGCACGACCTACAGCGGTGGCTTTATCGAGCACTGGCTGCAGCGCGTGCTGTACTACGAGGCGCCGTGGTGGGTATTTGCCATCGGCTACACGCTGTTTGGCTTGCTGGTGGTCGCGATCTGGGTTTATTTTCCACCGCGCCGCAATGATCAGAACGTATAAGCGTGTGCAGGCCTACCGCACGGCGCCAAACACCTGCACCCAGTAAATCCCTGCGCTGCTGCTGTTGTTCACCGCAAAGGCGACGCCCATCTCGCTGAAGGCCGGCGACATGATGTTGGCGCAGTGGCCGGCGCTGGCCAGCCAGCCTTGCATGGCCGCGTCGGCCTGCATCTGGCCGGCGGCGATGTTCTCGCCGATGCTGCGCCAGGGGTAGCCGGCGCGGCTGGCACGCGCGTCCACGCGGCTGCCGTCGCGCCCGCTGTGGCTGAAGTAGCTGTGGCGCGCCATGTCGGCGGCATGGGCGTCGGCCACGCCCTGCAGTGTGGCGCTGGGCTGCAGCGGGCGCGCCGCCGCAAAAGCCTGGGCACCGCAGCGGCGCGGCCGGGCGCGGGCCTCGTTGACCAGGGCCAGCACCCGCGCCTGCACGTCGCCGGCCTGCGCCGCAACGGGCGGCGAGAACGGCGCGGCCAGCACGATCCAGGTCTGCGTGCCGCGCTGGTGAAAACCGGCCTCGGACAGCTCGCCCTGGGTCATCGCGCTGCAGGAACTGTCAACCGCGCCCTGTGCCAGCGCGGTGGCCCCGCTATAACCGCGCAGCGTGATCTGCGTCGCCCGCACGGCGCGGTAGCCGGTTGCTTGTAGCGCGTCGCCGAGCTGGCTGCCGCCCGCGATGAGCGCGGCGGCGTCCGACAGGCGGGTGTCTTCCCGCAACGGGGCGGCCGGGCCGGGGCGCCCTTCGCAGCCTTGCTGTCGTGCCGCGTTGAGTGCGCGCAGCAGCGGCGGGTGATTGGACGCGCTCGCCTGTGCCTGCGCCGGTCCGGTGACGGCCAGCAGGGCCAGCGCCAGACAGCCCGTGCTCCACCACGCGCCATGCGCTTTCATCACCGTGCCGACAAATTTCATCGGACCATGATAACGAGGCACCGTTGTTGCGCTCGGGTGCTCCTGTTTTTATAGCTGCTTACGCCCGCAATTATCGGGCTAGAGGCAGTTTCTGTTCTGAAAATGGCTGGGTGGCTGTCCCATCGCCGTCTTGAACATCGCAGAAATGGCGCCCACCAGCATCATGTGAACCCGAGAAGCGGGATGAGCGCGAGACCAGAATCCGTTCCATATCAGGGGCGCACAACAGGGGAAGCTGGCGCACCACGGTTATGCGCAG
>NZ_JANOAL010000238.1:0-8060 GCF_031411155.1 Polaromonas sp. | reverse complement strand
CTGGCCAGCGCCCGCTCGGTGATCTGGGCACTGGGCCTGCTGGTCAACCTGGCGATTTTGGTCGCGGGTTATCGCTGATGCGCCGGGGCGGCCGGCGCTGTGCCGGTAACCATTGGTAAGCAGATTTCCTGCTCTGGTAATAACCCGCACGGGATGACCCCGATGCGGGTTTTTTTGTGTGCCGATAAGCTGCAGTGAGGTAAAAAAACAGGAGAGGTTTCTGCATGAACACACAAGCTCTTGTCTCCCGACGAACCTTTACCGCTGGAGCCGCGCTGGCCGCGGGCGCACTGGCCTTTCCGTCGTTGCAGGCCCAGCCCAAACCCGAAAAAACAAAAATCGCACTGGCAGTCGGCGGCAAGGCCGCGTTCTACTATCTGCCGCTCACCATCTCCGAGCAACTCGGCTATTTCAAGGCCGAGGGCCTGGAGGTTGAAATCAGTGACTTTGCCGGTGGTGCGCGCGCCCTGCAGGCCGTGGTCGGTGGTTCAGCCGATGTCTGTTCGGGTGCGTTCGAGCACACCATCAACCTGCAGTCAAAAAACCAGATGTTCCAGGCCTTTGTGCTGCAGGGCAGGGCGCCGCAAATTGCGTTTGGCGTGTCGACCAAGAACATGCCCAACTACAAATCGGTTGCCGATCTGCGGGGCAAGAAGATCGGCGTGTCGGCTCCCGACTCGTCCACCAACATGATGGCCAACCTGGTGCTGTCGCGCGGTGGCCTGAAGGCCAGCGATGTCAGCTTTATCGGCGTGGGCACCTCGGCCGGCGCGCTGACGGCACTGCGCTCGGGCCAGATCGATGCGATGAGCAACACCGACCCGGTGATGACCATGCTGGAGCAAAGGGGCGAGGTCAAAATCATCAGCGACACGCGCACCCTCAAAGGCACGACCGAAGTGTTTGGCGGCCCCATGCCGGCGGCATGCCTGTATGCGCCGCTGGACTTCATCCAGAAGAACCCCATCACCTGCCAGGCGCTGGCCAATGCCATCGTGCATGGCCTCAAATGGCTGCAGACAGCCGGGCCGAGCGACATCATCAAGGCCGTACCGGAAAGCTATCTGCTGGGTGACCGCGCGCTGTACCTGGCCTCGTTCAACAAAGTGCGCGAATCGATTTCGCCTGATGGCCTGATTCCGGAGGACGGTGTACGCACCGCCCTGAAGGCGCTGGCCAGCTTTGACCCCAGCATCAAGGCCGACAAGATTAACCTGGCCAAAACCTACACCAAC
The DNA here is from genome assembly GCF_031411155.1 of Polaromonas sp. GTDB lineage: Bacteria > Pseudomonadota > Gammaproteobacteria > Burkholderiales > Burkholderiaceae_C > Polaromonas. The sequence continues at coordinate 6,825 of NZ_JANOAL010000238.1, read as the reverse complement.
GAATTCGCACGTCGTGCCAAAGAGCGCTTCAAGGCCTGAAAGCCTTGTCGCTGCATAAGCGAATTCGCATTGGAGCTGCGGGGCATCAGCTGCATCTTCCGCGCCTGGGATGGGCACAAGCAGGGGCAGTCGCTTGACGCCATCAACGCGCGAAAACTCTAATTCGGGCTTGCGTCTTCCCGCACGGCTGTTCAGCGGCGCTTTTTTGAACTGGCAGACGACTTGGCCACCGCTTTGCCGCCCGCCTTGCCCGCGGATCGGGCAGCCGATTTGACCCCCGTTCGGTTGCTGCCGTGCTTGACGGTCTTGATGCCGTGGCGGCCAGAAGACGCCACCGGGCTGGCCGCTCCATGGTTTTTTACCGGCAGATAGACCGTCACCTGCTGGCCCTTCTTGAAGGACGCCGAAGTACTGACATGGTTCCATGTGGCCACGTTGGCGGCACTCAGGCTGTAGCGCTGGGCAATCGAGGCGACGGACTCTCCCTTGCGCGCCTTGACGGTCGCGCGGCGCGTGATGATTTCGGGCGCCAGCGACACCTGGGCGGTATCGGCCACCTGCACCGTCACATCGTTGTCCACCCGGGCCGAACGCGGTATCAGCAGGGTGGAGCCGGTTTTGATCAACATGCGCGGCGGAATGTTGTTCACGCTGCGCAGGTCCGCTTCGCTCATGCCGGTGCGGCGTGAGGCCTCGGCGGCATTCATGGTGCTGGGCGCCGTCCAGGTGGTCCAGGTGGCAAATTGGCCCTTGTTGTAGGCGTCAAAGTTGCGCTGAAATACCTTGGCGTTGTCCCAGGGCAGCAAGATTTGTGGTGTGCCGGCGGCGATGATGACCGGGCGGTGCGCCGAAGGGTTGAGTGCCTTGAAGTCTTCAATCTTGACATCGGCGAGCCGGGCGGCCAGGGCCACATCGATGTCGCGCGTGATCTGCACCTGCTGAAAATACGGATGATTTTCAATCAGCGGCAGTTCGGTGCTGAATGCCTGCGGGTTGGCCACAATGTTTTTGACGGCCTGCAGTTTGGGCACGTACAGGCGGGTTTCCGCCGGCATGCTCAGATCTTCGTAACGGGTGCCCAGACCGGCCTTCTGGTTTTTGGCAATGGCCCGGCCCACGCTGCCTTCACCCCAGTTGTAGGCGGCCAGTGCCAGATGCCAGTCGCCAAACATGCCGTGCAGCTTTTGCAGGTAGTCCAGCGCGGCGCGGGTGGACGCCAGCACGTCGCGGCGGTCGTCGCGCAGGACGTTTTGCTTGAGGTCGAAATACCGACCGGTGGCAGGCATGAATTGCCACATGCCGGCCGCCTTGGCGGTGGAAACCGCCTGGGGGTTGAAGGCGCTTTCGATAAATGGCAGCAGCGCAAGCTCGGTCGGCATCTGGCGGCGTTCCAGCTCTTCAACAATATGAAACAGGTATTTGCTGGAGCGCTCGGTCATGCGCTGGATATAGTCCGGCCGGCTCGCATACCATTGCTCGCGCTCGGTCACCAGCTCGTTTTGCAGATCGGGCATGGCGTAGCCACGGCGGATGCGGTCCCATAGTTCCCTGGGCGCCTCGGTCGAGGCAATCTGGCGCGAGTCGGCCTGGGCCGGCGTGATGGGGCGCAGCGGCCCGTTGGGAATCAGCGGCTTCAAGTCGGTGCCGGGCACGGGCAGCGTGGTCAGAACCGGGTCACCTGGCATGCCTGGCGGGGAGGTGGCGCAGCCTGCCAGAACGGCCGTTGCAAGGAGGAGCGACAGTGAAAGAAAGCGAAGGGTAGGGGAGGTGAAAGACCCGGTGGAAATCTGGGAGGAGGGCGTGGTTGGGTAGTGAGGCATCATTTGAATTGGTTTTTCCACTGCCTGATGGCGGCAAATGCGGTGCTGTCGTCGCGGGCCGACGCATCAAAACGGCGGGCAGTCGCCATGATAGTGGCTTGTCGGGTGCGTAAAAAAGGGTTAACCAGCAGTTGCAGGGCAATCGAGGTGGACAGGGAGGTGCATGACTAGAATCGACTCTAATTGCGGGGCGTGCTGTTCCGGCACGTGAAGCAACGACCCGGCATCTCCCGGGTCTGCCACCAGAGCGCGTTTGCCGTCATGCATTAACCACGGGTAATTGCCGGCAACAGCGGGAATCGGAATCAAATACATGCAGTGGTCTCGATGAACTCTGAAATTATAGGTTTGACAAACTGGCTCAAAACCCCGCCGGGGGAGTATTTGTTAGGCTGGGAACGGACGCATTTCGACCAGGCGGTGAGTGACGTTTTCGGCTACCACGCGCTGCAACTGGGCCTGCCTGAACTCGATGCGTTGCAGGCCAACCGCATGCCGCACAAATGGCTGGCCCTGGAATCTGCACCGCCGTCAAGCCATGATGCGACTGCGCCGACCCATGGAAGTTCCCCGCGCGCTGCCCTGCTCACCGATTCGAGCGCCCTGCCTTTTCCTGAAAGCAGCCTCGATCTGGTGGTGTTGCCGCATACGCTGGAATTAAGCCGCGACCCCCACGCCACCTTGCGTGAGGTGGAGCGTGTGCTGGTGCCTGAAGGCCGGGTGGTAATCAGCGGGCTCAATCCCGCCAGTCTTTGGGGTTTGCGTCAGCGGCGCGGACACCTGTACCAGCGCTGGGGCTATGACGACTTGTTTTTGCCAAAAACGGGCGAGTTTATCGGTTACTGGCGGCTTCGCGACTGGCTGAGGCTCCTTAACTTTGAGGTAGAGTCGGGGCGCTTTGGCTGCTGGCGCCCCGCATTGACCAGCCAGCAGTGGCTGGACCGCTTTGAATGGATGGATGCCGCTGGCGAGCGGTGGTGGCCGATTTTTGGGGCGGTTTATTTTCTGGTCGCGGTCAAGCGTGTGCGCGGCATGCGCCTGCTGGAGCCGGCATGGAAGTCGCGGCAAACCACCGCAGCGGCCGCACCCACTGCTGTTGCCAACAAGGAGCCGTTGACCGGCTCCCGGTCTTGAATCCTGATATGTCCCGCCGGGCGCCTCGTCCCGGCATCACCCTGAAATTTTGAATCCAGATAATGAGCGACTTACAAGCTGTGACACCCCTCCAACATGTTGTGATTTACACCGATGGTGCCTGCAAGGGAAATCCCGGTCCGGGCGGCTGGGGCGCCTTGCTGGTGATGGGCAGCACCGAAAAAGAGCTGTTTGGCGGCGAACTCGGCACCACCAACAACCGCATGGAAATGACGGCTGTCATCGAGGCACTGACGGCGCTCAAGCGGCCCTGTGGCGTGACCTTGTATCTGGATAGCGAATATGTGCGCAAAGGCATTACCGAATGGATTCACGGCTGGAAAGCGCGGGGCTGGCGCACGGCGGCCAAGGCGCCGGTCAAAAACGTGGACCTGTGGCAAAAGCTCGATGCGTTGGTGACTGCTAGCGGCCACAAGATTGACTGGCGCTGGGTCAAGGGTCATGCGGGCGACCCTGGCAATGAGCGCGCCGATGGACTGGCCAACAAGGGTGTGGAACGCGCGCTGGGCCGGCTTTGAAGGCGGCGGGCTGGGTAAAGGCTTTGTAAAGCTGGTGTGCGCGGCTTTCACCAGGGGCCAGAATTCCAGCGCAAATCGGGGCGTACTGCTACATTGAGAGGTTGTATCTTTTTCTGTAACAAATTCTTCTGTCCATGGCATCAAAAGCAATTTACACGGTGGTCGCGGTGGCGGGTATAGCGGCGGCCTCGGGCGCGGCCTGGTGGTATCAGAAACCCAAGGCCAGCGACAGCGTTGCGGCGGCCACCTCCGGCGTCGTTGCATCGCCTGCCCCGGGTGCGACCAGTGGCGCACCGGGTGGCAAGCCGCCGTCGGTGGAGGTCGCCAAAGTCGAGGTCATGCGCCTGACCGATGACACGCAGGCCGTGGGCAGCCTGCGCTCGCGCCGCGGTGTGGTGTTGCGGCCCGAGGTGAGCGGGCGCATCACCCAGCTCAATTTCACCGACGGACAGCGCGTGCGCAAGGGCCAGGTGCTGGTCCAGTTTGATGACCAGTTGCCGCAGGCGCAGGTGTTGCAAAGCCAGGCCGAGTTGTCGATTGCCCTGGCCAATCAAAAGCGCAATCAGGAACTGGTGGCGCAAAATTTTGTCAGCCAGCGCTCGCTCGATGAAAGCGCTGCCAATTTGCAGGTGGCCCAGGCCAAGCTGGCGCTGGCCAGAGCCGGCGCGGCGCGCCTGAAAATCGTGGCGCCGTTTGATGGCATTGCCGGCATCCGCCTGGTCAATGTCGGTGACTACCTCAAGGACGGGGCCGACATCGTCAACATTGAAGATATCGAAGCCATCTTTGTGGATTTCCGGCTGCCCGAGCGTTTTCATAGCAAGGTCAAACGCGGGCAAACCGCCGTGCTGGACATTGATGCGCTGCCCGGTCGCAAATACAGCGCGCAGATTCAGGCGATTGACCCGCTGATCGACGCCAATGGTCGCTCGGTGGGGGTGCGCGGCTGCATTGATAACCGCCAGCTGCAGTTGCGGCCCGGCATGTTTGCCCGCGTCAACACCGTCTTTGGCGTGCGTGACGATGCACGGGTGATTCCCGAAGAGGCGATGGTTCCGCAAGGCGGACGGCAGTTCGTTATCAAGCTGGTCGACGGCGCGAACAATCAGGGAAAGACCAGCCAGCGGGTAGAGGTCAAGGTCGGCCTGCGCCAACCCGGCAAGGTGGAAATTCTGGAGGGACTGGAGCCCGGCGACACGGTCGTGACCAGCGGCCAGCAGCGGGTGCAGCGAGACGGCACCGTGGTCAGCGTGGTGGACCTGGCCGCGGGCCGTCCGGCGCGAGCGCCGCGTAGCGGGGCTTCTGCGGCCTCACTGCCATCCGTCCCGGCAACCGCGGCATCGGCATCGGTCGCGGCTTCGGCCGTCCCATCCGCGCCGCAGGCCGACAGCGCGCCCGCCAAAGACCAGGTATCGCCGCCAGCGATGGCGCTAACCAAACCGCCGGCCACTGCGGCGGCCCTGTCGGGCCCCAACCCCTGCGGGCCGGTGCTGGCCGAAGCGGCAGGGTCCGGAGCGCGGGCTGGCAGCGCTGCGCCGCCAGCGCGAGGCGCTGCGTCCCCGCCGGCCCGAAATCCGGCTTGAGTCCCGACCGAATGAATAAAAATCGCTTGACCTCGCCGCGCTCCATGCACGTCTGCTCTTCCCATGCTGCTCGCTGAAGTCTCCATTCGCCGTCCGGTGTTTGCCACCGTGCTGTCGCTGCTCATCGTGCTGGTAGGCGCGGTGAGTTTTAACCGCCTCACCGTGCGTGAGTATCCCAAGATTGATGAACCGGTCGTCACCGTCAGCGTGCGTTACGCGGGCGCGTCGGCCGAGGTGATCGAGTCGCAGGTCACCAAGCCGCTGGAAGACTCGATTGCCGGCATTGATGCGGTCGATGTGATCACCTCCATCAGCCGCGCCGATCAGGCGCAGATCAGCGTGCGCTTCCGGCTTGAAAAAGACGCTGATTCCGCCGCCGCCGAGGTGCGCGACCGCACCTCGCGGGTGCGCAACCGCCTGCCGCAAGCGATTGAAGAGCCGGTGATCGCCAAGGTCGAGGCCGATGCCTTTCCCGTCATCCAGATTGCATTTTCCAGCGAGTCGATGACACCGCTGCAGATCAACGACCTGGTCAACCGCATCGTCAAGCCGCGCCTGCAAACCGTAACCGGTGTGGCCGACGTGCGTATTTTTGGCGAGCGCAAATACGCCATGCGGGTCTGGCTGGACACCGACAAACTGGCCTCTTACCGCCTCACCACGCAGGATGTTGAAGACGCAATTCGCCGCAGCAACCTGGAGCTCCCCGCCGGGCGGATTGAATCGCAGCAGCGCGAGTTCAGCGTCACCTCGCAGACCGATCTGGTCAGGCCGTCGCAGTTTGCCGAGGTGGTGGTCAAGACCGTCAACGGTTTCCCGGTCAAGATTCGCGATGTGGCACGGGTCGAAGAGGGCGCGGCCAATGACCGCACGGCGGTCCGGCTGAACGGCCGTTCGGCGGTGGCGGTCGGGGTGATTCGGCAGGCCACGGCCAATCCGCTGGATCTGTCCAAGGGTGTGCAGGAGGCCATCCCCAAGCTCAAGGCCGATTTGCCGCCCGACATGCTGATTGACATTGCCAACGACAACTCGGTGTTCATTGACCGCTCGGTCCGCAACGTCTACCGCACGATTGCCGAGGCGGTTGGCCTTGTGGCGCTGGTGATTTTTGTGTTTTTGCGCACGCTGCGGGCCTCCATCATTCCCATCATCACCATTCCGGTCAGTCTGATTGGGACTTTTGCGCTGATGGCGCTGGCCGGTTTCACCATCAACACACTGACTCTGCTGGCGCTGGTGCTGGCGATTGGCCTGGTGGTGGACGACGCCATCGTGATGCTGGAGAACATCTTTCGCCATATTGAGGAAGGCATGGACCCGTTTTCGGCCGGCATCAAGGGTGCGCGCGAAATTGGCTTTGCCATCGTCACCATGACGGCCACGCTGGTGGCGGTGTACGCGCCGCTGGCCTTCACGCCGGGGCGCACCGGGCGGCTGTTTGTGGAGTTTGCGCTGGCGCTGGCCGGTGCGGTGGTGGTGTCCGGTTTTGTGGCACTGACGCTCACGCCCATGCTGTGCACCCAGTTACTGCGCCACAACCCCAAACCCAACCGCTTTGACCGCGGCATGGAACGCGTATTGACGGTGGTCTCTGACCGCTACGGCGCCGCGCTGCGCTGGGTGGTGACGCGGCGCTACCGGCCGGCGGGCAACGCCAGCATGGGCCAGCGCATTGGCGGCTGGGTATTGCAGGCGCGCTGGATTGTGCTGGCGGTGATGCTGGTCAGCGCGGTTGCCATTTTGCTGGTT
>NZ_JANOAL010000237.1:0-4506 GCF_031411155.1 Polaromonas sp. | reverse complement strand
AAATATAGTGGCCGAACTGCAGGCCCACGTGAAAAACCTGCTGGCGCCTTACGAATACCCGAAAGAGATTGAATTCATCGACGCGCTGCCCATGACCACGACCGGCAAGGTGCAGCGGCGGGTGCTGCGGCTGCAGGAAGAAGAGCGCTTCAAGCGGGGCGCTTGACGCGGCCGGCGCGCGGTCGTCGAGCGGGTGAGGGCAGAGGCAAACAGAACTAAACAGTGAAAACTAAACAGTGCCAGAGAGAGTTCTAATAAGATTATTTTGTAATTTAAAACCAATAAATCAGTATTTAAAGTTTTAACGTTCGGCTTTCAGAATTCAACCCATCGCACTTTTGCGCTGTTATTTTCTGGAGTTGTTCATGTCCACCCGCCCGCCATTCTTCAGCTTCGCCATCGCTGCCATCCTGACGGCTGCCAGTCTGGCTGCCACTGCCCAGCAAGCCGTCAGTCTGCTCAATGTGTCCTATGACCCGACCCGCGAGCTTTATGCCGAATACAACGCCGCCTTCGCGAAGCACTGGAAGGCCAGGACGGGTCAGGAGGTCACCATCAAGCAAAGCCATGGGGGCTCTGGCAAGCAAGCCCGCGCGGTGATTGACGGGCTGGATGCTGATGTGGTGACCCTGGCGCTGGCGGGTGACGTGGATGCCATCCACAAAAACGGCGGCTGGATTCCCAAGGACTGGCAAAAGCGCTTGCCGCTGGCCAGCAGTCCTTACACCTCCACGATTGTGTTGGTGGTTAGGGCGGGCAACCCCAAGGGCATCAGGGACTGGGATGACCTGATCAAACCCGGCGTGAGCGTGATTACGCCCAATCCCAAGACCTCGGGGGGTGCCCGCTGGAACTATCTGGCGGCGTGGGAGTTTGCCAGGCGAAAGTACGGCAGCGAGGCCAAGGCCGGCGACTTCATGGCCAAGCTGTTTGCCAATGTGCCGGTGCTGGACACCGGGGCGCGGGGCTCTTCAATCACCTTTGCCCAGCGCAACCAGGGCGATGTCTTTCTGTCGTGGGAAAACGAGGCCTATCTGCTCGAAAAAGAGTTCGGCAACAAGGTCGATCTTGTCTACCCGTCATTGAGCATTCTGGCCCAGCCGCCGGTGACCGTGGTGGACAAAAACGTGGATCGAAAGGGAACGCGCGCCGTGGCGCAGGCCTACCTGCAGTTCCTCTACACCGAAGAAGCGCAAGACATCATAGGCAGGAACTTCTACCGTCCCACGTCCGCCGCGGCCCAGGCCAAGTACGCGAAGCAGTTGCCCAAGGTCAACCTGTTCACCGTTGAAGAAGCTTTTGGCGGCTGGGACAAGGCCGACAAGACGCACTTTGCCGACGGCGGCAGCTTCGACCAGATTTATAGCAAAAAGTGAGCGCGGCGCTGGGACCCCGGCGGCTGCCATTGCTTTCTGAATCACCAGAACCTCCGCTTTTTTTCAGGGAAACCGACTCATGCGCGCTGCCAAAAAGGTACTTCCGGGCTTCAGGCTCACGCTGGGGTTCACCTTGCTTTACCTTGGCCTGATTGTGCTGATACCGCTTTCGGCCCTGTTTTTTAAAACCCTCACGCTCAGCTGGGACCAGTTCGTGGCGGCAGTGACCAGCCCGCGGGTGCTGGCCTCGTACCGCCTGACCTTCGGCGCGTCCTTTCTGGCTGCAACTGTCAATGCGGTATTCGGCTTGCTGGTGGCGTGGGTCCTGGTGCGCTTCTCCTTTCCCGGCAAGAAGCTCATGGATGCGCTGGTGGATCTGCCCTTTGCCCTCCCTACCGCGGTAGCGGGTATCTCGCTGACCGCCTTGTTGGCAGGCAATGGCTGGGTTGGCCGCGTGCTGGAGCCCCACGGTATACAGCTGGCCTTCAACCCTGGCGGGATCGTGATCGCGCTGATTTTTATCGGCTTGCCCTTTGTGGTGCGCACGGTGCAGCCGGTGCTGGAAGACGCGGAGAAAGAGCTGGAAGAAGCCGCCGCCTGCCTGGGGGCCACCCGCTGGCAGACCTTTCGGCATGTGATCTTTCCGACGATTTTTCCGGCACTGCTGACCGGCTTTGCGATGGCGTTCGCGCGCGCCATTGGCGAGTACGGCTCGGTCATTTTTATCGCCGGCAACATGCCGCTGGTTTCGGAGATCACGCCGCTGATCATCATCGGCAAGCTCGAACAGTACGACTATGCCGGTGCCACCGCAGTGGCGAGCGTGATGCTGGCCATCTCCTTCATCATGCTGCTGGTCATCAACGGACTTCAGGCCTGGCAGCGCAAACGCAGCGCGGCTGCATCATGAGTACCCCCCATGGCGCCAGACGCGCCAGCGCCGGGACCATAGAGTCCGCATGGGTCAAGTGGACGCTGATGGCTGGCGCTCTGGCATTCTTCTTTTTGTTCCTGATCCTGCCGCTGGCGGCCGTGTTCACCGAAGCCCTGCGCAAGGGCCTGGGAGCGTATTTTGAGGCGCTCAAGGAACCCGATGCCTGGAGTGCCATTCGGCTCACGCTAGTCATCGCCGTTATCGCCGTGCCGCTGAACCTGGTGTTCGGCGTTGCCGCTGCATGGGCCATTGCCAAATACGAGTTCAAAGGCAAGGCCCTTCTCACCACCCTGGTCGATCTGCCGTTCTCCGTGTCACCGGTGGTGGCCGGCTTGATCTATGTGCTGATATTCGGCGCCCAAGGCTGGTTTGGCCCCTGGTTGCAGGCCCATGACATCAAGATGGTGTTTGCGGTGCCCGGCATGGTGCTGGCCACGATTTTCGTGACCTTCCCCTTCATCGCCCGCGAACTGATTCCCCTGATGCAAGCGCAAGGCAGTGATGAAGAGCAGGCGGCGATGGTGCTGGGCGCTTCGGGGTGGCAAACCTTCTGGCACGTGACGCTGCCCAACATCAAATGGGGCCTGGTCTACGGCGTGATCTTGTGCAACGCCCGCGCCATGGGGGAGTTCGGTGCCGTTTCAGTGGTGTCGGGCCACATCCGCGGCCAGACCAACACCATGCCGCTGCATGTAGAGATTTTGTACAACGAGTACCAGTCGGTGGCCGCGTTTGCCGTGGCCTCCTTGCTGGCGCTGCTGGCCCTGGTTTCGCTGGGCGTCAAGTCCTTGGTGGAGTGGCGGTTTGAACGCGATCAGAAGGTCGCCGCCGAATCAAGCCCCGAGCGCCCCATCGCGATGGTGCAAAACCCCATTTTGAATTGAGACCCTGATGAGCATTGCCATCCGAACCATCAGCAAAGACTTTGGCACCTTCAAAGCCTTGCGCGATGTGAACCTGAACATTGAATCGGGCGAACTCGTTGCCCTTCTTGGCCCCTCGGGCTGCGGCAAGACCACGTTGCTGCGCATCATTGCGGGCCTTGAGGCTGCAGACCAGGGCCACATTTTGTTCAGCGGCGAAGACACCACCGAGCTGCATGCAAGACAACGCAATGTCGGCTTTGTGTTCCAGCATTACGCGCTGTTCCGTCACATGTCCGTGTTTGACAATGTGGCTTTCGGCCTGCGCATGAAGCCCCGCGCTTCGCGCCCGTCTGAAACGGTCATCCGGCAAAAGGTGCATGAGCTTTTGGGCCTGGTGCAGCTCGACTGGCTGGCCGACCGCTACCCGGCACAGCTGTCCGGCGGACAGCGCCAACGCATCGCCCTGGCACGCGCGCTGGCGGTGGAGCCCAAAGTGCTGTTGCTGGACGAGCCGTTTGGCGCACTGGATGCCAAGGTACGAAAGGAACTGCGACGCTGGCTGCGACGCTTGCACGACGACCTGCACGTGACCAGTATTTTTGTGACGCATGACCAGGAGGAAGCGCTGGAGGTTGCCGACCGCGTGGTGTTGATGAATGGCGGCAGGGTGGAGCAAGTGGGTTCACCGCAAGAGGTATGGGACCACCCGGCAAGCCCCTTTGTGTATGGATTTTTGGGGGATGTCAATTTGTTCCACGGCCGCGCGCATGAAGGTGAAATGCGCATTGGCGACAACCTTCACGGCGTGCGTCTGGAGAGCCCTGAGCACAGCACCACGCAGGATGCAAAGGCGTTTGCCTATGTCAGGCCGCACGAACTGGAGGTTCGGCGTTACGTCACCGGTGAAGACCGCAACCGGCACTTCGAGCGGACGCAGGGAGGTATTCCGGCCAGGCTGGTGCGCGCCATTGTGGTGGGTCCGATCGCGCGGCTGGAACTCTCGCCCCTGGACGCATTCACGGCGGGTAGCGGCGACATCATCGAAGCCCAGATGGGCGCGCAGCAGTTTCGCGAGATGGCGCTGAAGGAGGGCGAGACACTGGCGCTCACGCCGCGCAAGGCACGCGTGTTTGTGGCGTAGATGCACTGGCGCTTCGGTGGCATGCTGAGCCAACCAGCGCCCGCATCGTTGGGTCCGGTAGGGTGAAAAAAAAGCACCCGAAGGTGCTTTTTGTAGGGAGGCAGGACGGCCTTACCTGGCAGCCACCTGCTCGGCCACATAGATTTCGACGCGGCGGTTTTTGTCGCGGCCCTGCTGGGTGCCGTTGTC
>NZ_JANOAL010000236.1:0-1892 GCF_031411155.1 Polaromonas sp. | reverse complement strand
CCGCAGATATTGGGCGCAGCCAGTTCCACCAGCCCCTGGTTCAGCACAAACGGTCCGCAGGAGGCCACGCCGACCGCCCCCAGCGCCTCCGGCGCGACGCCCGCCAGGCGGCAGCTTTCGCCAATCAGGCGCAGCACCTGCTGGCCCAGCGCGTCGCTGGCGCCTTGCTTGGCCGTCGGCTCCACCACCCGGCCGTGGATGCCGCGCGCATCGGCCACGCTGACAGCAACCTTGGTGCCACCCACATCGACGCAGGCCACCGGCGCGCTGCCTTCGGGCATTTTGAAATTGAGGGCGGTCAGCAGGCCTGGAGTGAGCGTAGTCATGATGATTGTGAAGTGGTTGGGAAGTGGTTGGAATGGGGCAAGTCAGGTGCGTCCGTAATCATCCTGCAAACGTACGATGTCGTCTTCGCCCAGGTAGCTGCCAAACTGCACCTCGACAATTTCCACCGGCGCCTGCGTCAGGTTGGCCAGCCGGTGCACCTGCCCCAGCGCAATGTCGCAGGCCTGGCCCGGCTGCAGGTCAAACTGGCGTTCATCCAGCGTGACGCGGGCCGTGCCCTGCACCACCAGCCAGTGCTCGGAGCGTCGATGGTGTTTTTGCAGGCTCAGCTGCTGGCCCGGATGCACGCCAATGCGCTTGATCTTGTTGCCCGGCGCTTCAGACACGGTTTCATACCAGCCCCAGGGGCGTTCGGTGCGGGCGATGGTTTCGGTGCGGGTGGTGGTGTTCATGCGGTTCAAGCAGTGATGAAGCAGGCTGACAATGCTAACGGCTGGCCAGCCATCAAGTTACCAGGCCGGTAGATGGCCTCAAATTGATCTCAAGCCGGGCTCAAAGCAGCTGGCTGAGCAGGCTGGCCACCAGGCTCAGCAAAATCGTCGTGGTGACCGGAATAAACCATTCGCGGCCAAACAGCCGGAAGCGCAAATCGCCCGGCAGCTTGCCAAAGCCCAGCTTCTGCAGCAACGGGCTGATCCAGCTGATCAGCACCAGCGCCAGGAAAATCACGATCATCCAGCGAATCATGCGGCGCTCATAAAGTGTGTATCCGGTCGCCCCGCGCAAAGCCCATGGCTTGCCAACCCGCCTCGGCGCTGCCTTTCGCCGAGAACGCCATCACCTTGAACAGCTCGCCCATTTCGTGCTCCGCCACCAGTTTCTGCACCATGGCGCGCTCAGCCAGGCCGGCATTTTCCATGCCATCGAGCAGGCCGCAGTTCAGCAAGAAACGGCCCTGGCTGGTATAGCCCAGCACCTGCAGCCCGGCGTCCTGCCCGGCCAGCGCAATGCCGGTGAAATTGACGTGGGCAGTGATGTCCTTGCTGCCCACGTCAAGCAGCGCGTCGGCATCGGCCCGGTGGCCGCGGTGGCACATCAGCGTGCCCATGCTGCGCTGCGGGTGGTAGTACTCATGCTCGGGGAAACCGTAGTCCAGCAGGAAGATCGCACCGGCCTGCAGCCGGTCGGCCAGCGTGCGGATGAAGCCTTCGGCCTGCGGGTGAATCTCGGTCAGGTAATCGTGGCTGCCCTCCACCTCCAGCGGCGGTCGTAAGTCAGTGGCCTGGTCAGCATAGGTCAATTGGCCCTTGTGCATCACCACTCCGCGCTCGTGCCAGACACCATTGAGGCGAGACAGCAGCTTCACCGGCATGGCGTCCAGCACCTCATTGCCGACCACCACGCCGCGCATCCGCGGCGGCAGCTCGCTCACCCACCGCACCTTGCCGCCATGCCCGGCCAGCAGCTCGCGCTGGCGCGCCACCAGGCTGCCCGACAGGTCCACGATGGTGTAGCGCTCGAGTTGCGGCCCGATGGCATCCAGAATCTGCAGGGCCAGCGCGCCCGAACCCGCGCCAAACTCCCAGATCTCGCTGGTACCGGTCGCT
>NZ_JANOAL010000235.1:0-10338 GCF_031411155.1 Polaromonas sp. | reverse complement strand
GCCAGCGCGCCGTCAGCCAGCATGGTTTCCGGCCGCGTGGTGGCAATGTGCATGCCGCGCAGGGGGGTGCCGTCAAGGGCCTTTTGCGGGCCGTTGCTGAACGGGTATTCGATGTGCCACATGAAGCTGTCGCGCTCTTCGCTTTCAACTTCCAGGTCACTCACCGCAGACTTCAGAACCGGGTCCCAGTTGACCAGGCGCTTGCCCCGGTAAATCAGGCCCTGTTCGTACAGCTGCACAAAGGTCGAGGTGACGACTTTGGACATCTTCGGGTCCATGGTGAAGTACTCGTGCTTCCAGGCCACCGAGTCGCCCATGCGCATCTGGCGCGTGATGGTCGAGCCCGACTCTTCCTTCCACTCCCAGACCTTGGCGACGAAGTTTTTGCGGCCCAGGTCATGGCGGCTGATGCCCTGGCCTTGCAGCTGGCGCTCAACCACGATTTGCGTGGCAATGCCGGCATGGTCGGTGCCGGGCACCCACAGCGTGTTGTGGCCGCGCATGCGGTGGTAGCGCGTCAGGCTGTCCATGATGGTCTGGTTGAAGGCGTGACCCATGTGCAGCGTGCCGGTGACGTTGGGCGGCGGCAGCTGGATGGCAAACGAGGGCTTGGTGGCGTCCAGCGTCGGCTCGTACTGGCCGCTTTGCTCCCACTGCGGGCTCCAGCGGCTTTCAATGGCGGCGGGCTCGAACGACTTGGCAAGGCTGTCCAGCCCCGGCGTGGGGACTGACACTTTGATGGCGTCAGCAGTCAGGGAGGCGGATGTTGGGGGGGCAGCTTCGGTCATGGGGCAATGAAAAACGGCATCGCAGGGATGCCGCTGGGGTTGTGTGGAACTGGCCCGATTTTATTCGATGGACCGGGCGCCGCCGCAGCTGCCGAGGCAGGCGCCGAATGATGGCGTTGTGACCTGTGAATGCTATAAATTTAATAGCTGCTTGCGCACACTCTATGAGGGCTGGAGGCCTATTTGACCCCTAAATCAGATGCTGGACGGTTTTTTCAGGGTCAGCATGCGGTCTTGCGGCTCCAGCACGATGGTGCGGACTTCCTCGCCGTGGCGCACGGTCAGCCGGACCGGCGCGTCGGGGGCGGCGCGGGCCCAGAGCTTCTTGTAAAAACCTTCCAGCGTGGTGACTTCGGCGCCGTCGACCGCCAGCACCACTTCACCAGGCTGCAGGCCGGCGCGTTCGGCCGGGCTGTCGGCGCTGACCCGCATGATCTGCACCCGGCCTCCCTGGTCGTTGGAGGTCAGGCCGAGCCAGGGGCGGCGGCTTTGCCGGCTGCTGCCCGACTGCTGCAGCTCGGCCAGTATCGGTTTGAGCAGGTCCACCGGCACGAACATGTTGCCGGGCACGCGGCGGTTTTCGCCCAGCGCGTCCATCACCAGCAGCGAGCCGATGCCGACCAGTTCACCCTTCTGGTTGAACAGCGGCGCGCCGCTGTGGTTGCCCCGGCCGGCGCTGACCGGCGGGCTGGTAAAAATGGCGGTGTCGAGGTGGTATTCCCAGCTGCCCGAGAAAGCGCGCTTGCTGACCAGCAGCGTCATGCTGACATCGGCGTCGTCGCCATCGGCCGTCGCGCCAGTGGCCGCCATCAGCGGCTCGCCGGTTTGCAGGTCCCGCAGGTTGCCCAGCGGCACCGGCGCCACGCCGCGCAGCGGCAGCAGCGGGCGCAGCAGGCCAAAGCCGGTGGCAATGTCATAGGCCACCGGCACGGCCGGCAGGGTTTTGTTGTCCTGCGTGACGATTTCAATTTGCTGCGCTTCCAGCATCAGGTAGCCAATCGTCAGCACCAGGCCGTCGGCGCTGATGACCACGCCCGAGCCGCTGCGCTGCAGCCCCAGCGTTTCGGCCGAACGCGCGCCCTCGGCGGCGGTGACCTGCACGCCGACCACGGCCGCGCTGGCCTTGTTCAGCGCGTTGAGGGTGGCCTGCGCCGACAGCGGCGCCGCGGTGGCCGCCAGGGCAGGGGGGCCGAAAACCGCCGGCGGCAGCGACAGGAGCAGGGCGACCAGCAGCCGCAGTGGTGAAGCACGCATGATGACCTCCAGAACGCGCGGGAAAGTCGGCAAATAGCGAAGCAGCGCATCCAAAGAATGCGCCTGATTCCGCTCCCGCGCAAGGGTCGGGCGATGCGTGGCGGGCGCCGCTGGCGCGGGCCGTCAGGAAGCCGCTGGCGCCGGTTCGCGCGCCGCCTCGATGCAGGCCTGCAGCAGCGCGCTGTCGCCCAGCTGGTTGGCCATGACCAGGATCAGCCGGGCATTGAGCAGCGCCGACGCCTCGGGCGCCAGGCCCTGGTGGGCGTCCAGCAATTTTTCGTAAAACGCGTCGGCGTCCTGAAAGTTGAGGCTGGTTTTCATGCGGCTTTCCCTTCTGTGCCGGCCTGCATCTGGCCACCCGTGCCCATCGCCAGCGCGAGCGCGTTGACCAGCGAGGCGTCAATGCTCTCGCCGGTGGCGGCCACATAGCCGTCGGGCCGCAGCAGCGCCCAGGCGTGGCCAAAGACATGGCAGCTGGCCTGCAAATGGCCGTGCGGGTCCACCACATGCTCCACGCCGGCCGCCGCCTCGCCGTGCGCAATCTCCTGCACGCAGCGCAGGTCGGCGCGGGCCGACAGCGCCCGCAGCCGGGCCGCGGCGGCAGGCGAGAGGTCGCCAAAAATCAGCAGCAGCAAGCGGCCATCGGCCCATGTCAGCAGGTCCATCAGCTCGCCCCGGCTGCCATCGGGCCAGGCCAGCGCCACGTTTTGCGTGGCCCGCCCGCCGCTGGGGCCGCAGGCGCTGGAATGGGTGTAGGTGTTGGGCGTGGACATGCGGCCGGTGTTGACCAGCTGGCGCGCAAACAGGTGGCGCCGTGCCAGGCCGAGGGCGGCGGTGCGAAACAGCCGTTCGGCGCCGTCGGCCGGGCGCAGAAAGCGGGTGGTGCGGTTGGTGATGCGCACATTGAGCTGGGCCGCCTCGTGCCGCTCCTCGTGGTAGCTGTCCAGCAGTTGCGGGCTGGCGCGGCCCTGCAGCACGGCGGCCAGTTTCCAGGCCAGGTTGTCGGCATCCTGCACGCCCGAGTTGCCGCCGCGCGCGCCAAACGGGCTCATCACATGGGCCGCATCGCCGACAAAAAAGACATGGCCGTGGCGTAGCCGGTCCAGGCATTCACTGCGGTAGGCATAGGGGCCGACCCAGACGATCTCGCATTCCTCGGTGCTCAGTTCGCGGCCAAACTGGGTGTTCAGGCGCGCCCGCACCACGTCCTCGCGGCTCACCGCTTCGGGGCTGGCCTCGGGCGGCATCTGGTAGTCAATGCGCCAGACGCCGTCGGCCATCAGGTGCTGCCAGACGGCGCGCCCCTCGTTGAACGGCGCTTCGATCCAGGTGTGGCGCTCCACCGGCGGCGGGTTTTTGAAGCGCACGTCGGCAATGCACCAGCGGTCATCGCCTTTCTGGGCCGTGACGGCGGCATGGCACCAGGCCCGAAACGGGCTGTGCGCGCCGCTGCAGTCAATCACATGGTCGGCCTGCAGGCGGTAGTCGCCGGCCGGCGTGCTGAGGGTCAGGCTGGCGAACTGCTCGTTTTGCGAAAAGGCGGTGATGCGGTTTTTCCAGCGCATATCGATGAGCGGCCTGGCCCGGTTCAGCGCGCTGATTTGCTCGACCAGAAAGCCCTCGATGTAAAACTGCTGGATGTTGATGAAGGGCGGCTGCTGGCTCAGCGAATGGGTTTGCTGCTGGCGCAGGTCAAACGAATAGACCTCGTCCGCGCCGGCAAAGGTGCGGCCCACGCTCCACTGCACGCCCTTGCCGGCAATGCGCCCGTAAATGCCCAGGCGCTGGAAGATTTCGAGCGTTTTCTGCGCATAGCAGATGCCGCGCGACGCCGCGCCCTTGACGCCCACCGTGTTGTCCTCGTCCAGCAGCAGTGCCGCCACGCCGTACTGCGCCAGCGCGCAGGCCAGGCTCAGGCCGGTGATGCCGGCGCCGACGATGACGATGGGATAGCGCCGGACTTCGCCGCTGGCGATCTCGGGCGGGGCGACAAACGGGTATTCGGGCAGCGTGTAGCCTTTGCCCTCGGCAAATTCATAGCCGTTGCTGTAGTCCGCTTCGGCGTAGGGGGGGCTTGTCTCCTGCATGGTGGCGGTGCTCCTGTCTGGTTTTATCGGTGTTTTTGGCCTCCAGCCCATACAAAACGTGCGCAGGATGCTATCAAATATATAGCATCCTGCTGGCGCTTCCGAATCGCCTCAGGCGCTGGCGGCGGCCTTGCCGGTGAACTCGGGGCGGTCGTTTTGCTGCGGTTTGAGGGCCTCGGCGGCCTGGCCCGGTTGCTGGCGCTCGCGTTCCTTGCGCCACTGTACCTTGCGGGCCGTCCACTCGGCCAGCCGCGCGTGGGCGGTCTGGCTCTCCTGCTGCATCTTGAACTCATCGGCCAGCTGCGCCGTCAGCTCCAGGCGCACACCGTTCGGGTCAAAAAAGTAGATGCTTTTGAAAATATGGTGGTCGGTCACGCCCAGCACTTCCACGCCGCCCGCCTGCAACCGGGCTTTCATGGCCTGCAGGTCGGCCACCGAATCGACGCGGAACGAAATATGGTTGACCCACAGCGGCGTGTTGGGCGAGGGCAGGGCCGCCTCGTCGTTGCCGAGGTCGAAAAACGCGATGAAGGAGCCGTCCTGCAGGCGAAAGAAAAAATGCGTGTAGGGGCAGTATTCGCCGGTGCTGGGCACATGGTCGCTCTGGATGATGTGGTACAGCGGCAGGCCCAGGATGTCTTCGTAAAAATGCCGGGTTTCCTCGGCATCCTTGGCGCGGTAGGCGTAATGGTGCAGCTGCTGGATGGGCGCGGCGGCGGGCAGGTCGGGACTCGAAAGTGCCGAATTCGACCCCTGGATGACTGAAGGCATGAACGGGACTCCGTGAAGCGTTGAGCCACCCCAAGGGCGGCAGATTGAATTTACCTATGCGTAATGAATTTACTATATCGTAATTGCCGGGGCTTGCCAAGCGCTGCCGCCAGGGTGCGCGCGGTGCCGGCCGATGATTGGAAAACACCGGTTGCCGCTATCAAGCGAATAGCTTTTATCAATCGGCTGCATTGATTCCTGCCCATGGACGCTGGGCTGCAACCGGGCTAAGGTAGGGTCGTCTTCGGCTGACTTGCCCGGAGCCATTCGCGATTGATTTCAATTCAGTTGATTTGTCCCACCCACCAAGGAGATTTCCATGGCCGCTCTCAAAGGCTCACGCACGGAAGAAAACCTGAAAGCCGCATTTGCCGGTGAATCCCAGGCCAACCGCCGCTATCTGTATTTCGCCAACAAGGCCGACGTGGAAGGCCAGAACGATGTGTCGGCACTGTTCCGCTCGACCGCGGAAGGTGAAACCGGCCACGCCCACGGCCACCTCGAGTGGCTGGAGCAGTGCGGCGACCCCGCCACCGGCATGCCCTTCGGTGCGACCCGCGACAACCTCAAATCCGCCATAGCCGGCGAAACCCACGAGTACACCGACATGTACCCCGGCATGGCCAAAACCGCGCGTGACGAGGGCCATGACGAAGTGGCCGACTGGTTTGAAACGCTGGCCAAGGCCGAGCGTTCGCATGCCAATCGCTACACCAAGGCGCTGGCCGAACTGGTCGATTAATTCGCTTTCCGCTGCGCCGCCGGCCGGCGTAGCGGCTTGCGAAAGGGTTTCTGCGCAATCCTTTCGCAAGCCCACAACCAGAGACAAGCCATGGCCACAGAAGGCAATCTGCAAGCGCCCACGCGTCACGCGATCGACTGGAAAAACCCGGACTACTACAACGAAGACGCGACGCTGCACGAGATGGAGCGCATCTTCGATATTTGCCATGGCTGCCGCCGCTGCGTCAGCCTGTGCGGCGCTTTTCCCACGCTGTTTGACCTGGTCGACGCGAGCAAGAGCGGCGAAGTCGATGGGGTCGACAAAAAAGACTACCGGAAAGTGGTGGACCAGTGCTATCTGTGCGACCTCTGCTACATGACCAAATGTCCCTATGTCCCGCCGCACGAGTTCAACCTCGACTTTCCGCACACCATGCTGCGCGCCAAGGCCATCAAGTTCAAGAAAGGCGAGGTCGGCGCGGGTGAGCGCTTTCTGGCCTCGACCGACGTGCACGGCAAGTTCGCCGGCATTCCCATCGTGGTGCAGCTGGCCAATGCGGTCAACAAGACCAGACCGGCGCGCGCCGTGATGGAAAAAGTGCTCGGCGTCGATAAAAACGCCTGGCTGCCCGAGCTGGCCACGCAAAAATTCCGCTCCGGCGCGCTGGCCTCGCCGCCCCATCCGGTCAGGGACGGCGCCAAGACGCCGGGCAAGGTGGTGATCTTCTCGACCTGCTACATCAACTACAACGAGCCCGGTATCGGCCACGACCTGCTCAAGGTGCTGGACCACAATGAAGTGCCCTATGTGCTGGTCGAAAAGGAAAAATGCTGCGGCATGCCCAAGCTCGAACTGGGCGACCTGGACTCGGTCAATAGCAGCAAGGAAGCCAACATCCCGGTGCTGGCCCGCTATGCCAGAGACGGCTTTGCGATTTTGAGCGCGGTGCCCAGCTGTACGCTGATGTTCAAGCAGGAAATCCCGCTGATGTACCCCGACGATGCCGAGGTGCAGCTGGTCAAGGAGCACATGTGGGACCCGTTTGAGTACCTGATGGCGCGCAAGCGCGATGGCCTGCTGAAGACCGAATTCAGCACGCCGCTGGGCAAGATCAGCTACCAGATTCCCTGCCACGGCCGGGTGCAGAACATCGGCAAGAAAACCGAGGAAATGCTCAAGATGGTGCCCGGCACCAGCGTGCACACGCACGAGCGCTGCTCGGGTCACGCCGGCACCTTTGGCGTGAAGCTGCCCTACCACCAGCAGGCCATGAAAATCGGCAAGCCGCTGTTCAAGGCCATGGCCAATCACAAGGATGGCGGCCTGCCCGATGTCATCAGCAGCGACTGCCCGCTGGGCGGCCACCACATTGCCCAGGGCTTTGAGGTCAACCAGCTCGGTGCGCCGCCGCAAATACACCCGCTGACCCTGATACGCACGGCCTACGGCCTGAAATAACCCCTCCAGGATTTCCCATGCAAACGACCGGCAAGATCACTGCAGGCAGCCTCATGACGCTGGAGGCCTACAGCAAGTACCGCAAGCAGCACAAGGCGCAAATCATCGCACACCGCCAGCTGCGCAGCGTGCGCCTGGGCGAGCACATCAACCTGCAGTTTGAGAGCGAAACCAGCATCCGCTACCAGATCCAGGAAATGCTGCGGATTGAAAAAATCTTTGAGGAAGACGGCATTGCGCAGGAGATCGAGGCCTATGCGCCGCTGATGCCCGACGGCAGCAACTGGAAAGCCACCATGATGCTGGAGTACCCCGATGTCAATGAACGCAAGCGCGAACTGGCCCGGCTGATCGGCGTGGAAGACCGGCTGTTTGTCGAGGTCGAAGGCTACGCCCGTGTTTATGCGATTGCCGACGAAGACATGGACCGTGAAAACGACGAGAAAACCTCGGCCGTGCATTTTGTGCGCTTTGAGCTGGACCCGGCCATGTGCGCCGCGGTCAAGGCCGGCGCCAGCGTCAAGCTGGGCTGCGACCACACCCACTACCCGGCGCATGTGACGATTGCGGCCGAGACGCTGGCTTCGCTCGTCAGCGATCTGCGCTAATCGGCACTTGCGCAAGGGTTTGTGCGGGCGCGGCGCGGCGCGCAGCGCGGCTGTCGTAAAGTCAGGCTTTCGCTTTCGCTCTCGCTGTCTCTCCCTCCAACGCCCCAAGCCATGCTGTTTTTACTCTCGCCCGCCAAGTCACTCGATTACGACACCCCCCCGCAGATCCAGACCTACACCAAGCCCTTGTTCACGCGCCAGTCGGCCCAGCTGATCGACTTGCTGAAAACCCGGACGCCGCAGCAAATCAGCACGCTGATGAAGCTGTCGGATGCGCTGTCGGGGCTGAATGTGGCGCGCTACCAGACCTGGTCGAACCGCTTCACCGCCAAAAACTCCAAGCAGGCGGTGCTGGCCTTCAACGGCGATGTCTACGAGGGGCTGAATGCGAAAACCCTGAGCGGGCCGCAACTGGACTGGGCGCAGCGCCATCTGTGCATCTTGAGCGGCCTTTACGGCGTGCTGCGCCCGCTCGACTGGATGCAGCCTTACCGGCTGGAAATGGGTACGCCGCTGGCCACCGACCGGGGTAAAAACCTGTACCAGTTCTGGGGCCCGCAGATTGCCCACTACCTCAATGAACGCGCTGCCGCCGATACCTCGCCGGTCATCGTCAATCTGGCCAGCGAGGAGTATTTCAGATCGGTGGACCGCAAGGCACTGAAGGCCCCGGTGGTGAACTGCGTGTTCGAGGATTTCAAGGGCGGCAAGTACAAGATCATCAGCTTTCATGCCAAGCGCGCGCGCGGCCTGATGGCGCGCTACGCGATCGAGAAAAAACTCGTCGCCGTCAAAAAACTCGAACACTTTGAGGCCGAGGGCTACCGTTTTGAGCCCGCGGTGTCGCGGCCCGACCAGCTGGTGTTCCGGCGCCGGCTGGCCGACTGAGTCCGCGCTGCCCTTCAAGGCCCGGTATGAAGCAGCCATTGACCGTCAACCCGCCGCCCCGGCTGGCCGTGCCCTGCGTGGCCAGGGCCGGCGTGGGCGACACGCTGGACGCCGGCGACAAGTGGGTGACGGTGCTGCAGCGCCAGCCAGACCCCGAGCTGATCGTGTTTGGCAACCTGCTCAGTGCGGCGGAGTGCGAGGCGCTGATGGAAGCGGCCCGGCCGCGCCTGGCGCGCTCGCTGACGGTGGACACCCGGACCGGCGGTGAAGAGCGCAACCGTGACCGCACCAGCCAGGGCATGTTTTTTACCCGCAGCGAGAACGCGGTGGTCCAGCGTGTCGAAGCCCGCATTGCCCGGCTGCTGCGCTGGCCGGTGCAAAATGGCGAGGGCCTGCAGGTGCTGCGCTACGCGACGGGCGCCCAGTACAAGCCGCATTACGATTACTTTGACCCGGCCGAGCCCGGCTCGGAGGCCATCCTGCAGCGCGGCGGCCAGCGCGTGGCCACCGTCATCATTTGCCTGCAGGCGGCGGCGCGGGGCGGCGCGACGGTGTTTCCGGACCTCGGTCTGCAGGTCGCGCCGCAGCGCGGCCAGGCGGTTTTTTTCAGTTATGCCCAGGCGCATCCGGCCAGCCGCAGCCTGCACGGCGGCGAGCCGGTCAGGGCCGGCGAAAAGTGGGTCGCCACCAAGTGGCTGCGGGAACGTGAATTTGTTTAACACCCCCTTTGAGGCTCACTGCGTGTAGCCTCCTCCCCCCTTGCAGGGGGCGGCGCCTGCGGCCTGACAAAGCCAGTTCCGCGGCCCCCGTTGGCAGGGGATGCATAAAGGCGCTTGGGCAACGCGATGATTGACGCGCTTCAAGGGGCGGCGACCATAATCCATTATGAAAATCAAAGCCAACAACATCGATATCGAAATTGAAGACAGCCACCCAGGCGACGCCACGGGCCGGCCCGTGGTGCTGCTCATCATGGGGCTGGGCATGCAGCTGATTGCCTGGCCACCGGCCATGGTGCAGGGCCTGCTCGATGCCGGTTACCGCGTGGTGCGCTTTGACAACCGCGATGCCGGCCTGAGCCAGCACTTTGACCACCTGGGCACGCCGAACCTGCTGTGGGCCGGCCTCAAGTACAGGCTGGGTCTTTCCGGCAAACCGGCTTACAGCCTGCCGGCGATGGCGGCCGATGCGCTGGGCGTTCTCGATGCGCTGCGGATAGCGCAGGCGCATATCGTGGGCGTCAGCATGGGCGGCATGATTGCCCAGCGCATGGCGCTGGCCGCACCGCAGCGCTGTCTGAGCCTGGCCAGCATCATGAGTTCCAGCGGTGCGCGCGGCCTGCCGCAGGCCGAGCCGGCGGTGCTGCGCGCGCTGCTGAGCCGCCCGGCCGGCAAGGGCATGGACGCGGCGATCGAGCATTCGGTCAAGCTGTTCAAGGCCATCGGCAGCCCCGGTTTTGCGATGGACGAGGCGCTGCTGCGCCAACGCGTGGCCGCCGCCACGGCGCGCAGTTTTCACCCCAGGGGCATCGTGCGCCAGATGGTGGCCGTGGTGAGCGATGCCGCACGCGCCAAGGCCCTGGCCAGCATCAGCACGCCCACCTTGGTGGTGCATGGCAAGGCCGACCCGCTGGTGCCGTTTGCCTGCGGCGAGGACACCGCGCGCCGCATTCCGGGCGCCAGGCTGGTGGGCATAGAAGGCATGGGCCACGATTTGCCGCCGGGCGTGGTGGAGCGGCTGCTGGCGCTGCTGCTGCCGCA
>NZ_JANOAL010000234.1:0-2029 GCF_031411155.1 Polaromonas sp. | reverse complement strand
CAGTCCTTGTGGACTTCAAGGGCAATCGTGGTGACGTTGGATTTCTGGATCACATGCTGGCCCGCCATGCCGGCGGCGTCCTTGTTGGCCGGGTCCAGCAGCACGGCTGCGGGCGCGTTGACCAGGTCAAACACCGGGCCCAGGTTGACGGCAAAGCCTTCCTGGCGCTGGCCGACAAATACCCGGCCCTGGTCCTTGCCCGTCGGGCAGCCGGGAATGGTGACGGTGTGAATGTGCTTGCCGGCATAGGCTGCGTAGGCCGCCGTGTCGCCCAGCGTCTTGACGCCGATGTAGTCCACCGGTTTTTCAAAGCTTGCGCCGCCGCCGGTCTTGATGACTGCGCCGGAAGAGCCCTTGCGACGGTCGCCGCGCATGACATTGACGCTGTAGCTTTCGTTGACGTTCAGGTTGGCATCGTTGAGCGCGCTGACGCCGCCGGCCTGTATCAGTGGAATCGGCACGCTGGCCGAGCCGATGGTCAGCGGAATCGATTTGAGGGTGTTTTTGAAGCGGAACTGAAAGGTGATGTCTTCCACCGCATCGCCATTGTTGTCAATGTGAATTTCATAGAGGGCGTTGGGGTCCATCTGGAAATAGTTGGGGCCGCCGTACGGAGCCTGCAGCGGCTGGTAATTGGCCAGCAGGGTCACGTAGTCTGAGCGCCCGCCAGTGCCGTTGGCGGCAATGCCTTCATAGCTGCGGAACATGTAGAAATCGGTGCCGTCGACCTTGGGCGCCGAGGTGATGAAGGGCGCCTCGCGATGGCTGGACGCCATGGCTCCGCCGGCGGCAACTAACAACAGGCAGGCCTTGGCAAGGTGCCCCAATTTCGTCTTCATGGTTGATCTCCTGGTATGTGGATACAGCAGATGCTGTGTAAAGATTACGCAGCGCCGTGTAAACCGGATTCAACTCAATGAACCGGATTCAGCGCATTTGTATCCACAGGTAACAATCCCATCGCCAGCAAGCGGCGATGGCAGGAGCCCGTTTTGCAGGGGGCCGGCTACTGACGCGCCATGCGGATGTTGGACGGCAGCGCCTGCGGGTAGCTGGTGCGAAACGGGTTGATGTCGAGCCCGCCGCGCCGTGTGTAGCGGGCATAGACCGCGAGTTTGAGCGGCTTGCAGCGCGTCCACAGGTCCATGAAGATGCGCTCGACGCACTGCTCGTGAAACTCGTTGTGGTTGCGAAAGCTCACCAGGTACTGCAGCAGCCCTTCCTGGTTGATCTGCGGACCGGAGTAGCTGATCTGCACACTGCCCCAGTCGGGCTGGCCGGTCACCAGGCAGTTGCTTTTGAGCAGGTTGCTGGTCAGGGTTTCGTCGACCGGCGGCTCGTCGAACTCGGCAAACAGAAGCTCGGGTGCCGGGGTGTAGTGAACGCATTCCACATCGAGCCGGTCCAGGTTCAGGCCGTCCAGCTCGTGCACCGGCTCGCGGTCGAACAGCTCCGGGCCCAGCGTCTTCACCCCCACACCCGCGCCCACCGCCGCGTTGATGTCGGCGCGGATGCGCTCACGCACATCGCGCGCGTCGGCAAAGCGGGTGTTGTTAAAGCTGTTGAGGTAGAGCTTGAAGGACTTGCTCTCGACGATGTGGGGCGACTCGCAGGGCACGGTGATGTGCGCCAGCGCCACCTGCGGCTTGCCGCGCAGGTTGAGCCAGCTCAGCTCATACGCGGTCCAGATGTCGGCGCCAAAAAAGGGCTGCGCGTCGGCAATGCCGAGCTCGGCCCGTTTCCCGGCGCGCGGAATCGGAAACAGCAGCGACGCATCGTACTGGTCGACATAGGCCGAGGCCTTGCCGAGCTGGGAATGTTCAGGGGTGTTCATGGTGGCAGTTCTCTCGGTAAGGGGGCGATGATTCAGCCTTTGGCCATCGCAAAGTGCGGCAGCAGCAGCGCCAGCAGCCGCTCCACCACGCCCGGCGGCAAATCGTGGCCCATGCCTTCTATGCCCACCAGCCTGGCGCCCGGAATGCGGCGCGCGGTGTCCTCGCCGCAGGCAAACGGCACCAGCGGGTCGGCC
>NZ_JANOAL010000233.1:0-26811 GCF_031411155.1 Polaromonas sp. | reverse complement strand
TGTCGGCGACGATCAATCGCCTTTGCAATCTGCCCAGCAAACCGTTCTTCGCCATATTCACGAATCACCTCCGTCATGGTTTCTATGGATGCATCGGCCAGCCAGTCGGCCACACTTTGGCCGCGCGTGGTGTCCATGCGCATGTCCAGCGGCCCTTCCGAGCGGAAGGAAAAGCCCCGCTCCGGGTTGTCGATCTGGGGCGAACTCACGCCCAGGTCCAGCAGCACACCCGCGGCGCTGGCCGCCGGCAGCTGACCCAGGTGCATGAAGCCCTCGTGGCGAATCGAGAAACGCGGATCGGCCATGGCTTGCGCCTCGGCAATGGCGTCGAGATCCTTGTCGAAAGCCGTCAGGCGCCCCTGCGCCGAAAGCTTTGAAAGCAGCAGACGGGAGTGCCCGCCACGGCCGAAAGTCGCGTCGATGTAGTGGCCGTCCGGGTTGACAAGAAGCGCCTCGATGGCTTCGTTCAACAAGACGGTGCGGTGAACCCATGGAGCTTGCACCGTCATTCTTTCAGAATGAAAAGTCTTTGAAGACATCGGGCATCTCGCCCTTCATCTGCTCCGCCTCCTGGGCGGCATAGGTCACCGCATCCCAGAGTTCAAAGTAGCTGCCCATGCCGAGCAGCACCGCGTCCTTGCTGATGCCGGCCGCCGCGCGCAGTTCGGGCGAGACCAGCACACGGCCGGTTGCATCCATCTCCACATCCATGGCATTGCCCAGAAAAATGCGCTTCCACCACTGGGCCTGCATGGGCAGTGAAGCAATGCGGTCACGAAATTTTTCCCACTCATTGCGTGGGAAAATCATGAGGCAGCCATGCGGATGCTTGGTGATGGTGAGCTGGCTGGAAGCGGTGGCGCTCAGCACGTCACGATGCCGGGTTGGCACAGAGAGCCGACCCTTGGCATCGAGAACCAACGAAGATGCGCCTTGAAACACCGCTAAAAACCTTTAGAAAACACTTTTCACCACTAAATTGCACTTTTCCCCACTTTATCAGGAAACCCTGAGCAAGCAAGGGATTTGAAACAATTTTTTTCAATGAAATCAAGGACTTAGAGGCATTTTCGGATGTTGGCGCGGCACAAAATTCGTTCTAAATGAAGCACTTAGCTGCAGTTATGAAAGTAGAGCTTTAAGCAAAAACCAGGCCCCCCAAGCTCTGGCGAGCGTGGCGCGCAAGGTGGTTTTCTGGGTGTTTTGACGTGAGCCGCTGCGGGCCGAGGCCAGAAAGCTCGAAAAGCCGGTGAATTGACCCGGTATTTTATCCAAATGGCATCAGGTGCAAGGCAGCAGCCGGCCTTCACCCCACGCGTGACCTGCCTCAGTCACTGCGAATCAGCACGCTGGCATATTCCGTGATGCCGATGACATTGAAGAACGAGGCGACGAGGCGATTGACCCCGGAAAACTGTACGGCGCGGTTTTCAGCCTGACGGGCAGATACCCAGTTCAGCAGCGTGCCGGCGGCAGAAAAATCGACGCGGATCAACTTTTCGCAGGAAATCAGCATCATGTCGGCGCCCATCAGCTTGACTTCCAGCTGGTCCAGAACATCCATCGCGTCGCCCTGGATCTGGCCCGCCAGTTCCACCGAAAACAGATTGCCCATCTGGGAATGGGCGGCATCCATCTGGGTGTCCCCATCCAGCGCCGCACTGAGGCTGATGGGAGCCGAGTCACGGTAAACGTCGCCAATAATGGTCTGGCCGCGAATGGCCGCGCCCAGGGCATCCAGCGGTTTGTAGACACAGCGTGCATTGACCCAGGTCGGCGGCGACACTTCGTAGGTGACACAAAAATCGAGGGCGACCAGCTCAAAATCGTCGGGCCGGTGCGTCACGCGCAGGGTGTCCATGCGCAGCTGCCACCAGTTTTGCGGGGTGCCACGGTTGCCTGACGGGGTGGCCTCGATCAGTACCTTTTGCAGCTGGGCATCTGCGATGAAGCGCAACTGAACCGCTTCGTTGGCCCAGCCCGCAAACACCTGAATCAGGGAGTCAACCGCCGCAGCCTCGATGGTTTTCAACTTGCTCCAGTCCAGTCGCCAGGGCAGGGGCGCCTTGACCAATGCCGCCTTCAACGCCGCCACGGACTGAATCCCCAGCGACGACGGGCAGGCCCAGTCGGCGACCGGCCCGTTGCCGGCATCGCCCACTTTGTCGGTGGGTTCGATCAGCAATTTCACCATGTCCGGCATCGAGAACCACTGCGGCGCCGAGCGGTTGAAACGCTCGGCAAACTGCAGGGCCGCCACTTCGAATTTATCCTGCTGGGCGGTGGCGCGATACAGGTCAAACAGCATGAACCAGGTTTCCGAATGGCCGACGCGGATACCGCCGGGCCCCAGGACTTCAAGCAGGCCACTCTCCGCGCCCGCATTGTCGCCATTGGCAAAGCGAATCGCGGCTTCTTCCAGCTCCGCATCGTGGGCCACGATCTCAGCCACCTCCACCGCCGAGCTTTTGGACGGTGAAAACTCTGAACCGCGGCTCTCGTCGGCCCGTCGACCGTTCGCAAACCCCGGTTTTCCCGCGGCCACGGTGCCAAATGCAGGCAACCCGCCGTTCCCGGTCGACAGAAGATCTCGCGCCGACCCGGCCTGCGGGCCATTCTGGTTCATGGGCCGCAGCCCGGCCGGGGCGGTGGCGCGGTAAGCAACAGGAAGTTCATTGTCGAGCAGCGCCGATGGCGCCAGGGTGCCCCTGGCCTGGGGTAGCGCGCCCTGCACCGTGTTGTCCGGAACACCGCCGTTCTTGGTTTTCCACCACTGCATCGACATCTGGGCTTCGATCTCGTCGATCTTCTTGAGCGTCACCGCCCGGTCATCGGGCTTGGAGGGCATGCTGCTCTGGAAAAACGAGGGCCGGGCGCCGGGGTCCTGCCCCAGGCCACCTATGGCCTCGCGCTTGCGCATCTTGCGCAGCATGTCGAACTCGCGTTTGCGCACAAAGTCGTTGCGGCGCTTGCGCTCCACCATTTCCTTGAGCAACTGCTTGCTCACGGCCTCGTCGCGGTCGCCCTGCACCGTGTCCAGGTCAGCCCAGCTGGTGGCCGGATTGCGGACGAACCTCACCATCTTCGATAGCAGGCCTTGCGCGGTGTCGTCTTTGGACATGGGGATGGGCGGTCGATTAAAAACCTTGGGCGGCAGGCCGGCGGTCAGTCACCAAACATTTTCTGCTTGAGTTCGCGGCGCTGCTGCGCCTCGAGCGACAAATTGGCGGTGGGCCGGGCGATCAGGCGACCCACGCCAATCGGCTCGCCGGTTTCATCGCAATAGCCGTAGTCACCGGAATCAATGCGGGCAATCGACTGTTCGATTTTCTTGAGCAGTTTGCGCTCGCGGTCGCGGGTGCGCAGTTCCAGGGCGTGCTCTTCCTCGATCGTGGCGCGGTCTGCCGGATCGGGCACCACGGCGGTGTCCTCGCGCAGGTGTTCGGTGGTCTCGCCGGCGTTGTTGTGGATGTCCTGCTTGAGCAGCGACAGCTTGTGGCGAAAAAAGGCCATCTGCTTTTCGTTCATGTACTCGGCGTCAGGCATGGCCTTGACTTCCTCGTCGGTCAGCAGCTCGGCCGGGGTGGTTTTCCAGTTGTTGGCAAGCTTGGGGTCTTTTTTGGCGGCCGCCTGGATGGGCGGTGCAATCACACGTTCGGTCATTGTGGAATAACTGGCTTTGGCTGCGTCGGGCGCATGGGTTGGCACCATGGGTGCGGGTGGGGGTGAATGGGTGGCGGTCCGGGCAGAACTTCTGCGGCCGGGTTTGAGCGGTGCCGAGGCCATGCGCACGGGTGCCAGCATGGGCCGGGACGCCGGCACGGGGGACGCGACCGGCGCCGTCACCTTGGCAGGCGTTTTGCTGTCTTTGGCAGCAGGCTTGGCGGAAGCTTTCACGGCAGATGTTGTCACGGGTTCGGCCTTGGGTTTGACGGAGGGGGCGGCAGGTTTCGCTGCCGGTTTTGCGGCCGGTCTGGCGGCGACTTGGGCCTTGGCTGGCATCGGTTTGGCAGCCGCCTTTTTGCTGGCCACCGGGGTCGCCTTGGCCCTGGCCGCGGGCTGGGCCGACGGGACGGCTTTTTTGGCGGTCGGCTGTGCCTTGACGGCGGGTTTGGCGACGGCCTGGGTGGCCGTTTTTACGGCCGATTTCGCAGCCGGCTTGGCAAGCACCTTCATGGCGGCTTTCTTGCTAGCCGTCTTGACCGCGGCCTGGGACTTTTTTGCTGGGGCTTTCACAATGTCTCTCCTCTGGGAAGCAGCCTCGGGGTGTTCCCCGGACCGTTTCCTGGCCTGACTGCTCTCGGGCAGCCCGACCCTAGCTGTTGCCAGTTCTCCTGTTGCCAGACTTCCTGGTTTGACTGCCGCACCTCCCGTTTTGTCCGCTTCGGCTTTCCGGGTATTTTGTTCGGCGCGCGATTGTAGCGGCTCGCCGCCGCGCTGTGCTGCCCGGAATCCAAATCGTTGGAGAATCGATACAAACATGAAGCCCTCCGCCTGTTATAGGCTGTAAGCGGACAGCCTACCTCAAACCAGGCACTGCTCAAGCCCCTGCAAGAAAATATCTTTGGGCAAATCGATGCCGATAAACACCATCTTGCTGGTTTTCTTTTCGCCCTCTGCCCAGGCCGGGCCGAGGTCGCTGCCCATGAGCTGGTGCACGCCCTGAAAAATCACTTTGCGCTCGGTGCCCTGCATATTCAGCACCCCCTTGTAGCGCAGCATGCGCGGGCCGTAGATGTTGACCACCGCGCCCAGGAAGTCTTCGAGTTTGGCCGGGCTGAAGGCCTTGTCGGAGCGGAACACAAAGCTCTTGACGTCGTCGTCATGGTGGTGATGGTGACCCTGGACGGCATCCTGGGCATGCGCGGGATGGTCGCAATGTTCGCCATGCTCGTGCTCATGATGGTCGTGGTCGTGGTCGTGATCCGAATGATCCTCGGCCTTGAGGAAATCCGGGTCGATGTCGAGCTTGGCATTGAGGTTGAAGCCGCGCAGGTCAAACACATCGGCAATCGCCACCTCGCCAAAATGCACGGCTTTTTGCGGCGCGCGCGGGTTCATGTGCGTGAGCCGGTGCATCAGCGCCTTGACCTCACCCTCGGACACCAGGTCGGACTTGCTGATGAAAATCTGGTCGGCAAAACCGACCTGGCGCCGCGCTTCCTGCCGGTCATTGAGCTGGCCGGCCGCGTGCTTGGCATCGACCAGGGTCAGGATGGAGTCGAGCAGGTACTGCTCGGCGATTTCCTCGTCCATGAAAAAGGTTTGCGCCACCGGGCCGGGGTCGGCCAGGCCGGTGGTTTCAATCACCACGCGCTCAAAGTCCAGCAGGCCCTTGCGCTTCTTGGCGGCCAGCAACTGCAGGGTTTCGCGCAGATCCTCGCGGATTGAGCAGCAAATGCAGCCATTGTTCATCTGGATGATGTTTTCCTGGGTGTCGTTGACCAGGATTTCGTTGTCGATGTTTTCCTCGCCAAACTCGTTTTCAATGACGGCAATCTTCTGGCCGTGGGCTTCGGTCAGGATGCGTTTGAGCAGCGTGGTTTTGCCCGAGCCGAGAAAGCCGGTGAGGATGGTGACGGGAATCAAGCTCATGATGAAGACCTAAAAAACAGCGAAAACGCGGAACTGAACAAAAAGGGGACAGCCCCAAGCTGGGGAGTTTAGCGGCCCGTTCAAGCCCCCGGCAGGCGGGCCCGAATACCGCCTTGCCCGGCAGTTGCTATTATTTTGATAGCTTCAAGCACACGTATTACCTGGGGCAGAGGCCGATTTTTCTCCTAAATGAGCGATTGGGCCGGTTTTTTCACCAGCACCAGGCCCTTGAGGTACTCGCCCTCCGGAAACGCCACCGTCATCGGGTGGTCGGGCGCGCCGCCCAGGCGTTCGGAAATATAGGCGTCCACGCCGGCGTCGGTGCCGGCCGAGGCCACGATCTTGTGAAACAGGTCGGCGCTGATACCGCCCGAACAGGAATAGGTAAACAGCACGCCGCCCGGCTCCAGAATGCTCAGCGCCAGCCGGTTGATGTCCTTGTAGGCACGGGCGGCGCGCTCGGCATGGGTGATGGTGGGTGCAAACTTGGGCGGATCGAGCACGATCGCATCAAAGGTCTTGCCGTCCTTGAGGTACTGGCGCAGCATGGCGTTGACATCGGCGTCCAGCAGCGTGCTGCGGCTGGCGTCAAAGCCGTTCAGCGCTACGTTGGCCGCGGCGCGTTCGATGGCCGGGCCCGACGAGTCGATCGAGGTGACATGCCGGGCGCCGCCCGCCAGCGCGGCCACGGTAAAGCCGCCGGTGTAGCAGTAGCAGTTGAGCACCCGCTGAAACCGCAGGCGGCGCGCATGGGCCGCAAACTTGTGCCGGCTGTCGCGCTGGTCCAGGTAAAAGCCGGTCTTGTGGCCCTGCGCCACGTCCAGGCTCAGCGTCCAGTCGTGTTCGGTGATGGTGACGGCGGTATCACCGGCGCCGGCCAGCCAGCCCGTTGCCTCGGGCAGGCCTTCGAGTGAGCGCACGCTCGCGTCCGAGCGCTCATAAAGTCGCGTCAGGCCGGTTTGCGCCAGCAGCGCATCGACGATCACGCCTTTCCAGCGCTCGGCGCCGCAGCTGGAAAACTGCGCCACCAGCGTGTCGCCGTAGCGGTCCACCACCACGCCGGGCAGGCCGTCGGATTCGCCGTGAATCAGCCGCCAGCCGTCGCTTTGTATGTCAAAAAGGCTTCTAGCCCTTATTGCAAGCTCGATACGCGCTATGAAAAACGAAGCATCGATGCGTTCGTTTTCATCAAAACTCCAGACCCTGGCGCGGATTTTGGAACTCGGGCTGAAGGCCGCCCAGCCCAAAAACTGCCCGTCGTGGCCTTCCACCCGCACGGTTTCACCGGCATCGCCGCCGCCCTTGGCAATGGCGCCGTCAAAAATCCAGGGGTGGCGGCGCAGCAAAGAGCGCTCTTTGCCTTCCTTGAGTCGAATTATTTTCATGCGTCTATTGTCGCGGCTTCGCTTGCATCCGATGCCGCGTCACGCCAGTTCAGCGCCCTGCCACCATCTGCCCGACGAATGTCCCTTGAATTTTGCGACAATCGCAAGTTAATGATTTTTAACAACTTTTTTTCGCAACCCGGGCGCGCCAGGCCATGGTCAGGTTTGGCCGGCCGCTTTTCCGACCTGGCGATGACTATGGTGATGGCGCTGTGGCTGGGCGCGCTGCTGGCGCTGGCCAGCGCGCCGGCGCAGGCGCGTTCGGTGCTGGACCTGGACACCCGCGCCCAGCCGGTGGCCCTGCGGGACTGGGGCGACTACTGGATAGACCCGACCGGCCAGTTCAGCGCCGAGCAGGTGGCCAACGCCGCCGACCTGGCCTGGGCACCGACCCGCGCGGACGCGATTTACCCGGTGACCAGCGGCAACGCGCTGTGGGTGCGCTTTACCGTGCCGCCCGCGCCGGACGCCGAGCGCTGGTATCTGGAGGTGCCCTACCCGTCGATAGACCGCGCTTCGCTCTACACCCTGGACCGTGCCGGCCGCTGGAACGAGCAGCGGGCCGGCGACCTGATGGCCGTGAGCCAATGGCCGGTACCGCACCGCCACCCCTTGCTGCCCATTGATTTATCGGCCGAGGTGCCCACCCGATACCTGCTGCGGCTGGAAAACGGCCACGCCGAGAGCGCGCCGCTGCGCTTCATCAGCGAAGGGCGGCTGAGCTACACCGAACAGCGGGTGTCGCTGATCCTGGGCATTTTTTTTGGCCTGACCGGTCTGGCGGCGCTGGTGTCGGCGGTGGGCGCGGTGTCACTGCGTGACTCGGCTTACGGCTGCTATGCGCTGTACGTAACGCTGTTCAGCCTGACCCAGGCCACCGTCACCGGCATTGGCGGCCTGCACCTGTGGCCCGACTGGCCGCGCTGGAACGACCTCTCCACCTCGGTGCTGCCGGTGCTGACCGGCGCCGCGTCCCTGCTGTTCATATCGGCCGCCGTGTCCCTGCCCGAGCGCTCGCGCCGTCTGCACTGGCTGATGCTGGCGCTGGCGCTGCTGGGGGGGCTGGTGGCGGCCGCGCTGACGCAGGTGCCAGCGGCCCATCGCACCACGCTGTTTGTGCCGGTGCTGCTGCTGATGCAGCTGACCGGCCTGCTGATGATGGCCTGGGCCTGGCGGCACGGCGACCGCTTTGCCCCCTGGCTGATGCTGGCCTACCTGCCGGTTCTGGCCTCTGCAGACTGGACGCTGGCGCGCCACGCCGACCTGGTGCCGCTGGATTTTCTGACGCTGCACGGCATGCAACTGAGCGCGGCGCTGCACCTGCCCATCGTCATGGTGGTGCTGATGCTGCGCAGCCAGCAGCGGCGCGAGAACATACGCCGGATTCAGGGCCTGGGCCGGGTCGACCCGGCCACCGGCCTGATCAACGGCCATGTGTTCGCGGAACGGCTGCTGCGCATGATCGCGCGCTCCGGGCGGCTGCAGCACCACAGTGCGGTGTTGCTGATCGACCTGGTCAATTGCGATCAGATCCAGCGCGACTTCGGACGCAAGGCGGCCGACGACCTGCCGCTGCATGTGGCCGAGCGGCTGCTGTCCACGGCGCGCGAAATCGACAGCGCGGCGCGGCTGTCGGAGCGGCGCTTTGGCATGCTGGTGGAAGGCCCGTTCAGCGCCGAGGATGCCGCGACGCTGGGGCCGCGCATCGTGGCGCGCTGCCTGATGCCCTACAAGCGCCTGCATGTGGACTGCGTGGCGCAGGTGCGCGTGGCCTACGCGGTGGTGCCGCTGCAGGGCGCCAACGCGCAAGGCGTGCTGAGCCAGCTGGAGGCGCGCCTGGCCGCCGCACCGGTGGACAGCAAACGCGCCGTCTTCACGCTGGACGATGCGCCACCAAGGCCTTTTTTGCGGCGCACGCGCCCGTTCAAAACCGCCTGAGCGCGGGCCGCTCAGCGCTTGAGCGGCTCCTTGCCCTTGCCCGGCTTGCCCGCCAGCATGGCCCGCGGATGGGCCGCGTCATAGACCTTGGCCAGGTGCTGAAAATCAAGCCGCGTATAGACCTGCGTGGTGGTGATATTGGCGTGGCCCAGCAACTCCTGCACCGCGCGCAGGTCGCCGCTGGACTGCAGCACATGGCTGGCAAACGAATGCCGCAGCATGTGCGGATGCACCGGCGTCGCCAGCCCGGCTTTGAGCGAACGCTGCTTTAGCCGGACCCGGATCTGCTGCGGCGTGAGCCGGGTGCCGCGCTGGCTGATGAACAGCGCCGCATCGCCCTCGACCCCCTGAGCCCGCTGTGCCAGCTGGCTGCGCGCCGCCAGCCACGCGGCCAGCGCCTGCAGCGCCAGGCGGCCCACCGGCACACTGCGCCGCTTCGCGCCCTTGCCCAGCACATGGGCCTCGGCCGCATCGGGGTCGATCCAGCCGCGCGCCTGGCCGCTGGCGCGCAGATCCAGCCCCACCAGCTCGCCAATGCGCAGGCCGCAGCCGTAGAGCAGCTCGGTGATGCACTGGTCGCGCGCTTCCAGAAAAGGGTCATGGCCTTCGCTGGCCGGCCGGTAGCTGGCCAGCTGCACCGCTTCGTCAACACTCAGGGCCTTGGGCAGCGGCTTGGGCGCCCTGGGCGAGCGCACATCCTGCACCGGGTTGGCGGCCACCAGGCCTTCGCGCCCCAGCCAGGTGTAAAAGCCGCGCCAGCCCGACAGGATCAGCGCAATGCCGCGTCCGCTGCGGCCGGCCGCATGCATTTGCGCCACCCAGCGCCGCATGTGGTTGTTGTGCGCCGCCGTCAGCGCCACGCTGGCCTGGCGGGCATTGGCCTGCAGTTTTTGCAGGTCCAGCGCATACAGCTCGACCGTGCGCTGGGCCAGGCGCTTTTCTACCCGCACATGCTCCAGGTAGCGCGCCACCAGCGGGTCGGTCTCGTAGCCATGCGCCGGCTCCGGCTTCGTTTCCGGCGGTGACGCAAGCGGGGGCGGCTGCGTCATGGTGCGGCTTATTGACTGTCGGCTGCCGCAGGCTGGGCGCGCAGCCGGGACAGCGCGGCGCCGGCCAGTTCGCCCAGCCGCTCCAGGAAATCGGTGCCCATGGCGCTGTCAAAACGCCCGGGGTCGGGCGAGGCCAGCACCAGCAGACCGGCCACCGGCGCAGCGGCC
This sequence comes from Polaromonas sp., assembly GCF_031411155.1. Taxonomy (GTDB): domain Bacteria; phylum Pseudomonadota; class Gammaproteobacteria; order Burkholderiales; family Burkholderiaceae_C; genus Polaromonas. The sequence goes on along the minus strand of NZ_JANOAL010000233.1, from coordinate 16,676 downwards.
TCGGCGCGCAGCGGAATCAGCGCCAGCGACAGGGCCAGCGCCGGCTCGGGCAGCCAGCCGACTGCCTCAAAACCGGAATTGACGCCGCAGTAGGGCGCGCTCAGGGAGCTGGCAAAGGTCTGGGCGTCGTCGCTGACGCCGGTGGCAAAGCTCTCGTTGGAGAAAATGCCGTTGACGCGCCAGACCTTGATGGCGGCCTGCGGAATCTGAAAACCGCTGGTCAGGCCGTGCACGATGGCGCCCGGCAGCTCGCGCGCCTGCGCCGTCTGCAGCAGCTGGCGGGTCCAGCCGTGCAGCTTGTCGGCAATGCCCTCGTTGTCCTGGCCGTGGCGGATCATCTCGACCACCTTGGTTTCCAGCCCCTTGATCTTCTCGCGCAGCATGCCGGCCTGGCGCTCCTGCAGGCTGACGGCGCGGCTGCCATGGCCGCTGGACAGCTGCACGGTGGCCAGCAGCTCGGCATGGCGCTCGAAGAAATCGGGCGTGTTGGCCAGAAAGTTGGCGATGTCGTCTTCGGTGATGGAGTGTTCGTTGGGGTTCATGTCGGGCATTGTAGGTAAATAGGCCCCCACGGTCGCGCACTTTGTGTCGCTTCCTGCCCCCCAAGGGGGCCGCTGCGCCTGCGGCCTGGCAAAGCCAGTTCCGCGGCCCCTGCTTGAACAGAATGGAGCAGCAGTGTCTTAAGGGCGGTCCGGAATCTCGATCTCGGACTCGAACACCGTGGTGGCCGGGCCGGTCATCATGACCGGGGCGTCCAGCTGGCCCGACCATTCAATCGTCAGCGCGCCGCCGCGCGTCAACACCTCGACCCGACTGTCGAGCAGGCCCCAGCGCATGCCGGCGACCGCCGCCGCACAGGCGCCGGTGCCGCAGGCCAGCGTTTCGCCGGCGCCGCGCTCGTACACCCGCAGCCGAATCTGGCCGCGCGACACCACCTGCATGAAACCGGCGTTGACGCGGCGCGCAAAACGCGGGTGGTTTTCGATCAGCGGGCCATCCTGCAGCACCGGCGCCGTATCCACGTCCTGCACCAGCTGCACCGCGTGGGGGTTTCCCATCGACAGAGCCGCTATCAAAACAGGAGCTATCAGCGCACGTTCCTCAAGGGCTAGCGGCCATTTTTGCCATGAGCCGGCGGCCTGCGGCGTCAAACCGGCGGCGTCAAACGGAATGCGCGCCAGCTCAAACACCGGCGCGCCCATGTCCACCGTGACGCGGCCATCGGCCTGCAGCCGCGGCTCGATCACGCCGCCCAGGGTCTTGACCCGCACCACGTCCTTGCTGGTCAGCCCCTGCTCGCGCACAAAGCGCACAAAGCAGCGCGCGCCGTTGCCGCATTGCTCGACCTCGCCGCCGTCGGCGTTGTGGATCACGTACTCAAAATCGATGTCATCACCCGCGTCCTTGGGCGGCGGCCTGACCGTCAGAATCTGGTCGGCGCCGACGCCAAAGTGCCGGTCGGCCAGAAAGCGGTACTGCGCCCGCGTCAGGCCCAGCGAGCCCCGCGTCTCGTCGAGCATCACAAAATCGTTGCCCGCACCCTGCATCTTGGTAAATCGGATTCGCATGGCGCATTATCCGCTGCACTTGCGCCATCGATTCACGGTACGCTCTGGGCACCGCAACTCCCGAGCAGCCACGACCATGCGCATCCCCGACTGGACCCCCGCCCTTAAAAGCCAGCCGCAGGAACTGGTGGACGCCATCCTGGCGCGCCGCGGCGGCAGCCTGATCAATCTGGACCGGGCGCTGCTCTGGAGCGAGCCGCTGGCGCGCGGCTGGAATGTCTACCTGAAGGCGGTGCGCAGCGAACTGCCGACCAGCCGCAAGCTGCGCGAGCTCGGCATTTGCACGGTGGCGCTGCTGACCGGCGCCGCCTATGAGTACCAACACCATGCGCCGGATTTCCTGACCGCCGGTGGCACGCAGGCCGAACTCGACGGCCTGAATGCGCTGGTCAAGGCCGACGCGCGGCAAACGGCTGAGCACCCGTCCCTGGGTGCGGTCGAGCAGCTCGTGGTCCGGTATGCGGCGCAGATGACGCTCGACGTCAAGGTCAGCGATGAGCTGTTCGCCGCATTGCGGGCGCACTTCGACACCACGGAAATTGTGGAGCTGACCAGCGCGATTGCCACCTACAACATGGTCGCGCGTTTTCTGGTCGCGCTGGGGGTTTCGCCGGAGGAATGATGAAAACCGGGCGCAATGGCCCCGTTTTTGTGACCGGAAGTCAGGCGGTCTAGTCTGCCTTGATGCCATTGTCCTTGACCACCTTGGCCCAGATGTCGATTTGCCTGTCGATGAAAACGCCGGCCGATTCCTGCGAGCCGCCGACAATGTCAATCCCTTGCGCGCTGAGTTTTTTGGCGATGTCCGGGTTCTTGAGCACCTTGTTGACCTCGTCGTTCATGCGTTTGAGCAGCTCGGGCGGCGTTTTGGCTGGCGCCACAATCGCCCACCAGGCTGGCGCGTCAAAGCCGGCAAAGCCGCTTTCGGCCAGCGTCGGCACATTGGGCAGATCGGGCGAGCGTTTGCTGGTCGTGACCGCCAGCGGGCGCAGCCGGCCGCTGTCGATGTGCGGCTTGGTCACAAACACCGAGCCGATGGACAGCGGCACATGGCCGGCCACCGCGTCGGTCATCAGCGGGCCGCCGCCTTTGTAGGGCACATGCTGCCAGTCGATGTTGCCGCTTTTGCCGAGCAGCGCCATCGCCAGATGCCCGAGGCTGCCGGAACCGATGCTGCCGTAGCTGACATTCTTTTTGGCCTTGGCCGCCGCCACCACGTCGGCCAAGCTTTTGTACTCGGACGCCGAAAAGGTCGCCAGCACCATGGCCGAGGTGCCGATCAGCGCCACCGGGGCCAGGTCCTTGCGGGTGTCGAAGGCCAGGCCCGGAATCAGGCTGGGGTTGACGCCGTGGGTATCAAAAACCACCCCAAAGGTGTAGCCGTCGGCGGGCGCTGCGGCCACCGCCGCCGTGCCGATGGCGCCCGACGCGCCGCCCTTGTTCTCCACAATAATGCTTTGGCCGAGCTGCTGCGACAGCGGCTGCGCCAGAATGCGGGCGACCTGATCGACCGAGCCGCCGGGCGGGAAGACGGCGACAAATTTGATCGCTTGTCTGCCCGGCCATGCCTGTCCTGAGCCGGTCGCAGCAGCCTGCGCCATGACGCTCGGGCTGCTGGCGCACAAGGCGGCGGTCGTCAGGGCCAGAGCGGTCCTGGAAATCCATGTCGTCATACGCGATTCCTGCAAGTAAAGTGCCGGTTAGTGTCGGGTCGGGCCTGCCACCGCACCATTGCGGATAACACTTAGCCGGGCGACTGTGGTTGGGGCGCCAGGTGCCATTGCCACATTTCGCTGCAAAATCGGGTCATGGCCAGACCTTCCCAACTCCTTCACCCCCAGCGCGAGCCCGCCCCGCTGCGCCCGGCCGCTACGGTGCTGTTGCTGCGCGACACGTCCGATGGCCTGGAAGTGCTGATGACGCGGCGCTCCATGACAGCCAGCTTTGCCCCCGGCGCCTATGTGTTTCCCGGCGGCGGCATTGACGCGGCGGATGCCCAGGCCCACGGCCAGTCCACGCGCCGCGCCAGCCAGGGCGATCTGCACCTGACGCAGGCCATCGCCGCGATCCGCGAGAGCTTTGAGGAGCTCGGCGTGCTGCTGGCGCGCCATGCCGATGGCCGCCATGTCAACAGCGCCGACATTGCGGCGCTGGACCGCAAGGCGCCGTTTGCCGTGCAATGCCAAAATTTTGATGAAGGGCGCGGCCTGACGCTGGCGGGCGCCGAGGTGTTTGTGCTGGCCCACTGGATCACCGACCGTGACCTGCCGCGCCGCTTTGACGTGCCTTTTCTGGTGGCGCGCATGCCCGGGGGCCAGCACCCGGTGGCCGACGAAACCGAGCAGTTCGAGCCGGTCTGGGTGCGCCCGACCGAGGCGCTGGCGCGGCATGCGGCCGGCGGCTTCTTCATGATCTTTCCGACCATACGCACGCTGCAGCGGCTCGGCAGCTACCCGACCGTGGACGCGGTGCTGGCGGCCTGCGCCGCGTCCGAGCAGCCGCTGTGGACCTCCTGCCCGCGCGCCGGCCTGCTGGCGGGCCAGGAGGCGCGTTACATGGAACACGAGGCGCCCTACGGCGAGCTTGAACTGAGCTGCCCCGACGGGCAGATCCTGCACCGGCTGGACTGGCAGACCGCGCAGCCGGTACGGCTTTTGAAAAACGTCATGCGCCTGACCGCGCCCAACCCCGGCATGATGACCGGGCCGGGCACCAACAGCTACATCGTGGGCGACACAGCCAGCGGCTATATCGTGATCGACCCCGGCCCCGACGATGCCGGCCATGTTCAGCGTTTGTTTGAAGCCACCGGTGGCCGCATCGAGGCCATCGTCTGCACCCATTCCCACCCCGATCACTCCCCCGCCGCCCGGCCGCTGCAGGCGCTGTGCACCGGCCAGCCGCCGATTCTGGGCCTGCCCTCGGCACCGACCGCGCGCCCGGATGCGCAGTTCACGCCGGACCGATCGCTATCAAATCAGGAGCTGCTCATGCTTGCGGGTAACGGGCTGGAGCACACTTTGAAGGTCATTCACACGCCTGGGCACGCGGCCAACCACCTGTGCCTGGTGTTGCTCGAAGACGGCCTGCTGTTTTCGGGCGACCACATCCTCAACGGCAGCACCACCATCATCAACCCGCCCGACGGCGAGATGAGCGCCTACCTGGCATCGCTCGATACCCTGAGCGCCGCCTGCGCCGAGCTCGGCATCGCCTTTATCTTGCCTGCCCACGGCTATGTGCTGGGCGCGGCGAAGCAGGCGATTGCGCAACTCAAGGCGCATCGGCTCAGGCGCGAGGCCAAGGTGGCAGCGGCCATGCAGGCCAGGCCCGATGGCAGCCTGAACGACTGGCTGGCGCTGGTCTATGACGACACGCCGCCCGCGCTATGGCCGGTGGCGCTGCGCTCGCTGCAGGCGCATGTGGACCGGCTGCGGGCGCTGCCAGCGGGCTTGCCCGAATAGTTGCCAGGCCTTGACTTCATTAAACTGGTCCCTTTTGACCTGAACGGAACCCTTTCATGCCTTCCATCACGACACGACGTTTTTTGCAAACCGCCGGCACCCTGCTGGCCGGACTGGTTTTAGTGGCCTGCGGCAAACAGCAGCCGCCCGCCCCGGCTGCCAGCGCACCGGCCCCGGCCGCCACGGCGCCCGCGCCCGCCGCCAAGGTCTATGTGGTCGGCACCGACGCCGCCTACGCCCCGTTTGAGTCCCAGAATGAAAAGGGCGACATCGTCGGCTTCGACATCGATGTGGTCAAGGCCGTGGCGCAAAAAGCCGGCATTGAGGTGAAATTCGTCAACACGCCGTGGGAAGGCATTTTCAATTCGCTGGGCCAGGGCGACCGCGACTTTCTGGTGTCAAGCATCACCATCACCGACGAGCGCAAGCAGACCATGGATTTTTCGGCGCCCTACTTTGATGCGCAGCAGCTGATTGCGGTGAAGCAGGACGCCAAGATCGCCAAATTTGCCGACCTGAAGAAACTCAAGGTCGGCGTGCAAAACGGCACCACCGGCGACGAGGTCATCAGCAAGCTGCAGGGCAAGGAAAGCCCCAACGTCAAGCGTTTTGAATCGACCCCGCTGGCCCTGAAAGAACTGGAAGCCGGTGGCGTGGATGCGGTGGTGGCCGACAACGGCGTGGTCGTGCACTACGTCGCCAACAACCCCGGCGCCAGGTTCAAGACCGTCAGCGACGCCAGCTTCGCCGCCGAACAATACGGCCTGGCCGTCAAAAAGGGCAATACCGAGTTGCAGGAAAAGCTCAGCAAGGGCCTGGCCGAGATCAAGGCCGACGGCACCTACAACCAGATTTACGCCAAATACTTTGGCGCCGCGCCGGCCGCAGCCACACCGGCTGTCGCTGCTTCCAAATAAACCGGAAGCCTGAGCCCGGCGGCGCGGGCTTGCGGTTTCAGCCCTCATGACCCTGCCCGTCCCGCCCGCCGCCCGTCGGCGCACGCTGCGCGCGATTGCCCTGTTTGAAGCCGTCAAAGGCGTGGCGGCGCTGGCGGCCGGCATCGGCCTGCTGGGTTTGCTGCACCACGACCTGCACCAGGCCGCGCTGGCACTGTTGTGGCGCTTTCATCTCGACCCGGCCCTGCACTATCCGGCCCTGTTGCTGCGCTACGCCGACTGGCTCAGCGCCATCGACCTGCGTTCGCTGGCGCCCGTGGCCCTGGCCTACATCACGGTGCGGCTGCTCGAAGCCTACGGCCTGTGGAAGGACAAAATCTGGGCTGAATGGCTGGGTGCGCTGTCGGGTGCGCTGTACATCCCGCTGGAAGTCGCGCACCTGGTGCACCGCAGCACCCTCATCAATACCGCCGTCTTGCTGGCCAACATCGCGGTGGTGGGCTTTCTGGCGTTTCAACTCTGGAAGCGGCTTTATCGCCGGCGCGGCAGGTCTGCAGCCCTGACAATAGGCAACGGCCCGGGATGAACCCGAATGAAAAGTGTGAAGCCCGCCGATAAGCCGGATTTTGTGCGCTGAGGCGTCTTGCGACGCTCCAGTGTGACCGCCATTAATCTGGGCCGGGGGTCGCCCACCCGGCTCGGTGCTACCTACCCGCCAACTCTGCGGAACCACATCAACGTTGGCCTACTTGGTATTGCTGCGCGTAGAGATTGCCCGTTTCACCCGCCCTTGGGTTACCCCAAAAGCGACTCGTCTCTGTTGCTCTGATCCTCACCTCACGGTGGAGAGGTGTTACCTCCTACGCTGTCCTGTGCAGTCCGGACGTTCCTCCAGTGCGCTCTTTCGAGACTTGCACCAGCGGCGGTCTGGCAGGCTTCACGCTGCATATTATCCCCTGCGCCGGGCTGCCGGAACAGCCGCGCCTTAAAATACCGGCTGCTTGATCAACACGAGCCGCCTCATGATTCGCCTGACTGAACTCAAACTTCCGCTGGACCACGCGGAAGACGCCCTGCCTTCGCTGATCGCCCGCACCCTGGGCATTGCCAGCGCCGGCATCCAGACTTTCCACATCCACAAGCGCAGCTTTGACGCCCGCAAGGCCGAGCTGCTGCAGGTCTACATCGTCGATGTGGAATTGGCCCCCACGCTCGGCACGGACGTGTCCTTGCTGCCCCCCGAGGGGGCCCTCCCGGCCAGGGGCGGCCCGTCGCCGGTCGAGGCTGCCCTGCTTGCGAAATTTGCTGGCAACCCGCAGATCCAGCCGGCGCCCGACATGGCTTACTACCCGGTGGGGCAAGCGCCCGCTGGCCTGGCGCTGCGCCCGGTGGTGATCGGCTTTGGCCCCTGCGGCATTTTTGCGGCCCTGCTGCTGGCGCAAATGGGCTTCAAGCCCATCGTGCTGGAGCGCGGCAAAACCGTGCGCCAGCGCACCCGCGACACCTGGGGCCTGTGGCGCAAAAACACACTCAACCCCGAGTCCAACGTGCAGTTTGGCGAAGGCGGTGCCGGCACGTTTTCCGACGGCAAGCTCTACAGCCAGATCAAGGACCCGCGGCATCTGGGCCGCAAGGTCATGCAGGAGTTCGTCAAGGCCGGCGCGCCGCCCGAGATTCTTTATGTGGCGCGGCCCCATATCGGCACCTTCAAGCTGGTCAAGGTGGTGGAAAACATCCGCGCGCAAATCGTGGCGCTGGGTGGCGAAATCCGTTTTGAGCAGCGCGTGACCGATGTGCTGATTGAAGACGGCCCCGGCGGCAAACACCTGCGCGGCCTGACGGTGCTGGATCAGGCCAGCGGGGAAACGCAGGAGCTGCGCGCCGACCAGGTCATCATGGCGCTGGGCCACAGCGCGCGCGACACCTTTGCCATGCTGCATGATCGCGGTGTCTACATCGAAGCCAAGCCTTTTTCCATCGGCTTTCGGGTCGAGCACCCGCAGGGCATCATCGACCGCGCGCGCTGGGGCAAACATGCCGGCCATCCGCTGCTGGGCGCGGCCGATTACAAGCTGGTGCACCACGCCAGCAATGGCCGCTCGGTTTACAGCTTTTGCATGTGCCCAGGTGGCACGGTGGTGGCCGCCACCTCGGAGCCCGGCCGCGTCGTGACCAACGGCATGAGCCAGTATTCGCGCAACGAGCGCAATGCCAACGCCGGCATCGTGGTGGGCATTGATCCGCGCGATTACCCGGGCGATGCGCTGGCCGGCATAGCACTGCAGCGCCAGCTGGAATCGCATGCCTATGTGCTGGGCGGCAGCAACTACCAGGCGCCGGCCCAGCTGGTCGGCGACTTTGTGGCCGGGCGCCCGTCTACCGCGCTGGGCAGTGTCAATCCCTCGTACAAACCGGGCGTGACCCTCGGTGACCTGTCATCGGCCCTGCCCGGCTACGCGATCGAAGCGATGCGCGAAGCCTTTCCCGCCTTTGGCCGCAAGATCAAGGGCTTTGACACGCATGACGCCGTGCTGACCGGCGTGGAAACCCGCACCTCGTCGCCCATCAAGATCAGCCGTGGCGAAGACCTGCAAAGCGTGAATGTGCGCGGCCTCTACCCGGCCGGCGAAGGTGCCAGCTATGCCGGCGGCATTTTGTCGGCCGGCGTGGATGGCATCAAGGTGGCAGAAGCCTTGGCGCGCACTCTGCTGAGCGCGTGAGCGGCGGCCTCTGCGGACTCGTTATCCCAGCACGGCGCGGGCAATGATGGTGCGCTGGATCTCGGACGAGCCTTCGTAGATGCGCAGAATGCGGGCGTCGCGCGCGTAGCGCTCCAGCGGCATCTCGCGCGTAAAACCATAGCCGCCGTGGATCTGCAGGGCGCAATCGGTGACGAAACCCACCATCTCCGAGGCATAGAGCTTGGCCATGGCCGACTGCTGGGTAAAAACTTTTCCGGCGCTGCGCAGGGCGGTGGCTTGCAGCGTGAGCCCCCAGGCCGCCTCCAGACGCAGCTTCATGTCGGCCAGCATCCACTGGATGCCCTGCTTGCCGGCCAGCGCCTCGCCAGCGATCTGGCGGTCCTTGGCCCATTGCACCGCGGCGGCCAGCGCGGCCTCGGCAATGCCCAGCGAGGTGGCCGCCACATCCAGGCGGCTGTTGTCCAGCACCTTCATGGCGGTCCTGAAACCCGTGCCTTCCTCGCCCAGGCGGCAGTCGGCCGGCACCCTGACGCCGTCAAACGACACCTCGAACGCGTGCGCGCCGCGAATGCCCATCAGCTTTTCAGGGCTGGAGACGCTGATGCCCGGCGTCTGCCGGTCCACGATGAAGGCGCTCACGCCGCGCGGGCCCGCAGCCAGGTCGGTCTTGGCAAAGACCACCAGAAATTTCGCCTCGGCGGCGTTCGAGATGAAGTGCTTGACACCGTCGATGCGGTAGTGCCCGCCTTCGCGCACGGCGCGGGTGCGCAGATCGGCCGGGTGCGAGCCGCCGCGCGGTTCGGTCAGGGCAAAACCGGCCAGCCATTCGCCGCTGGCGGCACGCGGCAGCCAGGCCTGGTGTTGCGCGGCATTGCCGCCTATCAGCACGGCGTCGGTGCCCAGGTAGTGCGCGCCCATCATCGACGAGGTCGCGGCGCAGGCCCTGGAGATTTCCACCAGCGCCAGCAGCATGGCCGTGGGCGTGACGCCCGGGCCGCCCAGGTGCTCGGGCAGGTTCAGGCCCATCACGCCGAGTTCGGCGAGTTGGGGCAGGTGGCAGGTCGCGGACAGCTCTTGTTCGTCGAGTGCCTGCGCGCGGGGCGCGAGTTCGGCTTGGGCGAATTTGGCGACGGCATCGGCCAGGGCCTGGTCGTCAGCGCTGACGCCGAGGCGCAGGGTGGTAGTCATGCTTTCTCCTTCAAAACAACGTGGGTTGATGGGGTAGACGCCGGTGCCGGGTGGTCGCCAAAAACACCGGCGGCCCGCAGCTCGGCCAGTTTGTCGATGCCGCAGCCCAGCAGGCTGGCGAGGATGTCGTTCGTGTGCTCGCCCAGCGCGGGCGCGCGCGTGGCCCGATTGGGCGCCGCACCGCCAAAGCGCACCGGCTGGGTTGGCAGGCGCAAGCCGGGCAGCCGCGCATCGTCCACCGGCTGCAGCAGCTCGCGCGCCTGCGCCTGGGGTGAATTCAGCGCCTGCGCTATGTTCCAGATCGGTGCCACCGGGACGCCCGCCGCTTCGATGTGCGCGACGACTGCCGCCACCGTGTGCTGTGCCGCCCAGGTCTCAATGGCGGCGCGCAGTTCCGGCTCGCGGGCCGAGCGCTGCTCGTCCGTGGCCAGGCTGTCGTCCTGCCCGAATTCGGGCCGGCCCATGGCCCTGGCCAACGCTGCAAACAGCTTGCGATTCAGCACCGCCAGCGCAAAGTGCCCGTCCTTTGCCCGGTACACGCCAAACGGCGCCGACAGCGGGTGTCGGTTGCCGACGCGCCGGGCGGGCTGGCCGGTGAACAGGTAGCGCGACACCGAGGTCGCCAGAAAACTCAGCGTGGTGTCGAACATGGCCACGTCCACATGCTGACCCTGGCCGGTGCGGCTGGTCTGGTGCACGGCCGCCAGCGTGGCCCACGAGGCGAACAGGCCGGCCACCACGTCGGATATCGCCTCGCCCACCAAGGTGGGCGGGCCGTCGGGATCGCCCGTGGCTTCCATGATCCCGCTCATGGCCTGCACGATCACGTCGTAGGCCGGGCGGCTGGCGCAGGGGCCGGTCTGGCCAAAGCCCGACACGCTCACATAAACCAGCTTGGGGTTGCGCGCCAGCAGCGCCGCCGCGCCAATGCCCAGCCGTTCGGCCACGCCGGGGCGGAAGTTTTCAATCACCACGTCAACCCGCTCGGCCAGCGCCTGGATCAGTTCCACCGATTCCTGCAGCTTGAGGTCGAGCACCAGGCTTTTCTTGTTGCGGTTCATCACCGTGAACAAGGCGCTCTCGCCGTTCTTCATCGGGCCGATGGCGCGGTAGTCATCGCCCTGCGGCGGCTCGACCTTGATCACCTCGGCGCCCAGGTCGGCCAGCAACGCGGTGGCCAGCGGGCCCGCCAGCACCCGGGTGAAGTCAAGAATGCGCAGCCCGTCGAGCGGGCGGATGGTGGGGGCGTCGGACATGGCGGGTTCCTTGGGAAGTCGTTGAATGACGCCATTGTTGACCTGGCATTGAATCAATGAAAATACAGAATTCATATGCATTGGATGAAAATAAATGATTCATTTCAGCTTGCGCCAGGTCGAATATTTCGCCGCCGCGGCGCGCCATGGCGGCGCCGCACGCGCGGCCCAGGCCCTCAATGTGTCCCAGCCCTCCATCTCCAAGGCCATTGCCGAACTCGAAGAGCTGTGGGGTGAGCAGCTGTTTGTGCGGCTGCACGCACGCGGCCTGGAGCTCACCGCCGCCGGCACGGCGCGGTTCCGGCAAGCGCGGGCGCTGCTGCGCCAGGCCGAGTCACTGGTGGCGCCGCGCTCCGCCACGCTCGAAGGCCAGTTGCGCGTGGGCTGCCTGAGCACGCTGGGGCCGCGCTACCTGCCCGAGGTGCTGGCCCGCCTGCGCGCCGAACACCCCGGCATCGCTGTGCAGGTGGAAGAAGGCGACACCGAAACGCTGACACGCCAGCTCGAGCGCGGCGCCCTGGACGTGGCGCTGATGTACGACCTGGGCCTGGCGCGCAGCGTGCGGCTGGAGCCGGTAACGGACCTGCGGCCCTATGCGCTGCTGCCCTGGGGCCATGCGCTGGCGGGACGCGGCCAGCTGCGCCTGGCCGAGCTGGCGCGCGAGCCGCTGATCCTGATCAATCTGCCGCACAGCCGGGCCTACTTTCTGTCGCTGTTCCACGCGGCCGGCGTCACGCCGCGCATTGCCCATGAAAGCGCTTCGATGGAGATGGTGCGGGCCATGGTGGCCAATGGCCTGGGCGTGTCCGTGCTCACCACCCGGCCGCTGCGCGACGTGAGCTACGACGGCAAACGGATTGCCTGCCGGGCGCTGCGCGGCACGCTGCTGCCGCAGTCGGTGGTGCTGGCCTACCCGGCCGGGAGCGACCAGCAGCCGGCACTGACCGGGGTACTGACGCACACGGTGCGCGCCAGCTTTTCGCGTCAGCCGGACGAGGTCAAGCCAACCCCATCCTGATCACCGCTTGGCGGCCATCTGCCGCTAAACCCGGTTCCCAGGTCGACACCGCGGCAAAAATTCAATGCCTGTATAGACAGAGTCTTCCAACAACAATTAATGCGATGTTTCACCTGCTAACTATGACCATGGCCAGCTCTGGCAAACACCATCGCATGCTTCAAATTTGGCAAACTAGGGTTTACTTGTATATACAGGATGGCACGCACCGGCAAAAATGCAGCTACCCAGACTTTGCCGTGCAGGGATCCTGGGATCAACCGATTTTCAGAATCAAACTGGAGTACGTAATGGTTAAGACAACCGTCAAGAAATTGACTTCGCTGCTGGCGATGGGTGTTTGCGTGGCCGGCATGGCCTCGACCGCAGTGGCGCAGGACACCAAGATAGTCTTGGGCATGTCCGGCTGGACCGGCTTTGCCCCGCTGTCATTGGCCGACAAGGCCGGCATCTTCAAGAAAAACGGACTGGACGTGGAAATCAAGTTCATTCCGCAGAAAGACCGCCACCTGGCGCTGGCGGCCGGGGCGATCCAGTGCGCGGCCACCACGGTAGAGACCCATGTGGCCTGGAACGCCAACGGCGTGCCCATCGTGCAGATCTTCCAGATGGACAAATCCTACGGCGCTGACGGCCTCGCCGTACGCGGCGACATCAAGAACTTTGCCGACCTCAAGGGCAAGACCATAGGCGTGGATGCGCCCGGCACCGCGCCCTACTTCGGCCTGGCCTGGATGCTCAACAAAAACGGCATGACGATCAAGGACGTCAAGACCACCACGCTCTCGCCGCAGGCGTCGGCCCAGGCCTTTGTGGCCGGCCAGAACGACGCGGCCATGACCTACGAGCCGTATCTGTCCACGGTGCGCGACAACCCGGCCGCCGGCAAGATTCTGGCCACCACGCTGGACTACCCGATGGTGATGGATACCGTGGGCTGCGCACCACCCTGGCTCAAGGCCAATCCCAAGGCGGCCCAGGCGCTCGCCAATTCCTACTTCGACGCACTTGCCATGATCAAGGCCGACCCCGTCAAGTCCAACGAGTTGATGGGCTCGGCCGTCAAGCAGACCGGCGAGCAGTTTGCAAAATCATCCGCCTATCTGCGCTGGCAGGACAAGGCGGCCAACCAGAAGTTCTTTGCCGGCGAGATCACCACCTTTATGAAGGATGCCGAGAAGATATTGCTGGAGTCCGGCGTGATCCGCAAGGCGCCCGAGAACCTCGCCGTCACGTTTGACGCCAGCTACATCAAGTAAGGCAGTCAAGCCATGGAACACGTGCAAACACCCCCTCATTTGCCCGAAGCCCCGGTGCGTCCGCGCAGCGGCCGGCTGGCGCCGCTGGAGCCGGTGGGCGGCAACACGCGCTGGCTGCTGGGCCTGGGCTTTTTCGTGTTGTTCGTGCTGGTCTGGGCCGGCTTTACGCTGGGCGGTTTCGTGTCGCCCACCTTCCTGGCCAGTCCCATGACGATGGCCCGCGAAGGCTGGCTGCTGTTCACCGAACACAACTTCATCCACGACATCGGCATGACGGTGTGGCGGGTGTTTGGCGGCTTCATCCTGGCCAGCCTGATCGCCGTGCCGCTGGGCATTGCCATGGGCACTTACAAGGGGGTCGAGGCCTTTTTCGAGCCCTTCGTGTCGTTCTGCCGCTACCTGCCTGCATCTGCTTTCATCCCCTTGCTCATTTTGTGGGCCGGCATTGGCGAAACGCAGAAAATCCTGGTGATCTTCATCGGTTCGGTGTTCCAGATCGTGCTGATGGTGGCCTTCACCGTGGGCGGTGCGCGGCGCGACCTGGTCGAAGCCGCCTACACGCTGGGCGCTTCTGACCGGGGCATCATCAACCGCGTGCTGATTCCCGGCGCCGCGCCCGGCATCGCCGAAACCCTGCGCCTGGTGCTGGGCTGGGCCTGGACTTATGTGATCGTGGCCGAGCTGATTGGCTCGTCCAGCGGCATCGGCCACATGATCACCGACAGCCAGGCGCTGCTCAACACCGGGCAAATCATCTTCGGCATCATCATCATCGGGCTGATTGGCCTGGTGTCCGACTTTGCCTTCAAGGCGCTGAACCGCCGCCTTTTTGCCTGGAGTTCAATATGAGTATCGCCGGGCCGTCCCAAGACACGAACGCCCCACGTCCAAGCGAAGCGCCGGACACACCTGCGCTTTGGGGCAGCGAAAACACGCAGTGCAGAGCGTGGGGGAACTTACTATGAGCCAACTGTCCATTCAAGGGGTGTCGCGCGTCTTCGAAACCGCCAAAGGCCAGCGCACACAGGCGCTGCTGCCGGTCGACTTCGAAGTCAACGACAACGACTTCGTCACCATCCTCGGCCCTTCGGGCTGCGGCAAGTCCACGCTGCTGCGCATCGTCGCCGGGCTGGAGCGGCCCAGCACCGGCCGGGCCCTGCTCGACGGCCGACCGGTCGAAGGGCCAGGCGCCGACCGCGGCATGGTGTTTCAGAGCTACACACTGTTCCCGTGGCTGAGCGTCGCGCAGAACATCCGCTTTGGCCTGCGTGAGCGCGGCATGAGTGAAGCCGACCAGAAGGACCGCAGCGACTACTTCATGGCCAAGGTCGGCCTGCGCGGTTTTGAAAACCACTTTCCAAAGCAGCTTTCGGGCGGCATGCAGCAGCGCACGGCGATTGCGCGAGCGCTGGCCAACGACCCCAAGATCCTGCTGCTCGACGAGCCCTTTGGCGCGCTCGACAACCAGACCCGCGTGCTGATGCAGGAGCTGCTGCTGGGCATCTGGGAATCGGCCCGCAAGACCGTGCTGTTCGTGACGCACGACATTGACGAGGCCATCTTCATGGCCAACCGCGTGGCGGTGTTCAGTGCGCGGCCAGGGCGCATCAAGTCCGACATCGCCGTGAACCTGCCGCACCCGCGGCACTACACGATCAAGACCTCGCCGGAGTTCATGGACCTCAAGGCGCGCCTGACCGAGGAAATCCGCGCCGAGTCGATGGCGTCGGCCGAGCATTGACAAGGGTCTGATGAACCCCAAACTTCACCTCCTGCGCCCAGCGGCGCACGAAACCGGTCCTCCAGCCGGGGCCGACCGCTTGCCGCCCAATGTCGCGCGTTACCAGCAGGTCAAGGATTTCGTGGCGCGCAAGATCCAGGACGGCACCTGGAAGGCGGGCGACCGGCTGCCCTCCGAAAGTGAGCTGGTGGCGCAGTTCGGCCTGTCGCGCATGACCGTCAACCGGGCCCTGCGCGAACTGGCGGAGCAAGGCCGCATCAAGCGCATTGGGGGGGTGGGCAGCTTTGTGGCCGATGACAAGCCGCAAGCCAACCTGCTGCAGATCGCACGCCTGCCCGATGACATTCGGCGCAGGGGCCACGACTACCAGTGCCGGGTCGTGACGGTGGAGCGCATTTCGGCTTCGCTGGACATCGCATCCGCGTTGGGCCTGCATACCGGCGAGTCGGTGTTTCACTCGGTCTGCGTGCACCTGGAAGACGGCGTGCCCATGCAACTCGAAGACCGCTACGTCAACCCGCGCATGGCGCCCACTTTCGGACAACAGGATTTCACGCTGGAGCAGCCTTCGGACTTTCTGGTGCGCACGGTGCTGTTTGACCAGATGGAGCATGTGGTCGATGCCGTCCTGCCCACGCGTGAACAGGCCGAGCTGCTGCAAATGGAATTGCACCAACCCGGCCTGCTGCTGACCCGCCGCACCTGGATACATGAGGAGCCCATCACCATCGTGCGCTGCCTGCACCCCGGCATGCGCTACCGCCTGGGCAGCCGGTTTCGCACCGACGGTAACGCCGTCACCAGTTAGGCGGCAGGCGCGGCGGCCGTCAGCCCTGCGCCGCCTGCAAGGCGGCAATGCGCTCTTCAATCGGCGGGTGCGTGGCAAACAGCTTGCCCATGCCGCCGGTGATGCCCATGGCTTCCACGGCCTTGGGCAGCTCGCCCGGCTGCATGCCGCCCAGGCGGGCCAGGGCGTTCATCATGGGCTGCTTGCGGCCCATCAGTTGCGCGGCACCGGCATCGGCGCGGAACTCGCGGTGGCGCGAGAACCAGGCCACCACCATGGCGGCGGCAAAGCCGAGCACGATGTCGAGCACGATGGTGCTGACGTAATAACCAATGCCGGGGCCGGAGTTGTTATCGTTGCCACGACGCAAGAAGCTGTCGACCGCATAGCCGATGACGCGTGACAGGAACACGACGAAGGTGTTCATGACGCCCTGGATCAGGGTCATGGTGACCATGTCGCCATTGGCAATGTGGGCGATCTCGTGGCCGATCACGGCCTCGATCTCCTCCTTGGTCATGCCCTGCAGCAAACCGGTGGACACCGCCACCAGCGACGAATTCTTGAAGGCGCCGGTGGCAAAGGCGTTGGGCGCGCCGTCAAAAATGCCGACCTCGGGCATGCCGATTTTGGCTTTGTCGGCCAGCTTGCGCACAGTCTCGACAATCCAGGCTTCATCGCCATTCTGCGAGTCATTGATGATGCGCACGCCGGCGCTCCACTTGGCCACCGGCTTGCTGATCAGCAGCGAGATGATGGCGCCGCCAAAACCCATGACCAGCGCAAAGCCGAGCAGC
>NZ_JANOAL010000232.1:0-3752 GCF_031411155.1 Polaromonas sp. | reverse complement strand
TTTGACCTGAAAAACAAGGGCAATGTGCTGGTGCGCGTGTCCATAGACCGCAGCGCGCCCGTCACCAAATCGACCTTTGCCACGGTGGCCTCGCAGGGCG
This sequence comes from Polaromonas sp., assembly GCF_031411155.1. Lineage (GTDB taxonomy): Bacteria > Pseudomonadota > Gammaproteobacteria > Burkholderiales > Burkholderiaceae_C > Polaromonas. The sequence goes on along the minus strand of NZ_JANOAL010000232.1, from coordinate 3,652 downwards.
TGACCGGTCTCGGTTTCATCCAGCTCGACGACGAGGGCGAGTCGACCGAACGCCTGGTGCCCAACGACGACGAGCCGCCGCGCATCCCGCTCAGGCCCGGCGGCCTGGACAAGCTGCTCAAGCAGAGCGACATGATCTTCACTCAGGTCGAGCAGGCCAGCATCCGCCTGAACAGGCTGCTGTCCGACGACAACCAGCTGGCCGTGACCGGCGCCGTGACGCAGCTGTCGGAAGCCGCGGGCGGCATCAACCGCGTGGCCAAGGCGCTGGAGCCGGCGGTGGCGACCCTGCCGGCGCTGTCGCGCGATGCCAGCGCCAGCCTCAAATCCATCAAGAGCGCCACCGACGAGGTCGGCGTGACGGCGCGCCGCCTGAACGAAAAGGGCGGGCCGCTGGACAAGCTGTCGCAGGGCGGCAGCGCCCTGGCGGCCGGGGTGGAGACCTTTAGCGCGGCCACCCTGCCCAAGGTCGGCCAGGTAGCCGACGAAGCCAACCGCACCCTGCGCCAGCTGCGCCGCACCGTCAATTCGGTCGACGACAACCCGCAGGCGCTGATTTTTGGCAACGGCCCGCCGCAACCCGGCCCGGGCGAGCCCGGTTTTTCCGCAGACGGAGCAAAAAAATGACCCCGCATTCTTCCAGGCTGCAAGTTTTTGCTATTAATTCAATAGCTGTTGATGCACGTTCTCATTGGGCTAGAGCCATTTTTTACCTGCTAGCGGCGTCAGTGGCGGTGCTGGCCGGGTGCTCGGCGCTGCCCGACAAGCCGATGCGCGCCACCCAGTACGACTTTGGTCCCGGCCCGCTGCTGGCCGAGTCCGTCGCGCCTGCGCCCGTTCCGGCGCGGCTGCCCGCGCTGGCGATAGACGACATCGGCACCCCCGGCGGTGCGCTCGACAACCAGGCCGTGCTGTACCGCCTGGCCTATGCCAATGCGCAGCAGCTGCGCCCCTACGCGCAGGCGCGCTGGAGCATGCCGCCGGCGCAGCTGGTGCGCCAGCGCCTGCGCGAGCGGCTCAGCCTGCGCCGCCCCATCTTCAATGCGCGCGAGGGCCTGGCCCTGAACCGCAGCCAGAGCGCGCCGCTGCCGCTGCAGTTGCGGCTCGAACTGGAGGAGTTCAGCCACCTGTTCACCGCGCCCGAGGTCAGCGTCGGCCTGATCCGCCTGCGCGCCACCCTGGTCGAGGTCACGCCGGCCGGTGAAAAGCTGCTCGGCCAGCGCAGCCTGGTGGTGCAGCGCCCGGCCCCCAGCGCCGATGCCGCAGGCGGCGTGCGCGCCCTGACGGCCGCCACCGACGCCGCGATTGAGGAGCTGGACCAGTGGCTGCAGCAGCTGCCGGCGCGTTAGCGGCGGTCGTGGCGGCAACCCGTCATGCTTTTATTGCTATAAAAATAATAGCTACAAGTGCACGATGTGCCAGGGCTGGAGGCTGATTTTGACCTACAAAGTGCGCGCCAGCACGGGAAACAGCTTGTGCAGGCCGTCGGCCATCACCTCGACCGCCAGCGCCGCCAGGATCAGGCCCATCAGCCGCGTCATGACGTTGATGCCGGTCTTGCCCAGCACCCGGGCAATCGGCTGCGCCAGCGAAAAGCACAGCGCCGTCGCCAGGCCAATCACCAGGCCGTAGCCGACCAGCGTGCCGAGCTGAAAAAAGGTCTTGGCCTTTTCGGCGTAGATCACCACGGTGGACATGGTGGCCGGGCCGGTCAGCAGCGGAATCGTCAGCGGCACCACCGCAATGCTGGCGCCCATGGCGGCCTTTTCGGCGCCGTCCTGCATCTCGTGGGTGTTGGGCTTGGCCTCGGCCGGCTGCGCGTTGAGCATGTTCATCGAGCTGATCAGCAGCAGCATGCCGCCGCCGACCTGAAAGCTTTCCAGCGAAATGCTGAAAAACTCCAGAATCTGCAGGCCCAGCAAGGCGCTGGTGGCAATCACCACAAACGCGCTGAAGGACGCGATGACGATGGTGCGCTGGCGCTGCGCCCGCGAAAAACCCTGCGTGTAATGAATGAAAAACGGCACGATGGCCAGCGGGTTGACGATGGCCAGCAGCGTGATGAGGGGTTTGAAGTCCATGGGAACCAGTCTTTTGCAGCGTGGTGCCGCCATTGTCTAAAAATTACCAATCCGGGCGAGCCCTGCAATTTTCCGCCGGGCCGCCCCAAGGAAAATTAGCCCCCTCGGGGGCAGCGCATTACACGAAGTGAAAAGCGTGGGGGCTAGCTACCTTCCTCCCGCGACGTCGAGCAGCGCGCCTGTGGTGTAGCTGGCATTGTCGCCGAGCAGCCAGACGATGGATTCAGCCACTTCATCCGCCGTACCGGCGCGCTGCATCGGCACCTGCGGCGCCAGCGCATGGGCGCGGTCGGGCAGGCCGCCCGAGGCGTGAATCTCGGTGTCAATAATGCCGGGCCGCACCGCATTGACGCGTATGCCCTCGGTGGCCACCTCCCTGGCCAGGCCGATGGTGAAGGTGTCAATCGCGCCCTTGGCCGCCGCATAGTCCACATACTGGCCGGGCGCGCCGAGCCGGGCCGCCGCGCTCGACACATTGACGATGGAACCCCCCGCGCCGCCATGGCGCGTGCTCATGCGCTTGACGGCTTCACGCGCGCACAGCATGGCGCCGAACACATTGATGGCAAACATGCGCTGCAGGCGCGCCAGCGTCAGCGCATCGACGCGCGTGGTCTGGTCCACCACGCCCGCGTTGTTGACCAGCGCGCTCAGGCGGCCCAGCTCGGCGTCGACCTGTGCAAACATCGCCAGCAGCTGCGCCTCATCGGCCACATCGGCCTGCACCGCGATGGCCTGGCCGCCCGCCGCCCGGATCTGGCGCACCACCGCCTCGGCGGCCGGCGCATTGGCCGCGTAGTTGACGGCCACCGCATAGCCCCGGCGCGCCGCCAGCAGCGCCGTGGCCGCGCCTATGCCGCGCGAGCCGCCGGTAATCAAGACAACCTGGGTCAAAACCGCACCTCCAGCAATAAATGGCAATCCCGGGTAAAAAGCAGGATCGAGTCAATTCAATGTACCGTATTCACCGGAGACTATCTTGAGCACGATTGCGACTTCCGTGGACTACTACTTCACGCCGCAAAGCCCCTGGACCTACCTGGGCCACCCGCGCTTTGCGCAAATCGCCCAGGCCGCCGGCGCGGCGGTGCGCGTGCTGCCGATTGACCTGGGCGGCAAGGTGTTCCCGATCTCGGGCGGCCTGCCGCTGGGCAAGCGGGCGCCGCAGCGCCAGGCCTACCGGCTGCTGGAGCTGCGGCGCTATGCAGACTACCTGGGCGCGCCGCTAAACCTCAAGCCCAGCTACTTTCCGGTGTCGGGCGACGACGCCTCGCGCCTCATCATCGCCGTCAATCGGCACGACGGGGTGGAGGCCGCCCTGCGCATCAGCGGCGCCATTTTCAGTGCGGTGTGGGCGCAGCAGCGGCATATCGCCGATGAGAAAGTTCTGGCCCAGCTGCTGGCTGAATGCGAGTTGAGCCCGGACCGGCTGGAGCAGTCGCACAGCCAGGCGGTGCAGGAGCAGTACGAAGCCAACACCCAGCAGGCGATAGACGCCGGCGTGTTCGGCGCGCCCAGCTACGTGATCAACGGCGAGATCTTCTGGGGCCAGGACCGGCTGGATTTTGTCGA
>NZ_JANOAL010000231.1:0-7907 GCF_031411155.1 Polaromonas sp. | reverse complement strand
ATCTTGACGAATTTGTATTTCGCTTCAACAGACGGAAATCACGGTCACGAGGAATGCTTTTTTATAGGTTGCTGGAACAGGCGGTTGTGACTACGCCGGTGACCTATCAGCACGTTGTTGCTCAGTCAAAAAGTCAGGAATCCGGCGCTTAGGAGCTAAATGGATAGCCCGTGTATTTATCCAGTATCAAGCGAATTTAAATCACTGACTTGAGCCGGCGACCCAAGCCATGACCGACGCCATCATCCCGCTGCATGCCATCAAGGGCCGGGGCAGCGCCACGCGCATCGCGCACCGGTTTGAGAAAGACGCGCGCGCTGCCTATGACGATGGCTGGGGCACGCTCGAAGAAGCGGCGGGCGAGGCCAGCGGGCGGCTGCAAACCGAGGTGATGTTCGAGGACGCCCGCAGCGCCATCACGCATAACGACTCGCCCGACATTTTTTTTGACTACGGCCTGAACCCCTACCGCGGCTGCGAGCACGGCTGCGTCTATTGCTACGCCCGGCCCACGCACAGCTACCTCAACTTGTCGCCAGGCCTGGACTTCGAAACCAAGATCATCGCCAAGCGCAACATTGCCGAGGTGCTGCGCACCGACCTGGGCAAGCGCAGCTATGTGCCCAGGCTGCTCAACATTGGCTCGGCCACCGACTGCTACCAGCCAGTGGAGCGCGAACTGCGGCTGACACGCGGCGTGATCGAGGTGCTGCAGCAGACGCGGCACCCGTTTTCCCTGGTCACCAAGTCCAGCGGCGTGGAGCGTGACCTCGATCTGATTGCGCCCATGGCCGCCGACAGGCTGGCGGCGGTGTATGTCACCATCACCACGCTCGACGGCGAGCTGGCCCGCAAGCTGGAGCCGCGCGCCGCCGCACCGCATCGCCGCCTGCGCACCATCCGGGCGCTGGCGGAGGCCGGCGTGCCGGTGGGCGTCAGCGTGGCGCCGCAAATCCCGTTTGTGAACGACGACATGGAGCAGGTGCTCGAAGCCGCCTGGCAGGCCGGTGCGCGCAGCGCGTTTTACACCGTGATCCGCCTGCCCTGGGAAGTGGCGCCGATTTTCAAGGAATGGCTGGAACTGCATTACCCGCAGCGCGCCGCCCGCATCCTGGCGCGCATCCATGAAATGCGTGGCGGCAAGGACTACGACGCCGACTTTGCCTCGCGCATGAAGGGCAGCGGGCTGTGGGCCGACCTGATCAGGCAGCGCTTTGAGAAAACCTGCCGGCGCCTGGGCCTGAACCGCCAGCGTGTCGAGTTGGACCTGAGCCAGTTCAGGCCACCGGGCGCGGCGGGGCAGGGCAGCCTTTTCTGAAACGGCGAAGCTTATTCCTGCCCAATTTTGGCGGTGGTTTCCACACCGATTCCGCGAAAGCCGATGAACTGGCAGGCGTTGTTGAACATGGGTTCCCCGCTGACCCGAAACTGTTGTTGCGAGCCGTCGGAATTGACGCGGCTGAACGCAAAATCCTTGAAAGGCTCCTGGGCTGCGATCTTGGCCTGAAGCATTAGTCGCTCCGCGTCATTCCAGCCAGTGATCTCGTCATCATTTTGTCGGCCAAAAAAGGCGGTCACACGGATTCCCAATATCTCCAGTACCGTGCCGGAAACGGTGGTGAACGCTGCGCTCGCGCTTTGCTCCCAGTACCAATCGCAGGCCACCTCGGTCAAGCTGCGAAAGCGGGCTTCACTTTCGCGCAGCTTTGCGGTTCGTTCCTGCACCGTTTGCTCCAGTACCTTGTTGTGCTCATCCAGGTTTTTGTACAACAATCGCACCTCCAGCATGTTGCGGATGCGGGTCTTGGCTTCGACCAGATCAAACGGCTTGCTGATGAAATCCTTGGCGCCCGCCTGCAAGGCGCGCAGTTTGTGACCGGGCTCGGCTGTGAGCACGATAACCGGAAGGTAGCGGTCAGTCCCGTTTGCCTTGAGGCCTTCCATCACCTCAAAGCCATCCATGCCGGGCATCTTCAGGTCAAGCAGGATCAGGTCGTAGTGCTTCTTGTCGTGCAAGGCGCACACCTCTTGTGAATTCATCGTTGAGGCGACGCAGGTGTAGCCGGCGCCACTCAGCAATTGTTCAAGCAGCAGAACATTGGCGGGCTGATCGTCAACGATCAGGATGCTGGCATTGAGGATTTCGGATTCGGTAATCATGATATGTGTTGCTCTTTGGTTGCGTGACCTGACGTCGTTTGCGAATGCTTCAGCGCCTCGTCAAGGGTCGCCATAAACTCGTTGATCTTGATCGGTTTGGTGAGGTAACGGAAAAACCCTGCCTCCAGACCTCGCTCAATATCGTGGGGCATGGCATTGGCACTGAGCGCCACCACCGGGATATGCGCTGTTGCGGGGGTTTCAGTCAGGATTTTCAGCGCCTTGATACCGCTGATGCCCGGCAAATTGATGTCCATCAGGATGACATCCGGTCGGGATGCAAGTGCAATCTCGATGCCGCTCTTGCCATCTCTCGCGCTTAGCAACCGGATATCGGTCCGGCGCGCGATGAGATCCCCGACCAGCATCAGATTGGCCGGGTTGTCCTCCACATACAGCAGGGTAAGCAACTGCGCGTCGGCGTGCATCGGCGCCTGGGCGAGCGCCGGGGGTTGGGCTATGTCGTCGGAGGTTTGGCGTTGAGCCGTCAGGTTCATTTCGATCCAGAATACGCTGCCTTTGCCGACAGTGCTTTCCACGCCGATGACCCCCCCCATCAGTTCGACCAGTCGCTTGGTCATCACCAGGCCGATGCCTGTGCCCTCCTCGGCGTTCGCCTCCTGTCCAAGCCGGTTGAACGGCTGGAATAGCTGTGCGATTTTTTCGGGGCTCAGGCCTTCGCCGGTATCCTCGACGCAGATGCGCAGGCGTCCTGGGAGTATGGCGATGCAATCCACCACGACAGCGCCGTCCAGCTTGTTGTACTTGATCGCGTTGGACAGCAGATTGATAAGAATCTGCTTGACGCGGGTTCGGTCGGCTTTGACGCAGTAGGAAACTTCGAACTTCGGAAAGCTCACGCTGATGCCGCGCTTTTTCGCCTGCGGCTCGACCATGGCCTCGCATTCCTGCATGACTTCAGCCAGCGACACGGGTTCCAGCGACAGCGACAGCTTGCCGGACTCGATCAGGGCCAGATCGAGAATCTCGTTGATCAGCTCCAGCAAGTACCAACCGGCCTGAAGAATCTGATCGACACTGCGCTTCTGGGAGGGCGTTGGCTGTGGCGAGCCGGATTCTATGAGCTGGGCAAACCCGAGGATTGCACTGAGCGGCGTGCGCAGCTCATGGCTCATGCTGGAAAGGAAATCGGATTTGGCGAGGTTGGCTTTTTCCGCAACCGACATGGCAATCTTCAACTCGGCGTTACTTTCCTGCAGCACCTGATCCAGGAGCTTGCGTTCGGTGACGTCGCGCGCGGCGGCGAACACGCCCTGCAGCCTCCTGTCGCGGTCGTGGAAGGTGGTCGCGTTGTAGGACACCACAGTTTCCTTGCCGTCTCTGGCGCGGGCGGTAAGTTCGTAGTTGGTGACCCGGTTCTCGGTCAGCACCAGCTTGATGCCCGCCTCGGCGCGCTCCGGATCGGTAAAGTAGTTCTTGAACGGTGCGCCTATCAGCTCGTCACGCGTGCAGCCGGTAAGCGCCTCCATCTGCTTGTTGACGTCTGAAATGAAGCCTGACGGATCCGTGGCAATCAGCGCGTCGATGTTGGATTCGATGAGGGAGCGCGTGTAGAACTGCTGGTCGCGCAGGCGCTGATCGAGCTTCTTCTGCTCTGCTTCGACCTGCTTGCGAGCGGTGTTGTCCGTGCCGATCAACAGATAGCCGATGATGACGCTTTGATCGTCGCGCAGCGCAGTGACCGATACGATGGCCGGAAAGCGACTGGCGTCCTTGCGGATGTAGGTCAGCTCGTAGATGTCCTCTATGCCGCGCGAGGCCTTGAACACCAGGGCCTCGAAGCCCGGCGTAATCGGGGTCCCAAGTTCGACGCTGAGTGCCTTGGCACGCGCAATCACTTCCTGGGGATCGGAAATGTCGGCCGGTGTGATCTTGTTCATCACGTCGGCGGCCGCATAGCCCAGCATGCGCTCGGCGCCGACATTGAAAATCTGGATGACGCCCTTCGCGTCGGTGGCGATGCTCGAGAAGTTGGCGCTGTTGAAAATCGCGCTTTGCAAGGCCCCCGCCTTGACCAGCGCCTCTTCTGCCTGCTTGCGAGCGGTGTTGTCCGTGCCGATCAGCAGGTAGCCGATGATGACGTTGTGCGCATCACGAAGCGCCGTGACCGACACGACCGCCGGGAAACTGCTGCCATCCTTGCGGATATAGGTCAGCTCGTAAATGTCCTCTATGCCGCGCGAGGCCTTGAACACCAGGGCCTCGAAGCCCGGTTCAATCTGGGTTCCGAGTTCGACGCTGAGTGCCTTGGCACGCGCGATCACTTCCTGGGGGTCGGAAATGTCGGCCGGTGTGATCTTGTTCATCACGTCGGCGGCCGCATAGCCCAGCATGCGCTCGGCGCCGACGTTGAAAATCTGGATGACGCCCTTCGCGTCAGTGGCGATGCTCGAGAAGTTGGCGCTGTTCAGAATCGCATTTTGCAAGGCCCCGGTTTTCAGCAACGCTTCCTGGCGCCGCACTTCCATGATGCCACCCGCCTTGGCAATATCGTCAGCGGGGATGAGACTGTTTTCTGTTTTGGACATGGCCGATTTCCGTAAAAAGTGCAACGATCGTGCGGGGGGAGCGGCGCTTGCCGGCCAGCAACAGAACATCGCGGCCATGTGAAATTAAAGACCCAGTGTCTTTAAGAGGGCCGCTGAGTCTAATGGCCATTCCGGCTGGCGTCTGTGCGCTGGCCAACATAAGCGATAAGCCGATCAACCGTCCCGCACGCCGATCAACCGGCCCGGGCTGAAACTGAACCAGCCGCAGCGCGCCGCCCTCGATCAGTTTCGGCAGTGAGTCCGTTGATCGCCCACGCCGGATCGCCGACTCGCAGCATTACCGTGCCGCAGGCACGAAGTTCTCCACCATCATGGCAAAGCCCTCGGTCGCGTCCAGCCGCAGCGGGAGTACGGCCTGGTATGCCGGTGAGTTGTACCAGGCCGTCGCGGTGGCGCGTGAGTCGAACCGGATCAGGATCATTCTGGGCAGACTGGTGCTTCCCTCCATCACCGTTGCGTTCTCATCAAAGACCAGGATTTCAGCCTGGTAAGCCGCCAGGGTCTCAAGCGCTTTCGGGATGTAGTCCTGCATTTTTTGCGCATCCACAATGCGGTTGTGCAAAACGAAATAGGCTGCTGGCATGGATTCCTCCTGCTCGGGAATGGCTGACCATGTTAATCCGCTGGCATCGGCTTCGCGCTGGCCCGGCGGCACCTCAGGCGGCCAGCGTCACGCCGTTCTGCCTGAGCAGCCCCACCAGCTGGGCAATATCGGGCGGCCCCGGCGGCAGGGCGCGGCTGACCTTGGTGAACATCCGGGTGGCAAAGCCGCCCTGGCCGCTGATCTCGAACAGCTCGCCACCGCCTGCGCTGAAACGGTAGCCGTGGACCGTGCCTGCCGGCACATGCACCAGCGTGCCGGGCGCGCACGCGACGGTCTGGTCTTCGCAGCGGATCTCGACCTTGCCCTTGAGCACATAAAACGATTCGTCCCAGTCGTGGCTGTGCGGCGGCGGGCCTGCTCCCTCGTCGCCCTGCTGCAGCGTGATCTCATAGCCTTGCGTCGCCGTGTTGGACGCCAGCACGGTGATGCGGATGCCGAGCACGTTCAAGGGGTCAGCGTAGTTTTGCGGTGTCACCACAAACGCCTGGGGTTTCGGTGGGTTCTTCATGGCTTTTTGCCTCCAGAGGATTGAATGAAAGATTGACCGGGTCGAAAGCCTGTTTGTCATGCTTCGCCCGGCCCCGACGCGGCCCCGTTCGCAATTTTCTGGCGGCTTTGCGGGGTCGCGTGAGGGGAATTTTTGCGCTACATTGACCATGTTTCAAACGAATAGTTTGCATGCTGTATGAATGAAATCGATTTGCGGCGACTGGACCTGAACTTGCTGGTCACCTTCGACGTGCTGATGGCCGAGCGCAATGTGACGCGCGCCGCCGAGCGGCTGGCGCGCACGCAGTCGGCGGTCAGCCATTCGCTGGCCCGGCTGCGCGAGCAGGTCGGTGACCCGCTCATGGTCAAGGTGGGCGGGCGCATGACGGCCAGCCCGTTTGCCGAAAAGCTGATCGAGGAGGTGCGGCCGATATTGCGCAGCATCCAGCGCGTGCTGGCACCGCCGCAGCCCTTCGAGGCGGCCACCAGCAGCCGCACCTTCAGGATGGCCATTTCAGACCTGGCGCCGTCGCTGTTTCCGCGGCTGATGGCCCGTGTGCGGCGCGAGGCGCCGGGGGTGACGCTGGACTGGATCGCGGAAGGGCCGCAGACCCTGCTGGGCGTGGCCGAGGGCCAGATCGACGTGGCCTTCGTGGCGTCGGTGCTGGCCTTGCCCGAGGGCCTGGCCTGGCAGGACGTCGGTGAGATCAAGTGGGCAAGCTTCGCCCGTCAAGACCATCCCGCCGTCGCCGGCTGGGGCGCCGCTGCCTGGGCGCGCTGGCCGCATGTGGTGGTGCAAGTGGGCAACAACCTGCAAAGCCCGGTGATCGAGGCCGCACGCGGTGAGTAGCGCGCCGTTTGGTTTGATCCAGTCCGACACTTGAATTGATCCAGTATTTTCTACATGAAACAACTCAAAGTTGATCCAGCATTTAAAGCGGCTGGTTTCACAGCCGCTTCACACCCAGCCTGAAAGGCTTTCACGGCCAATGTAAGCACCAAAGGAAAGGCCAGCGCATGGCTGGCCTGGTGTCTTGGGGCTGGCTGGATTCTAGACCCGGTGGTTGGCCCGCTCATCATCTGTCAGCGCGCCGAGCGTACCTAACACCTCCATCAGCTTCTCATTGACCGCAGCAAGGTCGCCAGCGAAGCCCCACATGTCAGGCTTGGCGATGGCGGCTGACGCATGATGCTCGAGGGCCTGGGACAGCCGCCTGAGCAAACTGTCGGCTCTGGCCTGGCGTTCGTTGTAGGCGGCTTGGGGGAGGTGCCGCCTGGCGATGCATTGAGGGGGTTGCTGAGTGGTCATATGGTTGCGTCCGTTGTTGATGACGCCAGTACCGCTCTGGTTGGCAACTCCAGCAAGTCCTATCGATAGAGCCAGACCAGCCCAGTCTGGCTTTCAGCCACCTGGTGCGAAGTTGGTAATCAGCAGTTCGCCTTTGGGCTCGCGGCCTTTGCCGCTTTTGCCCAGGGTGTAGTTGGTTACCAGGCGTTTCATGGTCAGACCTTTGAACGCCTGGCGCATCTCCGGGATATCGTTGACGCTCACAGCCGCCTTGCCCTTCATGGTGAGCAGCAGTTCGGCCATGCGGGAGTACTGGTCGAGGTCAAAGCCAATGCCGTAGCCCTCGGTACCCCAGTACGGCGGATCTAGGTAAAACAGGCTGTGGGGCCGGTCGTACTTCTCAACGCACTTGGCCCAGTCGAGGTTCTCAATAAACACCTGGTGCAGCCGCAGGTGGACAGCACTCAGGTCTTCTTCCATGCGCAGCAGGTTGATACTGGCCTTGGCCGTGGTGGCCGTGCCGAAGCTCTGGCCCTGCACCTTGCCGCCGAAAGCGCACTTTTGCAGGTAATAAAACCGCGCCGCCCGCTGGATATCGGTCAGGGTGGCCGGTGGGGTTTCCTGCAGCCACTTGAACATCTCGCGGCTATTGAGAGCCCACCTGAACTGCCGGATGAACTCGTCCAGGTGGTGCGTCACCACCCGGTAGAGCCGGATCAAGTCCCCATTGAAGTCGTTCAGCACCTCGACCTTGACCGGCGTCTTCAAGAAGAACAGCGCGGCCGCACCGCAAAAC
>NZ_JANOAL010000230.1:0-24770 GCF_031411155.1 Polaromonas sp. | reverse complement strand
AGACAGGGAAATTGGTGGCAGGAACGCGACATTCAACCGTGGCATATTCACGAAAATGACCCACCCAAGAAAAAACCGCCGCGGAATCGCTTCCGGGCGGCTTCTAAGGGGCAATCCGCTGAAAACGGCTGATTACATGTTGTCGATCATGACCTGGCCAAAGCCGGAGCAGCTGACCTGGGTAGCGCCTTCCATCAGGCGGGCGAAGTCATAGGTGACTTTCTTCGAGTCAATCGATTTTTGCATTGAGCTGATGATCACGTCGGCGGCTTCCAGCCAGCCCATGTGGCGCAGCATCATTTCGGCCGACAAAATTTCGGAGCCGGGGTTGACGTAGTCCTTGCCAGCGTACTTGGGCGCGGTGCCGTGGGTGGCTTCGAACATGGCGATGGTATCGCTCAGGTTGGCGCCTGGGGCAATGCCGATGCCACCGACCTGGGCCGCCAGCGCGTCAGACACATAGTCGCCGTTCAGGTTCAGCGTGGCAATCACGCTGTACTCGGCCGGGCGCAACAAAATCTGCTGCAGGAAGGCGTCGGCGATGCTGTCCTTGACGACAATGTCCTTGCCGGTTTTCGGGTTCTTGAACTTCATCCAGGGGCCGCCGTCAATCAGTTCGGCACCGAATTCTTTTTGCGCCAGCGCATAAGCCCAGTCGCGGAAGCCGCCTTCGGTGAACTTCATGATGTTGCCCTTGTGCACGATGGTCACGCTGGGCTTGTCATTGTCAATGGCGTACTGCAGGGCCTTGCGCACCAGGCGCTCGGTGCCTTCGCTCGAAACCGGCTTGATACCGATGCCCGAAGTGTTGGGGAAGCGGATTTTCTTCACGCCCATCTCGTCCTGCAGGAACTTGATCAGCTTCTTGGCCTTGTCGCTGCCCGACTCGAACTCGATACCTGCGTAGATGTCTTCCGAGTTCTCGCGGAAGATCACCATATTGGTTTTTTGCGGCTCCTTGACGGGCGAAGGCACGCCGGCAAAGTACTGGATCGGGCGCAGGCAGACGTACAGGTCCAGTTCCTGGCGCAGCGCCACGTTCAGGCTGCGAATGCCGCCGCCGACGGGCGTGGTCAGCGGGCCCTTGATGGACACCACGTAGTCGCGCACGGCGTGCAGGGTTTCTTCGGGCAGCCATACGTCGGGGCCGTAGACCTTGGTGGACTTTTCGCCGGCGAAGACCTCCATCCAGTGGATTTTCTTCTTGCCGCCATAAGCCTTGGCAACGGCCGCATCGACCACCTTGAGCATGACCGGCGTGATATCCGCACCGGTGCCGTCGCCTTCGATGAAGGGAATGATCGGCTCGTCGGGCACATTCAATGAGTTGTCAGCGTTGACGGTGATTTTCTGGCCTTGGGCGGGCACCTGGATGTGCTGGTACATGTTAAAAAAGTCTCCGGTAAGCGCTGACGGCGTTGAATGGGAACGCCACCTTCAGCAGTTTAGGTAAAAACCCCTAAATTCTAGCCGTAAAAAGTTTTATGAAAAAAAATGAATGCAGTCTGTCAACCATTGGCGCGCAGGCTTCGTTACGGGAGGGCCTCCGAAAAATTCGGGGTATTTTTCCAACAAACTCTTTCAGGAACCTCCAAATGAACAAGATCCTCGCAGTTTTGATCGCCGGCCTCTTCTCCGCTGGCGCATTCGCCGCTTCCCACGTCGGCGCCCCTATGGCCGCTGGTTCCGCACCGGCTGCCGCAGCCGCTCCTGCTGCCAAAGCCGAAGCCAAGCCAGCCATGGCCGCTGAAGCCAAAAAGCCAATGGCCAAGAAGCACAAAGCTCACAAAAAAGCCAAGAAAATGAAAGCCGCTGAAGCCGCCAAGTAATCCCTGGCGACTCCGGTCAAGATGCCCGCCCCGTGCGGGCATTTTTTATGCGCGTCGTTTATGCTGGCAAGACGCCCTGCATTTCAACTTTATCGGTGGTGACCCATGTTCTCTGTTTCTTTCCGCATGACCTGCCAGAGCCTGAGCCGCAAGCTTATGGTTGCAGCCCTTCTTGCGCCGCTGTGGGCGGGCGCCCAGGATGCGCCGCAGATGAATTTGCAGCGCGTCAAGCTCACTGCCGGCATGCACCTGATCGACGCGCAGGTGGCTCTGGCGCCCGAAGAACGCCAGGTCGGCCTGATGTTTCGCAAGGACATGCCGCAGCACGAAGGCATGATTTTTGTGTTTGAACAGCCGGCCCAGCAATGCTTCTGGATGAAAAACACCCTGCTGCCCCTGACCGCCGCGTTTGTGGCCGACGACGGCACCATCGTCAACATGGCCGACATGAAGCCACTGACACTCGACTCTCACTGCTCCAGCCAGCCGGTGCGCTATGTGCTGGAGATGAACAAGGGCTGGTTTGCCAAAAAAGGCATCAAGGCCGGCAGCAAGCTGGGCGGCCCGCTGTTTGAAGCGAAGCGCTGAGTTCTTCGCCTGGTGCGTGACGCATAAAAAAGCCGACATCAAGTCGGCTTTTTTGTGAGCGTCAAGCGATGACGGATTAAGCGAAGTTGGCTTCCGCAAAGCTCCAGTTCGCCAGGCTGCCCAGGAAGGTCTCGACAAACTTGGGGCGCTGGTTGCGGTAGTCAATGTAGTAGGCGTGCTCCCAGACGTCCACCGTCAGCAGGGCCTTGTCGGCAGTGGTCAGCGGGGTGCCGGCCGGGCCGGTGTTGACGATGTCCACCGTGCCGTCGGCCTTCTTGACCAGCCAGGTCCAGCCGGAGCCAAAATTGCCCACGGCCGATTTGACAAATGCTTCCCTGAAGGCGGCGTAGGAGCCAAACTTGGCGTTGATGGCCGCGGCCAGCGCGCCAGCGGGTTCGCCGCCGCCAGCCGGCTTCATGCAGTTCCAGAAGAAGCTGTGGTTCCAGATCTGGGCCGCGTTGTTGTACACGCCGCCGCTGGACTTCTTGACGATTTCTTCCAGCGTCATGGACTCAAACTCGGTGCCTTTTTGCAGGTTGTTGAGATTGTCCACGTAGGCCTTGTGGTGCTTGCCATGGTGGTACTCAAAGGCTTCCTGGCTGTAGTGCGGGGCCAGTGCGTCAATCGCGTAAGGCAGGGCTGGGAGCTTGTGTTCCATGATTTTCCTCGTGATGGTTAATGAATTGGACGGGCCATTGTAAAAACTAAATCAGCCGGGGGGCCGAGACGACCAAATCGACCTCGCCGTCGGCAAGGGTAGCGCGCAGCGGCTGGCCAGGGTGGGTGGCGCTGGCGCTGGTGATGGCCTGGCCCTGCAGGTCGGCCAGCCAGGCATAGCCGCGCTGCAACACCAGCCGGGGGTCAAGCAGTTCCAGCCGCAATTGGGCGCGCTCGGTCTGCTGGCGGCGGCGCTGCAGATGACCGGCCATTGCTTTGGGAAAGTCTGTGTTCAGCGCCTGGATTTTTAGCGCCTCGTGGCGCAGGATGGCGCGCATCGCATGCCGGAGGTTTTGCGCCAGTCCATCCAGTCGCGCCTGCTGCTGCGTCACCAGGTGCGAGGGCCGGCTGACCCGGGCTGCGGCCCAGTCCAGCCGCTGGTTGTGCGCCTGCAATTGCCGGTCAACCGCGTTTTGCAGGCGCCCAAAGGCCAGCGCCAGCGCGCCCAGCCAGACGCTTTGTGGCTGCGCGCACAGCTCGGCGGCGGCCGTGGGCGTGGGCGCACGCACGTCGGCGCAGAAATCGGCAATGGTGAAATCGGTCTCATGCCCGACGCCGCTGACCAGCGGCACCGGCGAGGCCACGATGGTGCGTGCCAACTGCTCGTCATTAAAGGCCCACAAATCCTCCATGGCGCCGCCGCCTCGCACCAGCAGCAGCACATCCACCTGATCCGTGCCGCGCCGCTGATAAGCCTTGAGCAAGGCCTCGCGCAGCTCACCGGCGGCCTGGCCGCCCTGCACGCAGGCCGGATAAATCACCACCGGAATGTGCGGTGCCCGGCGCTCAAGCGCGCTCACCACATCGTGCAGGGCCGCCGCGCCCAGCGAGGTGACCACGCCGACGGCACGCGGCCGCAGCGGCAAAGGCCGCTTGCGCGCCGCCTCAAACAGCCCTTCGGCCTCGAGCCTGGCCTTGAGCTGCAAAAACTGCTCGAACAGGTTGCCCTGCCCGGCCTGCTGCATCGACTCGACCACCAATTGCAGCTCGCCGCGCGGCTCGTAAACACCCAGACGACCGCGCAGTTCCACGCGCTGGCCATCGCGCGGCGCAAAGTCCAGCAGGCTGGCGGCTCGCCGAAACATGGCGCAGCGGATCTGTCCCTGCTCATCCTTGAGCGAAAAATAGCAGTGCCCGCTGACTGCGCGCGAAAAACCGCTGATCTCGCCCTGCACCGCCACCGGGTTGAAGCGGGCCTGCAGGCTGTCGGCAATGGCCCGCAGCAGCGAACCCACAGGCCAGACCCGCAGACCGGATTCGCGGCCGACGCTGCCGGGCTTTTGATCCAGCGGCGATGCCTCAAACATGGCCCACTCCCCAGCAAGGGCGCGGGCAACAGTCCACAGAGCACCAGCGGACGGGCTTCAATGCGGTAGTTCCCTGCCCCGAGGGCGATGAATTCGTATAACTCATTGATTTATAACAACTTAATTTTGCTCAATTTTTCATCGATGTGTCACAAGCCCCGTCTGGCGTGGCTCGCCAGCGTCTGCGCCACTACTTGCACACAAAGTTATCCACAAGTTCTGTGAGTTAAATCCTACAAAAAAATGGATTTGGAAAACATTCACTCACCGGGCGTTGAGAGAGCGAATCCGCGGGGTTGGGGTAGGCCATAATCCGGACAACTTATCTGCCTGGAGATGTGCATTGTTTTCGATCATACAAGCCGCAGGCTGGCCCATCTGGCCTCTGGTTGCCTGTTCCATTTTGGCGCTGGCGCTGGTCATTGAGCGCTTTGCCAGCCTGAAAACCGCCAGGGTCGCGCCCCCCAAACTGATTGACGAGGCCATCACCGTCTCACGCAACACCGTGCCCGGGCCCGATGTGGTGACCCAGCTGGCACAAAACTCGGTGCTGGGCGAAGTGCTGGCCAGCGGTTTTCGCGCCCTGAATGCCAACCCGCGCATCAGCGAGGACGACCTGCGCTCCACCATGGAAGGCGCCGGCCGCCAGGCTGCGCATCAGCTGGAGCGCTACCTGGCCGCGCTGGCCACCATCGCCTCGGCCGCGCCACTGCTGGGGCTGTTGGGCACCGTCATCGGCATGATCGAGATTTTTGGCTCCCAAGCTGGCGGCGGCGGGGTCAGCCATGCGGCGGGCGGCAACCCGGCGCAACTGGCGCAGGGTATTTCGATTGCGCTATACAACACCGCTTTCGGCCTGATGGTGGCGATTCCGGCATTGATTTTCTGGCGCTACTTCCGGGCCCGGGTCGATGGCTACCTGCTGGCCATGGAACTGGCGTCCGAGCGCTTTGTGCGCCACTTGAATACCCTCCGAAAATAACATGGCCCCCACGCTTTTCACTTCGTGTAATGCGCTGCCCCCCGGGGCGGCTGTGCTTGCTTGGGGCGGCCCGGCGCGGCGCACGATGGTGCTCACGCTTGCAGGGGACTGGGCATGAATTTTCGCCCTCACCCGCATGATGAACCCGAGATCAACCTGATCCCATTCATCGACGTCTTGCTCGTCGTGCTGATTTTTCTGATGCTGTCGACCACCTACAGCAAGTTCACCGAACTGCAGGTCAAGCTGCCGGCGGCCGATGCCGAGCAGCAGCGCGACTACCCCAAGGAAGTGATCGTCGCGGTCAGCAGCGACGGCCGTTACATGGTCAACAAAACCCTGGTGCAGGGGCGCGGCATCGAGGTGCTGGGCAGTGCCCTGCTGGAAGCGGCCAAGGCCGGCAAGGACAGCGTTATCATCATCAGCGCCGACGCCAGCGCCACGCACCAGGCCGTCATCACGGTGATGGAAGCGGCCCGGCGCCAGGGGCTCACGCAAATCACATTTGCCACCCAGAGCAGCGCCCAGGCCGGCAGCAAGTAGGCTGCCGGGCCCACGACCTGCCCCCCGTTGCGCTGCTGACGTGACTCCTACCGCGTGAAACAAATTCTGCTCAAGGCCTGGCTTGGCCGGGGCTGGCTGGCCTGCCTGCTCTGGCCGCTGGCGCAGGCCCATGGGCTGGCGCTGCGCCTGCGCTGGGCGCTGTACCGCAAGGGCCTGCTGGCCTCCGAGGGCTTTGGCGTGCCGGTGATTGTGGTCGGCAATGTGGTGGCCGGCGGCGGCGGCAAAACGCCGCTGGTACTGGCGCTGGTCAAGCACCTGCAGGCCCAGGGTCTCTCGGTTGGCGTGGTCTCGCGCGGCTATGCCCGCGCCGGCCACAGCACGCTGGAAGTCGGCCTGCAAACCCCTATTTACCAGTCGGGTGACGAGCCAGCCCTCATCAAACGGGCAACAGACGCTCCTGTTTTTGTAGCAGCGCAACGCACGCAGGCGGTGCGCGCCCTGCTGGCGGCCTACCCGGCAACCCGGCTCGTGCTGTGCGATGACGGCTTGCAGCACTATGCCTTGCGACGCGATGTGGAAATTGCGGTGTTTGACGACCGTGGTGTCGGCAACGGCTGGCTGATGCCGGCCGGCCCCCTGCGCGAGCCCTGGCCGGAACGCCAGCGGCGCGGCCTTGACCTGGTGCTGCACACCGGCCAGCAACCGGCCTTTGAAGGTTTCAGCTCGCGCCGGGCGCTGGCCGACCAGGCCATCGGCGCTGATGGCCGCACGGTCGCGCTGGGCAGCCTGCAGGGCCAGCGGCTGGTGGCGCTGGCCGGCATTGCCAGTCCCGACGCCTTTTTTGACATGCTCAGGGCGCGCGGCCTGACGCTGGACCAAACCCTGGCGTTCCCGGATCATCACAACTTTGAAAGCGACGATCTGGCGGCGCTGGCCGGCCAGACCGTGTTGTGCACCGAAAAAGATGCCGTCAAGCTGTTTTCAATGCACGGCCTGCCGTCGCTGCGCCTGCTGGCCGTGCCGCTGGCGTTTGCCCCCGAGCCGGCCTTTTTTGCGGCGCTCGATGCACGTCTGGCGCCGCTGCTTTCTCCTTTACCATCACGCCATGGACACCAAACTACTTGAACTGCTGGTCTGCCCCGTGACCAAGGGGCCGCTCCAATACGACCGCGAAAAGCAGGAACTGGTCTCGCGCAGCGCCCGGCTCGCCTACCCGGTGCGCGACGGCATTCCGGTGCTGCTGGAGAACGAAGCGCGCACGCTGACCGACGAGGAACTCGGCCTGTGATGTTGCTCTGCGCCCAAGCCCTATGAGCTTTACCGTCCTGATTCCGGCCCGCCTGGCCTCAACCCGCCTGCCCAACAAGCCGCTGGCCGACATTGGCGGCGCGCCCATGGTGGTGCGGGTGGCGCAGCGCGCCATGCTAAGCGGCGCGGCCCGCACCGTGGTGGCCACCGACAGCGCCGAGATCATTGAAAAATGTGCCGCCTTTGGCGTGAGTGCCGTGCTGACCCGCGCCGACCACCCGAGCGGCAGCGACCGGTTGGCGGAGGCCTGCAGCCTGCTGGGCCTGGCCGACGACGACCTCGTGGTCAACGTGCAGGGCGACGAGCCACTGATCAACCCGGCCCTGATCGACGCGGTGGCCGGCCTGCTGCGCCGCCGCAGCGACTGCGCCATGAGCACCGCCGCCCACGCGATTGAGCAACTGGCCGACTACCTGAACCCGAATGTCGTCAAAGTGGTGCTCGATGCCCGGCAGACCGCCTTGTACTTCAGTCGCGCGCCCATACCCGCAGGCCGGGATTTTGCCGGCAAGGCCTGGTGGGACAGCGGCAGCCTGCTGCCCAAACCGCTGCGTCATGTCGGCATTTACGGTTACCGCGCCGGGTTTCTGCGGGCTTTTCCCGGCCTGCCGCAGGCGCCGCTGGAGCAGCTCGAATCGCTGGAACAACTGCGCGTGCTGTGGCACGGCCAGCGGATTGCCGTTCACATCACCGACGATGCGCCCGGCCCCGGGGTGGACACCCCCGAAGACCTGGAGCGGGCGCGCCAGCTGTTTGTTTAAGGCGGGCACTCCGCCCCCCTTGGCCACCGGCCTGTGTAAGCTGCTCTCAAGGGTGTGCATGCTATCCTTGGGCCCAAAAACCGGACGCCGGGCCTGCACAGCGTGCTGGCAGCCCTGACACCCGCCAGGCAGCCCCTTCGCATGTCGGCCTGCCAACGCTTCTCGCTCTTTCGAATTCATAAAACCCGAGGACATCCATGAGACTGATTTTGTTGGGCGCGCCTGGCGCGGGCAAGGGAACCCAAGCCACTTTCATCTGCCAGAAATACGGCATTCCGCAGATTTCAACCGGAGACATGCTGCGCGCCGCCGTCAAGGCCGGCACCCCGCTGGGCCTGGAAGCCAAAAAAGTCATGGATGCAGGCGCCCTGGTCAGCGACGACCTGATCATCAACCTGGTCAAGGAGCGCATTGCCCAGCCAGACTGCGCGCAGGGCTTTTTGTTCGACGGTTTTCCGCGCACCATTCCGCAGGCCGACGCCATGAAGGCCGCCGGCGTGAAGCTCGACTATGTGCTCGAAATCGATGTACCGTTCGAGGCCATCATCGAGCGCATGAGCGGTCGCCGCTCGCACGCCGCCTCGGGCCGCACCTACCACGTCAAGTACAACCCGCCCAAGGTGGAAGGCCTGGACGACGTGACCGGCGAGCCGCTGATCCAGCGCGAGGACGACAAGGAAGAAACCGTGCGCAAGCGGCTGGAGGTGTACAGCGCGCAGACCCGCCCGCTGGTGGCGTACTACTCGAGCTGGGCCGAAGCAGCGCCCGATGCCGCGCCCAAATACCGCGCCATCAGCGGCATGGGCGGCGTGGACGAAATCACTGCGCGGGCCTTTGCCGCGCTGTCTAGCTAAAGCACAATCGGCCGCGCGGCCTGCCGCCAAAAGCCGTCCATGGGGCGGCTTTTTTCATGGCTTCTTCAGCTGAGCAAGTCCAGCATCAGCGCCACGCGCGCCTTGACCGGGCTCAGGCCTTGCGAGTCCGGAATCGCATCGCCGGGCTTGGCCAGCACCTGACCATTGAGGCAGCGCGTCGCCCGCACCACCCTGACGCCGGCGGCCTGCGCCTTCAGCAAGGCCGCTTCCAGCGCGTGGTGCAGCGTGCCGTTGCCGGTGGTCGCCACCACCAGGCCGCGCACGCCTTGGGCCTGCAGGGCCTCAACCATCGCGCCGCTGGCCCCCGCGTAGTTCATGACAATTTCCACCCGCGGCCAGTCGCCCTCATTGCCCAGGTCCGCTATCTTTTTAATAGCTTCCTGTGCACGTTCTGCCTTGGCTAGAGGCCAATTTCTTAGTAAACGGAGCCTTCCCTCCTCGACATAGCCGATAGGGCCGGCATCGCCGGAGCCGAAGGCGTTGAGCTGGTAGGTATGCACCTTCTGCACGTCGTGCGCGCCATGAATGGTGCCGGCGCAGACCGCCACCACACCCTGCGCGCCCGCGTGCCGGGCCACGGCTACCGCATCCAGCACGTTCTGCGGGCCATCGGGCACCAGCGCGCTGGCCGGACGCATGGCGCAGGTCAGCACCACCGGCTTGGCCGGGCTGCATGCCGCCTGCAAAAACCAGGCGGTTTCCTCCAGCGTATCGGTGCCGTGGGTGATGACAATGCCCTGCACCTCCGGCTGCGCCAGCAACTCGCTGACGCGCAGGGCCAGTTGGGTCCAGACCGCAAAGCTCATGTCCTTGCTGTCAATCTGCGCCAGCTGCTCGGTGGTGACCGGCCCGCCCTCGGCCAGCGCCGGAATGTCGGCCACCAGCTGGTCAATTCCGACCTGTGCTGCGGTGTATCCGATGTTGTCGGACGCGGCGGCCGCGCGGCCGGCGATGGTGCCGCCGGTGCCCAGAATCACAATTTTTTGAGGCTTCATAAAGAGGTGACTTGTTTTCTGTTAAAAACTGGATGAAAATACAGTTACTGGATATTAAAACAGGCAATGAGGCGGCCCATCAACCGGCAATGTCGATGGACCGATCTGACGAACCAAGGAGTCCCGCTCATGAGCATCATCAACGATTTTCCGCACACGCCGGCCAGCCCCAAGCTTACCGCCCGCCAGCAGCAAATCCTGGAACTGATCCAGCGCGCCATCTCGCGCACCGGCGCTCCACCCACCCGGGCCGAAATCGCGGCCGAACTCGGTTTTCGCTCCGCCAATGCCGCCGAAGAGCACCTGCAGGCGCTGGCCCGCAAGGGCGCCATCGAACTGGTCAGCGGCACATCACGCGGCATTCGCCTGCGCGGCGACACCTTGCGCACCCTCAACGAATCCCGAAACAAACAGTTTTCCCTGCCCCTGCAAAGCCTAGCCCAACTGGCCCTGCCCCTGGTCGGGCGGGTTGCGGCGGGCAGCCCGATTCTCGCGCAGGAACATGTCGAGCAGACTTACCATTTTGAAAGCAGCCTGTTTCAAAAGCAGCCCGACTATCTACTCAAGGTACGCGGCATGAGCATGCGCGATGCCGGCATCATCGACGGCGATCTGCTGGCGGTACAGCAAACCAAAGAAGCCAGAAACGGCCAGATTGTGGTGGCCAGGCTAGGCGACGAGGTCACAGTCAAGCGCTTTCGGCGCACCCGGGACCTGATTGAGCTGCTGCCCGAAAACCCGGACTTCAACACCATCGTGGTGCGACCGGGCGAGCCCTTCGAGCTGGAAGGCCTGGCGGTGGGCCTGATTCGCAACACCGTGCTCAGCTAATTCATCGACATCGGCCTCGCAGCAGGTGGCGGGCGTTTGGTCCTGGTGGCCAACACCCTGATGCGGCGGCCCCGCTGGCCCAACGGCCAGTTTGCAATCCTGCCTGTCTGCATTGGGACGCAAGTCTCTCTAATTCAGGAGTTCATCATGGGAATCGCCAGTTTTTCACAGTCGCCGGTCGTGTCGGTCTTTCTAGCCCCGCTGCACACGTTGGCGGCATGGCTGGTGCCAGCGCCCGCCAATTCCCGCCAATTTGCCGTGCCAGCCAATGCTCCGCGTAGCCCCCACCAACTGGCCCTGCCCTTTGCGCCGGCGGCCGGCGGCGCAAAACGTGGCCGGACCCACGCGCATGGCGCAAAACTCCCGAGCGCAGCGTGCGCTGAAGACACGGCAACACCCGGCCGGCTCAAAGTGGTGCGGGTAGTCGACGCCGCCGTCAGCCCGGCTTGCGCCGGCCGCATGGTCATCTCGGGCCGCATGGCCGATGTCTGCGCCGAACTTGAGCGCATGGCCCAGCGCGAGCTGGCGGCCCACTAATGGCAGCGCCCGGCTGACCTGTAGCCCAAAAAGTTTCCTTCCGATACAAGTTGAGGCGAAGGCACCCCGCCCTGTAGCGAGATGTGAAAAATCTTGCAGGCACAATACCGTGCATGAATATTGTGATCCTCGACGACTACCAGGATGCGGTGCGAAAACTGGCCTGCGCGGCCAAGCTGGATGCCTATCCCGCCAAGGTCTACACCAACACCGTCAAGGGCATAGGCCAGCTGTCGGTCCGGCTGAAAGATGCCGATGTGATTGTGCTGATTCGGGAACGAACCCAGCTGAGCCGGCAGCTCATTGAAAAGCTGCCCAAGCTCAAGCTGGTGGTTCAAACCGGCCGCGTCGGCAACAATGTGGACCTCGAGGCCTGTACCGAGCGGGGGGTGGCCGTTGCTGAAGGCGCAGGCTCTCCCACCGCGCCCGCGGAGTTGACCTGGGCACTCATCATGGCGGCCACGCGCCGCATTCCCCAGTACGTGGCGCACCTCAAACACGGCGTCTGGCAACAAGCGGGCCTCAAATCGGCATCCATGCCGACCAATTTTGGCATCGGCTCGGTCCTCAAGGGCAAGACGCTGGGCGTCTGGAGCTACGGCAAGATTGGTCAGCTCATTGCCGCTTATGGCCGGGCGTTTGGCATGCGGGTGGTGGTGTGGGGCCGGGAAGCCTCGCGCGAACGCGCCAGGGCCGATGGCTATGAAATCGCGGTCAGCAAAGCCTGGCTGTTTGAGCACTGCGACGTGCTCAGCCTGCATCTGCGCCTCAACGACGACACCCGCGGCACGGTGGCGCTGGAGGATTTGCTGAGCATGAAAACCACGGCACTGCTGGTCAACACCTCCAGGGCCGAGCTGATCGAGCCCGATGCGCTGATTGCGGCGCTGAACCGCGGGCGCCCAGGCATGGGGGCGGTCGACGTTTTTGAATCCGAACCGATTTTGCAGGGCCATGCGCTGCTGCGGCTTGAAAACTGCATCTGCACGCCGCACATCGGCTATGTCGAGCAGGACAGCTACGAGATGTATTTTGGGGCGGCTTTTGACAATGTCGTCAACTTCATCAAGGGCACGCCCACCAACATCGTCAATCCCGGCGCGCTCCAGGTGCGCCGCTGATTCAACGCCATCCTGAGCAAAAAAAATCCCGGTCAAGCCGGGGTGACGGATCTCAGGGAATTTTTCGGCTCGTTGAATGCGGCTGGGAATCCGAAAAATCGAACTCAATCACGTTGTCAAGCGCTGACCGCGAGCTGGGCTCAATACTCACACCGTCACTTGAAAGTTCGTCCAGGTCGATGTCAAGACCCAGCCGTGGCGAGGCCTTCGGCAGGACGGTAAACGGCCCGGGCAACGTGTCCAGATGCCGGTTTTCCCGCACGTTGGCAGACAAAGGCTGAATTGAAGTTGCCATGAACTTCGAGGTATGGCTCGGCAATTTGACATCAGGCTGTTCTGCCGAAATCGCGGGGAAATCACGCAGCAGGACGCTGTCTTCGTTGTTGAAGCGGGGCTTGTTGATTTCTTTGGCCACGCCGTACAACAGCAGCAGTTCACGGTAAGCCTCCAGGTCAAAGGCTTTGGTCGTCGCATCGGGTTTGCGGAAAATCGACTCTTCAATCAGTTCGAGCGCCTTGGACGAAGGCCACAGCGCTTCAATGCGCGACATGGCGGTCTCATACACCTCAAGCCCCGGGCTGGTGTCGGTGTACAGGTCAAAGGCCGGCACCTTCGCGTTGAAGAGCTCGTTGAAGTCATCGCGCAAGTCTTCATAGTCGGCTTTGCGCCCCAGCTGGTGATAGAGATCAAATAGGTCCAGATACACCAGCGCACTGGTGTCAACATGGCCGCCGATGTGGCCGCGCAACACCTCGATGGCCTGCTCGTGCTGTCCCAGCGAGACAAAGAAATCGGCCTGCTGCTGCACGTCCACCAGTTCTTCGGCCTTCACCGTGCGGGCAATCTGCGGCATGCTGTTCGAGAAGTCCTCGCGCACCTCGATGGCCGCGGGGAATGACGATTCCGCATAACCGAAGCTGGGAAGACGCTTGCCCGACGCAAACCCGGGTTCCACCGGCGCCGGGGCTTTCGCACTGACGAAGCTGTCTTTTTCAGATTCAGCCTCAATGGGCATGGCGACAAGGCCCCCGTCACGCAAGCTGTTGGACCAACCTTGATCCTGCGGTTTGTCTTTTCGCCACCACGGCAAGGCTTCCTCGCTATCGAGCCGCACCAGGGACCAGCGACGCCACAAATAGGCGATGGCCACCAGCGCCAGCAGCAGCAGCAAGCCCAGGCCATACACCAGCATATTGGCGTAGCGTTCCGACTGGGCCTTTTCAAGCTGCCCGGTCAGGTCCTTGATCGCCAGCTGGTTTTTCTGGGCCTGGGCGCGCAGGCTGAGCACCGAACTTTCGAGCGCCTGAATTTTCTCGGCGTCACGCAAGATGTCTTGCGGCTGGGCGCTCAAGGCGCGCCAGAGGGCGGCAGCGACCGAGCGCTCCTGGTCACTGGAAGCGGGCGTGCTCAGCATCTCGGTAGAGGCCTTGAGCACCGGATCACGCTCAATGCTCAGGTCTACGGGCTCCAGTTTCAGGCGCGGCCCGCTTTTTTCGGCCACCCTGGCCGGTTTGGGGCGGGGCCCGAGGCGAGGGAAGGCCTGCTCAGCCGCCAGCGCAGCTTTCGGCTTCGGGGCGGGCTGACGGGCAGCGTCTGCAGAACCGGTCTGCGCCGCTGCGGCAGCATCGGGCCGCGAGCGGGCCGTTGAACGGCCAGGGGCTGCGCCGGTCGATGGCGAAACAGCTGGCAGCGCGCGCTGCGCCGGCGCGGGCTCTGCGGTGCCCGCCGCGGCCGCAGCCTCCGCGGCCGGCTGGCTGGACGCCAGGTCGGGCACAAGATCGGCGAGCAGCACATAGCGCTTTTCATTTTTTTGCTGGCAGCCGGCCCGCAGGTTGACGGTCACCACCGGCTCATCCACCAGCACCGAGGAGCGGATGCGAATCAGCGCATTCTGGGAGCCGGCGGCCTTTTCCGCGCTGACCAGCACGCGGAACTTCTCAAGCTTGTTGTCGGCATAAAAAACGTCGGCTTCAAGGCACAGGTTGGCGGGGGTCTCCTGGGCATCCAGAATCGCCTGCACCGAAATATCCAGCGGGCGCCCGATCAGGGCGGCGCCGCGGCTTCGCCCTAAAGACATGGCCGTGCTTGCAGTTGTGGCGATCAACAGAAGGCACGCAATGAGTAGTGGACTTTTTTTCAGAGCTGCCATATAGAATTTCACGAAGAACATTTTGACACAGCCCATCCTATATGGCCTAGCCTGATAATACTTTCTCATGAAGCCAATTTACAACATGACCGGCGTGATCGGTGCGGGCGCGATGGGTCGCGGAATTGCGCAGATTTGCGCGCAGGCGGGAAGCATCGTCAAACTGATGGATGCGCAGCCCGGATCGGCAGAAAAGGCGCACGCCGCCCTGTGCGCGCAGTGGGACCGGCTGGTAGAAAAAGGGCGACTCGACGCGGGGGTGGCGGCAGACCACAAGATGCGCCTTCAGGTGGCAGGCCGCCTGGACGACCTGAAGGATTGCGACCTCATCATTGAGGCGATTGTCGAGCGGCTGGACGTCAAAAAGGCCCTGTTTTCTGAACTTGAAGCCCTGGTGTCGCCGCACACCGTGCTGGCCAGCAACACCTCCTCGCTGTCTGTCACCGCCATCGCGGCGGGGCTCAGGCATCCGGAGCGCCTGGCCGGTTTTCACTTTTTCAACCCGGTGCCACTGATGAAGGTGGTGGAGGTGATTGCCGGCCTGAAAACCGGCACAAATGTCTGCGACGCCCTGGCCAGCTATGCCAGGCAGATGGGCCACACGCCGGTGCAGGCGCAGGACACCCCCGGCTTTATCGTCAACCACGCCGGGCGCGGCTACGGCACGGAAGCGCTGCGCATCGTCAGCGAGGGCGTGGCCGATTTCGCCACACTGGACCGCATCCTGCGCGACCAGGCCGGTTTCAAGCTCGGGCCGTTCGAGCTGATGGATTTGACCGGGCTGGATGTGTCGCACCCGGTCATGGAATCGATTTACCAGCAGTACTACGGCGAAGCCCGGTATCGGCCCAGCGCCATCACGGCGCAGCGCCTGGCCGGCGGCCTGCTGGGCCGCAAAACCGGTGAAGGCTTTTACCGCTATGCCGACGGCATTGCCCAGATTCCGGCCGAGCCGGCGCTACCGGAGGTGGCCGAAATGCCGCCGGTCTGGGTTTCGCCGCGCGCCTCCCGTCGGGCCGAGCTGCTGCAGCTGCTGAAAAACCTGGAGGCCAAAATCGAAACCGGGCAATCGCCCTCGCCACAGGCCCTGACGCTGGTGGCGCCGCTGGGTTTTGACATCACCACGGTGGCCGTGGTGGAGCGGCTGGACCCGGCGCGCACGGTGGGCATAGACATGCTGATTGACGATGCCGCCACCAAGCGGCGCGTGCTGGCCACCAACCCGGCCACACGCACCGACATGCGCGATGCCGCCCACGCCCTGTTCGCGCGGGACGGCAAGGCCGTCAGCGTGATCCGTGACAGCGGCGGTTTTGTCACCCAGCGCGTCGTGGCCACCATCGTCAACATTGCCAGCGACATCTGCCAGCAAGGCATCTGCAGCCCGAAAGACCTGGAAACAGCGGTCACGCTGGGTCTCGGTTACCCGATGGGCCCGCTGGCGATGGGCGACCGCTACGGCCCCACCAATGTGCTGGAAGTGCTGTTCAACATGCAAACCGTGTATGGCGACCCGCGCTACCGCCCCTCCCCCTGGCTGCGGCGCCGCGGCGCCATCGGCCGGAGCCTCACGCACGAAGAAAGCTAAGATGAAATACCCCCACGCTCAATTTTTTCGCTGCCCCCCGAGGGGGCGTTCAGTGCCCTTCGGGCGGCCGGGCAGGCACTGATGGCCGGCGCACTCAAAAGTACCAGCGAGGGCAGCACCCTCATTCTGACGATCAGCAACCCCGAGTTCAAAAACGCGCTGGGGCCCGAGATCTATGCGGCCGGCATCGAGGCCCTTAACGCCGCCGAAAACAATTCCGAAATCCGCAGCGTCATCATCACCGGTGAAGGCGCGCTGTTTTGCGCGGGCGGCAACCTGCAGCGCCTGCAGGCCAACCGGCGCGAGGCACCCGAGGTGCAGGCCCAAAGCATCGAAGGCCTGCACAACTGGATTGACTCGATTCGCACCTACCCCAAGCCGGTGATTGCTGCTATTGAAGGCGCGGCGGCTGGCGCCGGCTTTTCACTGGCGCTGGCCTGTGATTTTGTGGTGGCAGCCGACAACGCCGTGTTTGTAATGTCCTACAGCACGGTGGCGCTGTCGCCCGACGGCGGTGGCAGCTGGGGCCTGGCGCGCGCCCTGCCGCGCGCCTTGGCCAGCGAACTGTTGATGGCCGGCGAGCGCATCAGCGCCCAGCGACTGCAGGCGTTTGGCCTGGTCAACCGGGTCACCCGTGCCGGCGGCGCGCTGACCGAAGCGCTGCGGCTGGCCGGGCAGCTCAACGCACGCGCGCCCAACGCACTGGCAAGCATCAAGGAACTGATCAACGACGCGGCGGTAAACACGCTCAGCCAGCAGCTTTCCAGCGAGCGCGACCATTTTGTGCGCAACCTGCACCACGCCAATGGTGGCGAAGGCATTGCCGCGTTTCTGGAAAAGCGCACGCCAACCTACCGTTGAGCCCTTTGGGGCTTAGTGAAAGTCGCGGCTTGACGTCCCCAGCCGCCCCAGCAGCGGCGTGAGGTCTTCCAGCCGTTGCGCCACCAGGTTGCGGACGGCGCCATAGCCTTTTTCGGTGCCGCTTTCTTCACTGCGCTGCCACACACCGTACACCGCCAGCAGCCGCGCATGCAGCACCTCGGCGCGTTGCGTCTCGCGCAGTGACTTCCACACGATCACATTGACCGGGCCGGTTTCGTCTTCCAGCGTGACAAAGATGGTGCCCTTGGCGGTTTGCGGCTGCTGGCGCACCGTGACGATGCCGCAGGCCGCCACGTCCGCCCCATCAGGCAAGGCATTCAACTCGCCGGCGCTGAGCAGCCCGCGCCGGGCCAGGCGCGGCCGCAGCAAGGCCACGGGGTGACGGCGCAAGGTCAGGCCGGTGGACTGGTAGTCAAACAGGATGTTTTCGCCCTCGGGCGTGTCGGTCAGCGCCAGCGCGGTTTCATGCGTGGGCACGGCTTTCAGCAGCAAGGGCGCGGGTTTGATGGCCGAGGCCTGCCAAACCTGCTGGCGCCGGTGGCCGGCCAGCGCCAAGAGCGCATCGGCGGCGGCCAGCGCATTGATTTCGAGCGTGACCAGCTGCGCGCGCGAAACCAGGTCTTCGGTGGAGGTGAATAGTGCTTCTGCCCGCGCGGCCACCAGGCGCAGGGCCGCCGCTTCCGGCAGGCCTGCCACCAGCCGCAGGCCCAGCCGCACCGCGGGCTGGGCGGCATGGATGCCGGGGTAGTGCGGCAGCACAGCCGCTTCGCCCGCCGCTTCGCCAGCAGCTTCACCGGCGGCCTCCAGCGTGCAGTCCCATGCGCTGTGCATGACATCCACGGCGCGTACTTGCACGCCATGCTTGCGGGCATCCTGCACCAGTTGCGAGGCCGAATAAAACCCCATGGGCTGGGAGTTGACCAGGGCCGCCAGAAAACAGGCCGGCTCGTGGCATTTGAGCCAGCAGCTCACATACACCAGCTTGGCAAAACTGGCGGCATGGCTTTCCGGAAAACCGTATTCGCCAAAACCCTCGATCTGGCTGAAGATGCGCTCGGAGAATTCGGCCCCGTAGCCTTTTTCAATCATGCGCTTGACCAGGCGATCATGAAAACGCTGCACCCCGCCCTTGCGCTTCCAGGCCGCCATGGAGCGGCGCAAGTCGTCGGCCTCGTCGGCGCTGAAGTCGGCGGCAATCATGGCGATCTGCATCACCTGCTCCTGAAAAATGGGCACGCCCAGGGTGCGGCCCAGCGCCTCCTTGAGTTCCGGATATTTGAAGTCGATCTCGCCGCCCTTCCCGACAATCTCACGGCTCTTGAGGTAGGGATGCACCATGCCGCCCTGAATCGGCCCGGGCCGCACGATGGCGACTTCCACCACCAGGTCGTAATAATTGCGCGGCTGCAGGCGCGGTAGCATGGACATCTGCGCCCGGCTCTCGATCTGGAACACGCCCACGGTGTCGGCCTGGCAAATCATGTCGTAGGTCTGCTCGTCGCCCGATTCGATCTGGTGCATCTGCAGCGCCCCTCCCCGCGTCTGGTCGACCAGGTGCAGGCAGCGGCGTATCGCCGACAGCATGCCCAGCGCCAGCACATCGACCTTGAGCAGGCCCATGGCGTCCAGGTCGTCCTTGTCCCACTGGATGATGCGGCGGTTTTCCATGGAGGCGGGCTGCACCGGCACCAGCCGCGTCAGCTTGCCCTGCGTCAGCACAAAGCCGCCCACATGCTGGCTCAGGTGGCGCGGAAAACCGATCAGTTGCATGGCCAGACCCAGCCATTGCAGCACCGGGCCGGCCTGCGCTTGAAGGCCGGCTTCTTCGAGTTTTTTCTCCAGGGCATCGCGGCCGTCAAACCAGAAATGCTCCTTGGCAAACTGCTCGATCAATTCGGCCTCCATCCCCAGCGCCTTGCCGACGTCGCGCAGCGCGCTGCGCGGCCGGTAGCTGATCACGGTGGCGGCAATGGCGGCGCGGTCATGGCCGTACTTGCCGTAGATGTACTGGATGACTTCCTCGCGCCGCTGGTGCTCGAAGTCCACATCAATATCGGGCGGCTCGCGGCGCTCACGGCTGATGAAGCGCTCAAACAGCAGTTGGCTTTCCGCCGGATTGACGGCGGTGATGCCCAGGCAATAACAGACCGCCGAATTGGCCGCCGAGCCGCGCCCCTGGCACAAAATCTTCTGCGCATTGGCAAAGCGCACGATGTCGTGCACGGTTATGAAGAACATTTCATATTCCAGTTCTTCTATCAGGGCCAGCTCCTTGTTAATCTGGGCCTGGATTTCGGCATCGACGCCATCCGGATAACGCGTCTGCGCGCCCTCTGCCGTGAGCCGGCGCAGGCACTGCGCCGGCGCCTCAGAAGCGGGCACGATGTCCGCCAGCGGGTAGCGGTACATAGAGCGAATTTCGTCGAGGCTGAAGCTGCAGCGCGCCGCCACCTCCAGCGTGGCGCGCAAAAGGCCTGCCGGGTAAATATCGGCCAGCCGCATGCGCGGCCGCAAATGCGCCTCGGCATTGGCCTGCAGGGCAAAGCCGCATTCGTGCACCGTTTTGCCGAGCCTGATGGCCGTCATCACATCGAGCAGCGGCTTGCGCGAGCGCACATGCATCAGCACATGGCCGGCGGCCACCAGGCGCATGCCGGTGCGGCGGGAAACCTCCTGCAACTGCTGCAGCCGCAGCGCGTCGTCCAGGCCCTGCAAAAGCCCCACCGCCAGCCAGCAGTTTGAGCCAAAAATGCCTCTGGCCCAATCAACATGCGCGCAGATCGCTTCTGTATTGATAGCATCCGGCAAGGGCGACAGCAGGATTTCGCAATCCGCCAGCAGCGCAAAATCGGTCTCGCCCAGGGCCACGCGGTAGCTGCCTTTATCAATCAGGTCGCCCGCCTGGCGGGCCGCGGTGATGAACTCGCACAGGTTGCCCCAGCCCGCCGCGTTGTGCGGCAGTACCACCAGGCAAAACGGCTCAGCCGCCGCAACCCGAAACTCCGCGCCCGGCAACAGCTTGAGCCCATGCGTCTTGGCCGCCACATGGGCCCGCACCACGCCGGCGACAGAGCATTCGTCGGTGATGGCGATGGCCTGGTAGCCCAGGCGGGCGGCGCGCTCCACCAGTTCTTCGGCGTGCGAGGCGCCGCGCTGGAAGCTGAAGTTGCTGAGCGCATGCAGCTCGGCATAACCGGGGAGTTGATCCGCCATGGCCAACCTGCCTCAGGCAAAAAACCCGTGCAGATACCAGGCCCGCAACTGCCCGGCTGCCGCCTGCGGCGCGGCCACGGGCAAACGCTCGCTGTAAACCCACAACAGACCGGCCTGCTGGCTGCGGTAAATGAAATAGTCGCGTATCGCCGGCGGCTTGCCGCCTTCGCCTGTGCCGTCACCGCCCATCAGCCAGCCAGTCGCCTCCAGCCGCTGCGGCCCGGCCAGCCGCACCAGCCGGCCCTGGTACACCGGGCTGTCGCCCACCGTGGCCAGCTTCAAAGGCTCGGGCAGCAGCCAGCTGGGGTACAGGGCTTCGGTTGTGCTGGCGTCCGGCTCATTTTTTTGGTCATTTCGGCCTCTAGCCCTTACAAAACGTGCGCTACCAGCTATTGATTTGATAGCACCTTTGTCGTGGCCCTTGATGGCACGCCGGGCATTCACCCAGCGCTGCATCTGCTCGGGCCGGTGGTCTGCGTTGGGCTGCCAGGCCTGCACCTGCTCGTCACCGAGGCGGGCGCTCAGCCGCTCAACCAGTTCCAGCGCACTGTCGCCCTGCCTGCGCTCGGCCATCAGCAGGCTGCCGGTGGCGGCGGCCGAATCGACCAGCTTCTCGGTCACCAGCGACTGCAAGGTCAGGCTGTGCACCGGGGCCGCCAGCTTTTGCTGCGCCAGGTGTTCGGCCAGCAGGCGCGCCACATGGCGCAAGTCCTGCGCCGGCTGGGCCGTGCGTATCTCCAGCTCGCCGGTGGGCGGCACATCGCGCCGCGGGTCCAGGTGCCAGACGAGTTTGAGCGCGCTGAGCCCGCTCTGGCGGCCCAGCAGCCAGGCCTGCAGATTCACCAGCAGGCGCTCAACCCCGGCCATCAGCGCGGGCGCATGCGTGACCAGCGCATCGAGTTCCAGCTTTTCCTCGAAGTGTTCGGGCAGCACCCGCCATTCATAACCGTCAGGCTCCTTGCCGCGTGCGCGGTCCAGCGCCTCCAGCAAGGGCGCACCAAAGCGCCGCGCCACACCGTCGCGCGGCAGGCGCAGCAGGTCGTCCCAGCTGCGGCAGCCAATGCGCTCCAGCACGCCCAGGTGCGGGCGGGCGGCGCTCAGGGTGTGCATGGGCAGCTCAGCCACCCGCAGGCGGGCGGCTTCGGCTGGGCCAGCGGGCAAACGCAGCCGCCCAAGCGCTATCAAAGATGTAGCGCCTTGCGCCCGTCTTGTCTGGGCCTGAAGCTCATTTGCCTTAAAAAATAGCGCCAAACGCTGTTCCAGCAGCCGCATCAGCCGCGCCAGGCCACCGAACAGGCGCAGGCTGCCGGTCACATCCATCAGCACGGCTTCATCCAGCAGCACCACGCGCGGCGTGAAGCCCAGCGCAATGCTGGCCAGCGCCCGCTGCACCGCCGCCTCGTCCATCACTGCGGCCCCAGGCTCAGTGGTGATGCAGGTTTGCAATGCGATCCAGCAGGGCATAAACGTCACTCCGCGGTGAGGCAGAAACAGAGGCCAGGGAAGGCAGCGGCAGGGGCGCAAGTTCTTCGCGCCGGCGGCGTGCCCGCTCGCGGCTGGCAGCCAGCAGCGCGGCCAGGCGGGCCGGCCGGGTGTCCAGCAACACCGGCGAGGCCAGCGGCGGGCCGCGGCGCTTGAGCACGTTAACCAAAAGGTTGCCGGCTTCGCTCAGCGTGCCTTCCAGCAGCAGGCGCAGCGGCGCCGGTGATGACTCATGCTGCGCCCGCAGCGGCCTGAACACCAGCAGCAGCTTGTGGTGCGCATGGGCGGCGATCTGCAGGCAGCGCAGATGCGCGCTGCGCGCATCGGGCAGCCAGGCCAGCACGGCGGCGACGTCGGCACATTGCAAGGCTTCGCGTGTGGCCCAGAGCAGCGCCGGCGCCTTACCCTGATTTGCCTGCCCGGCCTGCACGCACAGCAGCCGCTGCATATCGAGCTGGCGCGCGCCCAGCGCCGGACCAAAAGGCAGGTAAGGCGCGCCCACCAGCACCATCAGTTGCCCAGGCGACGCAAGCTGCGTGGCCGCCAGCGCCGGGGCGATCAAACCCCATTCATGCAGGCCCGCCTGCGGCTGCAGCACTTCAATCAGCGCGCCCTGCGGCCAGCCGCCGCCGGGCAACACCTCATCAAGCGCCACGTAACCCGTGCCCAGCGTCTGCAGGCTGGCGCTGCCCAGCTCCCCCGCGCGCCAGACATGCGCAAGGTCCGGCACGGTGCGGTTCACAGGATGCGGGGAAAGCATGGGGTGGGCTCAATCGGGTAAAACATCCAGCAATATACTGGATGCAATCACAGTATATTGCCTGTTTCAAGCCCATGCAATGACCCCTTCGCCCGGCCCGGGCGTGCGCCGCCCTGCCCCTTCAAGGGACTGAGTTCATTGAAAAGAAAAGGGAAAAAGAAAAAGCGCCAGGGTGCAGCCGACCCCGCGCCAGATGAGAAAGCGCTGCGCTCAGCGCTGGCGGGCCAGCCGGGCGATCAGGAGTAGCCCGACCAGGCCAATCGCCACAAAGCACAGGAAGGACCAGTTGGCAATCGAGCCGCCCAGAAAGGTCCAGTCAATCTTGGTGCAGTCGCCGCTGCCCTTGAAGATCAGGGGAATCGCGCGCTTGAGCGGAAAGGTCTCGATCATTCCATAGAAGTCACGGCCACACGAGGCAATTTCAGGCGGGTACCACTGCAGGAAACTCTGGCGCGCCGCCACGAAAGCGCCAAAGCCGGCAACCAGCACCAACACGCCCGAGCCGGTAACCAGCAGGCCCCGGCTTTTTGCCATCGCGGTCATGCCCGCAACAATGGCCACCAGCAACAGCGCATAACGCTGCACGATGCACATGGGGCAAGGCTCCAGCCCCACCACATGCTGCAGATACAAGCCAAAAGCCAGCATGGCCACGCAAACCAGAGACACCAGCGCCAGCACACGGCGTGGCACCGCGTCGAAATACGTCAAAAACATCAGCTTCCCTCTTCTTGATTGATTGGTGAATTGTCCGCTGGTTCGTGAGTTTGGGCGGCCTAGAAGTTCCCGGGCGGGGCGAACGGGTTGATGGCAAGCGCCCTGGTCTGCGAGCTTTTGACCTCTTCTTTTTGCAGAATGCTCATGTTGCGAAGAGGCTTCAAGCCAAGTCACAGGATGAAAACCGTGCACAGTACGGTCGGTTTTGGCCCTTTTTCAGGCATAGTGCCTGCTGGCCAAGACGTCCCGCAGCTTGCCCAGCAAGGGGAACAGAAGTGGCTCCGCTTGTTTGAACAACAAACCCCGATTTATAAGTGGAGTCCAGGCGGTTTTGGAAAGATGCAGAGTTGCCCGCTGCGGCGTGCAACTCGGGGCGCATCAGGGATGTCATTTTATGCAGCCTCGGCCAGTTTGGGCAGCAAGTTCAGATAGGCCTGCTCGGGCGTGATGCGATCCAGGCTCGAATGGGGCCTTGCCGTGTTGTACCAGTCGAAATAGTCAGCGATGTCTGCGCGTGCCGCACTCACGCTGTCATAAGCCTTGAGGTACACGCGCTCGTACTTTACGCTGCGCCAGACGCGTTCGACAAACACGTTGTCTCTCCAGGCCCCGCGCCCGTCCATGCTGAGCTTGCAGCCTCTGGCCAGAACGGCATCGGTGAACTCGATGGCCGTGAATTGGCTGCCCGGATCGGTGTTGATGATCTCGGGCGTGCCGTATCGTGCAAAGGTTTCTTCCAGAATCTCCCTGGCGTGACAGGCCTCCAGCGTGATCGCCACCTTGTGAGTCAGCACCCGGCGGCTGGCCACATCCACCACGGCGGTGAGGTACACAAAGCCCCGGGCCATCGGGATGTAGGTGGTGTCCAGCGCCCAGACCTGGTTGGCGCGCGTGATGGCCAGCTTGCGCAGCAGGTAGGGGTATATCTTTTGCCCTGGCGCGCGTTTACTGGTGCCAGGCTGGGGCGCCAAGGCCTCAATGCCCATGCGAAGCATGAGCGTCCTGATGTGACGCCGCCCAACGTGGATGTCCGTGTTGATGCGGAGCTGGTTGACGACCTCGAAGGTGTTTTTGCACCAGTCCTTGATGTTGACCAGGGTGTAGTTCAGCGGGGTACCGTCGTCGCGGGTGAAGGCATTTCGGTCCCGTAGGGTGCGGGCGGCGGCGAAGACATCGGGGGTGACGATTTCGTCGAGCAGGCGGGCGAACTCGCCATTGGTGAGGTGGACGCGGTTGAGGGCCTCGAACTTTTCGCGAAAATTGCGAGTGAGGCTCGGTCGCGAATATCGGTGCGGTACTCATATTTGAGGTTTTGGAGTTTTCCGATGAAGCCGTACTCGATCTGCTCTTCTTTGACGACGGGACTCGGCTTGCGTAATGGCAGGTCGTAGGCTAACTTGGATGAGGTCATGGGCTGGCGATGAGGTTATCGACTCACTAAGTAGACATTTTCACAAATACGGTAACGTATTTTGTTGATAATTTCGAGCGCGTATGGCATTGTGGAGGCAAACCCTGCGAAAGGTTTGCATATGCCAAGGAAAAGCCCGTTCCACATTGATTTGTCAGCCGAGGAAGAGCGCGAGTTGCTGCGCCGATCCGTGAAATATACGTTGCCTTATTT
>NZ_JANOAL010000229.1:0-5755 GCF_031411155.1 Polaromonas sp. | reverse complement strand
CCTTGACAATTGAGGGCAGGCTGCGCAGCCGACAAATATGAATGAAATAGGCTTGCAGCCCATATACACCGGTCGTAAGCAGCTATCAATCTGGTAGCGTGTGCAGCCTTGGCGCCAGGCCGCCAGCAAGCGTCAAGCCTGACGTGAGCGCGTCGGTTCAAAGGCCCAAGCCAGCTCGACCTGTTCCGGCATCAGGAAAGATGTAGCAATTGCCTCACCGTCGGCGTCTGAAAACTCGACCAGCTAAGCGGGGGTGGGCTGGGTAAAAACCTCCAGGACAACGCCCACGATACCCGCAGCCATGCCCCCGGCGGGCAGGGCCTGCAGGGTGTTGACGCCGTCGAGTTGCTTGAACAGGGGGCAATTGGGGTCGGATTCCTATTAAATTCCAGCTACACGAACCCTTATGTCGCCCACGGGGATGCCGGCCACGCAAGCGTTGAATTCAGCCTCCAAATCTTGTCGATTCTCCGACGCTACTTTTTTGATAGTGGCTTGGGTGCATTGCGCTTGGGTTCGCGGCCTAAATCAACCTAAACCCCATGCCCTGGTCGGCCTGGTCTAGCTCCGGGCACTTTGCCGGTTCATGGGTAAACTGCCCTCTCACCTCTGCACTTGGCAGTGAGTGGAACAGGGAGAGAAAAAATATGAACAGGCCAAGACGCCCGCGGGCGCCAAAGCGTCCTGACGGCTCGCTTCAGGAAACAGGGTTTCGCGTCACCGTTGTCGGGCTCGCGCTTTTAATCTTGCCGTCTTTCCTTGGCGGTTCGATCGTCATGAGGGTGGTGTCTGCCACCTTGAGCGTTCCGGGCTGGATCATGCTGGCTGTCGGATTGGTGATGCTGGGTATCGCCCATGCCAGGCGGCAGTCGGCAGCGGCACTATTGGCTGGCAATGACAGCTCACCGTCCGTCGGTTCCGCCAGTTCTGCCACGTTGGATGCCCGGGAAAAGCGCAAGCTGGTCGCGAATATTTTTCGCCATCGCGACGCGGCCTCAAGCCAGCGCCCGGACGCGGCACCGAGGCGGGAGCCGGTCATGGCGCCAGACATTCATTTTGGGCGCCCACCTGATCGGGTCTCGGCCATGGCGCCCGCACGGCCCAGCACCTGGAGCCCGGCGGTATTCGCGGCGATTGAGTGGCGGCGCTTTGAAGCCGTGTGCGAAACCCTGTTTGGCCAGGCCGGGTTTGAAACCCGCTCGCAAACGCACGGTGCTGATGGCGGCGTGGACATCTGGCTTTACTCGCGCCATGCCGAAGGCGCGGCGGCCATTGTGCAATGCAAGCACTGGCAAGGCACGCCAGTGGGCGTGAAAGAAGTGCGGGAGTTCTTCGGCGTCATGGCATCGCACAAGCTGCAGCGCGGCACCTATGCGACCACGTCGGTCTTCACAGCCGATGCGCAGCATTTTGCGAAGGCCAATGGGATCAACGCGATGGACGGCGCGGCGCTGTTGCGCCAGATCGCCACGCGCACGCCTGAGCAACAGGAGGCCTTGTTGGCGGTGGCGTTTGAGGGGGAATACTGGCGCCCCACCTGCGCGAGCTGCGGTATCAAACTGATTGAGCGCGAGCCGGCCAGGGGCGGCGCAGCCTTTTGGGGCTGCAACAACTACCCACGCTGCAAATCGCGCCTGCCGATGGTGGCCGCCATGCGCTGACCGGCGGTGGTGGCACGGCGGTTGGCAGTCTGCGGAGTCGCTCGAAGTCCGGACGGGTCACCCGCCGCGCCCCCCAGCCCGCAAAAGCATCGAATTTGGCCGTTTAACAACAAAATAGGCCTATAGCCCAATGAATACCTGCACTATTAGCTATAAAAAACATAGCATACCAATGCAAAAAAAGCGACCAGATCGCCAACTGGCCCGACCGGGCACCCCTTTGCCACCCCACTCCGGCGGGCCAAATCCCCCAACTGGATTCCCCACTCTAGCCCATTAGGTCGCGCTCACTAGGGAAAACCCGCATCATTGCCTTGCCCCCCCAACTTCCCTAGCTTCAACTCAACCCCAAAGGAAACACCATGAGCGCCAAAAACCTGTCTACCGTTGCCAGCGACCTGATCGAGTCTTATGGCAATACCGCCAAAAACGTGATCGATGCCTACCGCGCTGGCGGCGAGCGCGTGGTCGGCCTGCTGGAGCAGCGCTGGAACGAGGCGCTGAAGCAGTCGCGCGGCGAGCTGACGGCCGAGACGGCCAAAAACGCGTCGGCGGCGCAGCTGGCTTTTAGCGTGTATTACACCAAGGGCCTGGACCTGACGACCAGCGGCGCGCAGCAGGTGGTGAGCCAGCTGGTGAAGCTGGCCGAAGCCGGCGTGGAGCGCGTGGCCGCCAACGCCAGCGCGTTTGAAGAAAAAACCGGCGTGACGACCCTGGACACGCTGGCCAAGGTGGCCGCGCCCGGCGCCCTGGTGCTGAGCAAACTGGCCGAGCAGCTGGAGCAAAAGACGGCCGAGCTGGCCAGCAAGATTGCCGGCGACGATGTGGTGACCGC
The DNA here is from genome assembly GCF_031411155.1 of Polaromonas sp. Lineage (GTDB taxonomy): Bacteria > Pseudomonadota > Gammaproteobacteria > Burkholderiales > Burkholderiaceae_C > Polaromonas. The sequence continues at coordinate 3,259 of NZ_JANOAL010000229.1, read as the reverse complement.
CCCCGTCAAGCGCAGCTCGGCTTTCAGCCAGCGCCGCGCTGCCAAAGCGGCCTGATTAGGCTGTCGCAACCCGCCCGCGCTGGGCGGGGTTGCTCACTAGCTCGGGCTCAAGGCTGAATTCAGCTGGCTTCGCCTGTAAATCGGCCACGCTGCTTGAACCCGGCTTGGCACGGCAGGGCCCGTGACTGTCAATCGCCAAACAGCCCAGTGCATAGCTGTTGTTCGCAGGGCACGCCGTCACCGTCGCCGTCCATCTGGGTGCCCGGGCAACTCTTCAAAAAGTATTTGGCCTCCGCGCACGACGTCATTTGCGAGCAGTGCTGGCGTCCGTCGCACTGAAAGGGGTTGACCGGCGTAGCGGCCGGCAGCGCCAGAGCGGGCTGGTTTTGGCCGGAGCCGTTGCCCGATTGAAGTTGAAGGCGAGCGGAGAATTTTTCGTACCCAAACCACCCCAGCGCCAGCACGATGCCAAAGCCGATCAACGAGCTGGTGAACCCTGCGCCCGTGCGCCCGGACTTTCTTGCCGGCCTTGCCGGGCGGCTCGGCCGCCAGGCCCCGGTGCCGCCATCACGACGGTTGGCGTGCCCTTCGGGCAAGCTGGCCAGGGTCAGGACCGGTCTGGAGCGTCGCACGCGCACGGCGCGTTTTCTGCCCTCGCGGTCAATGTCCACCTCAAAAGAAAGCGCATCGCCCACGAGAGGCACGCGACCATCGCACGTCAGCGCAGACACGTGAACAAACAGCTCCGGCCCCCCATGGCTTGCTTCGATAAAGCCAAAGCCGCGGTCGGGGCTCCACTTCTTGAGGCTGCCCTCAAAGCGCATGACAGACGGCGCAGGAAGCCCCTGCGCGCAAGATTGTGTTGTCCGAATTGCCCATGACCTGCTCCCGTTTCATGCACTGCCTGGCGTGCATGCGATTTTTAACTATGGCGAAATTCTAGCGGCGCGTTGGGTCGATGGGGTCGATGGGGTCGGTTGGCTGGTGGAGACCAGGCACCGGCGGCTCTGGACTTGGTGGCAAGATAAACCGTTCCGCTTCCCGGTCCACCCCTATTCCCGCGCTTGCCCGCGCTTGCCTCCTCATTCACCACTTCAAAAACGCCGTGCTGTCTCCTCCAACCGCCCCTTCCCCTGACTGTCTAACCCGCCGCGCCACCCTCTTAGGCGCCGTCGGGCTGCTGGCGTTGCCGGTTTCTGCCCTTGCCGCCGCGCCGCTGCCGCAGCCGGTTGAGGTCTGGCCCGATGCCGCGCCGGTGCCTGGCGGCATTGCCCGGCTGTCGCTGGGCCCGGCGGCGGCACGGCCGGTGGCGCATGGGCGTGTGGGTGATGGCGATGTGCCGCTGCTGGTGCTCGGTGATGCGATGGAGTGGAAGGCGCTGGTCGGCATCCCTCTGGCCGCCGTGCCCGGCCCGGCGAGCATTTCGGTGCAGCTTGAAGGCGGTGGCCTGCGGCAGATTGCCTACACGGTGGCGCCCAAACGGTACCGCGAACAGCGCCTGAAGGTGGCGCCCGGCACGGTTGATTTGTCTGCCGAAGACACGGCGCGCTACGAGCGTGAACGCGCACACCTGGAGCCGGTGATGGCCACCTTCTCCGAACCCCTGCCGCAGTTGCCCCTGCGCATGCGGGTGCCGGCGCCGGGGCGGCGTTCCAGTTCGTTTGGGCTGCGGCGCATGTTCAACGGGCGGCCCCGCAATCCACACAGCGGCATGGACATCGCCGCCGCCACGGGCACACCGGTGCTGGCGCCGTTACCGGGGCGGGTGATCGACACCGGCGACTATTTCTTCAACGGCAACACGGTGTGGCTGGACCACGGCGGCGGGCTGCTGGGCATGCTGTGCCACCTGAGTGCCATCGACGTGAAGCCGGGCGATTGGCTGAAAACCGGCGAGCGCCTGGGCGCCGTCGGTGCCACCGGCCGCGTGACCGGGCCGCACCTGCATTGGGGCGTGATGCTGAACCGGGTGATGGTTGACCCGGCCTTGTTTCTGGCGGCCTGAAAACCGGCTGACGCGCGAGCCGCCTGGCGCCGGCTCAGCCTGCACCACAACGCGACCCCAACGAACAACAGGCCTTGCGGATTTCACCGCAAGGCCTGTTGCAGCGCCTGCCGTGCGCTTGCAGTTCGCTTAGCCGCGCGGGTTGATCAGCCGCTCGACCTGGTCGCGCAGTGCGCTCAGCTCATTGCGAAGCTGGCGGCGCTCCTGCTGGGTCACGACGCCGTCGGACTTGAAGGCGGCTTCGTGGCGCTGGATGTTTCGCTCCTGGCGCTGCAGCATGCGGGCTTCGCGCTGGCTGATGCGGCCGGTGCGCAGGCCTTCTTCAATCCGCTGGCTGATCTCGAACTGGCGGTTGTCGATGCCGGGGGTGTTGTCGTTCTGGCCATATTGGCTATTTTGGCCGTGCTGACCATTCTGGTCGTATTGGCCGTTCCGCCCGTATTGGCCCACCACGTTGCGGTTGGCGATCATGCGTTCGACTTCGGCGCTCAGCTCGGCCATGTCGGCGCGCAACTGCTGGCGCTCTTGCGGCGAGGCGCGGCCATCCGACTTGAATTCGGCCTCGCGGTTTTGAATATCGCGGTCACGGCGGTACAGGTTTTGCGCCTCTGACGGCGTGATCTGTCCGGATTGCATGCCCTGCTGAATCCGGGCATGCACGGCCTGCTGGGCATTGTCGATACCGGGCGTGTAGGTGTTTTGCGCCATGGCGGGCGCGGCGGCCAGGCCGGCGAGCAAGGCAGTTGCCAGGGCGGTGGCGGTGAAGAGTTTCGAGGTCATGGAGTGCTCCTGTTTCAATGGGATGGGCAGCGACTCCATGCGCAACCTGCGGTGGCCGGGAGTGCATCCCGGTGTCGGCAAGCGGCTGCTGGAGCGGCTCCTGCGTCGCTGCTTGCTAGGGCTGTTCGCGATTCAGTAAAACCATTGTTGGCCTGCATCTGTGAACGCCGTGTAATCCATCAGGAGCTTTACCCGGTATTTACTGCCCGGCTGCAGTGGTGTCGAGATGCGTTGCGGCGGGCGCCCGGCCCTTCTTTACGCCGCCAGTTGCACCGGCCCGCCCAGGGTGAAATAGAAAGTCGCACCCTGGTTGACCTGGCTGTGGGCCCAGACGCGGCCGCCGTGGCGTTCAATGACGCGCTTGACGGTGGCCAGTCCGATGCCGGTGCCGGGGAAGTCCCCTGGCGTATGCAGGCGCTCGAAGGTGCCAAACAGTTTGGGCGCAAAAGCCATGTCAAAGCCGGCGCCGTTGTC
>NZ_JANOAL010000228.1:0-2533 GCF_031411155.1 Polaromonas sp. | reverse complement strand
CGGGGCGTCTATGGACGGCGACAATTATTTTTTGGACTCAAGCTAAAACAATGGCAACCACTTCACTGCCGGCCTACGGACAGGTCAAGGCCTTCATCAAGAACCACATCAGCAGCGGCGCCTGGCGGCCCGGTGCCCCGGTGCCCAGCGAGGCCACGCTGATGGCGCAGTTTGGCGTCAGCCGCATGACGGTCAACCGCGCGCTGCGCGAGCTGATGGGCGAGGGCATGGTCACGCGGGTCCAGGGCTCGGGCACCTTTGTGGCAGAACTGCACCGCATTTCGTCGACGCTGACGATTCGTGACATTCATGAGGAAGTGCTGGAGCGCGGCCATCTGCACAGCGCCACGGTGCTGCTGGCCGAAGCCGAAAAGGCCAGTGCCGATCTGGCGCGCACGCTGGGCCTGCGCAGTGGCGCGCGCGTCTTTCACAGCATCCTGGTGCACCATGAAAACGGCGTGCCTATCCAGTACGAAGACCGCTATGTCAACCCGGCCGCCGCGCCGACTTACCTCAAGACCGACTTCACGCTGATCACGCCCACGCTGCATTTGCTGACCGAGGCGCCGCTGACCGAAGCCAGCTACTCGATCGAGGCCTGCCTGCCGTCGGTGCAGGAGGCCAAACACCTGGGCATCCAGCCCGGCGAGGCCTGCCTGGCCATGATGCGCCGCACCGTCAGCGGCGCGCACATCGCCAGCGTGGTGCGGCTGGTGTACCCCGGCTCGCGCTACAGTTTTGCCGGGCAGTTTCAGGCATGACTTGGCATGTTGTAAAACTTGCCGATGTCGCACCCACGCCCTGGCGCAACGGCGGCGGCGTCACGCGTGAACTGGCGGCCTGGCCGCCGGCCGGTGACTGGAACTGGCGCATGTCGGTGGCCGAGGTCGCGCAGAGCGGGCCGTTCTCGAAGTTCGACGGCGTGGAGCGCTGGTTTGCCGTGCTGGCCGGAGCCGGTGTGCGGCTCGAGGTGGCGGGGCAGGCGCAAACCCTAGGCGCGACCGACCCTCCGTTTTGCTTTGACGGCGCGGCGGCCACCGACTGCCAGTTGATTGATGGCAGTACCCAGGACCTCAACCTGATGCTGCAAAAAAGCCGCGCCAGCGCGCGCATGCTGCGCCTGGGGCAAAGCTACGCCGGCATCGTTCATGCTCCTAAAACAATAGCAATATACGCAATAAATACGGGGGCTAGCGTGCTATTTAACGATGAAAAACTGGAAATCGAGCCGGCCAGCCTGGCCTGGCGAAGCGTCAATGAAACCGCGCAGGTGCGCGTCATCGCAGCGCAATCACTCTGGATGGAGATCACCCCATGACCCTGCAACTCTGGACCCACTGCCGCGCCGCCACCCTGCAGCCCGGCGCGGCGCAAGCCTATGGCCTGATCGACGATGCCGCGCTGGTCAGCGACGGCGAAACCCTGGCCTGGGTTGGCCCGCGTGCCGACTTGCCGGCAGCGCTGCGGGCGCGCTGCAGCGTGCAGCATGACGCCGGCGGCGCGCTCATCACACCCGGCCTGATCGATTGCCACACCCACCTGGTCTATGGCGGCGACCGGGCCAACGAATTTGAGCTGCGGCTGAATGGCGCCAGCTACGAGGAAATCGCCCGCGCCGGCGGCGGCATTGTCTCCACCGTGCAGGCCACGCGCGCGGCCACGGCGGCGCAGCTGACGGAACAGGCCCAGCCGCGCCTGGCGCGCCTGATGGCCGAGGGCGTGACCACGATTGAAATCAAGTCGGGCTACGGCCTGGCGCTGGAGCATGAGCGCAAGGCGCTGTCGGTGGCGCGCGCGCTGGGCCGCGGCAACCCGGTCACGGTGCGCACCACCTTTTTGGGCGCGCATGCCACGCCGCCCGAGTTTGCCGGCCGCAGCGACGATTACCTTGATGAAGTGCTGCGCATGCTGCCGCTGCTGCAGGCCGAAGGGCTGGTCGATGCGGTCGATGCCTTTTGCGAGCGCATCGGCTTCAGCACGGCACAGACCGAGCGCGTGTTTCGCGCGGCCCGCGATCTAGGCTTGCCGGTCAAGCTGCATGCCGAGCAGCTCAGCGACAGCGGCGGTGCGCAACTGGCGGCGCGTTACGGCGCGCTCAGCTGCGACCACCTCGAATGGCTGTCGGCAGCGGGTGCCCGGGCCATGGCGGCAGCCGGCACGGTGGCGGTGCTGCTGCCCGGCGCGTTTTACTTTTTGCGCGAAACGAAGCTGCCGCCCGTGGCCCTGCTGCGCGAGCATCAGGTGCCCATTGCCATTGCCACCGACAGCAACCCCGGCAGTTCGCCCTGCACCTCGTTGCTGCTGATGCTCAACATGGCCTGCACGCTGTTCAGGCTCACACCTGAAGAAGCGCTGGCCGGTGTCACGCGCCACGCGGCGGCGGCGCTGGGCCTGCCTGACCGCGGCGTGCTGGCCGCCGGCCTGCGCGCCGACTTTGTGCTGTGGGGCGTGGCGCGGCCGGCCGAGCTGAGCTACGCCATTGGCGCCAATCCCCGCATCCAAACCGTTTTCAAGGGTCAAATCGTATGAGTGA
>NZ_JANOAL010000227.1:0-4565 GCF_031411155.1 Polaromonas sp. | reverse complement strand
CTACATCGAGCAGATCGTGGACGAGTCCTGGACCGAGCACCTGCGCCGTTTTGACCGCGTCACCGCCAGCGACGTGGCCTTGCGCGAGCGCAAACTCGCCTTTCACCTTGGCGACGAGCCGCCGGTGGTGACCCGCAGTGTGGTCGAAGGACCAGTGCGGATTTAAATACCCCCACGCTTGTCGCTTCGCGTACTGCGCTGCCCCCCGAGGGGGCCGCTGCGCCTGCGGCCCGGCAAAGCCGGTTCCGCGGCCCCTGCTGGCGTGAAGAGCAAGCCCTGCGCTTTTTACAACGCACCCTGCGATGCAAAACGCTGGTAACCGCGCGCCCGCAGCTCGCAAGCAGGGCAGGCCCCGCAGCCATAGCCCCAGGCGTGGCGCTGCGTGCGGTCGCCCAGGTAGCAGGTGTGGGTGTGCTCAACAATCAGCTCCACCAGCGCCTGGCCGCCGAGTGAAGCGGCCAGCCGCCAGGTGTCGGCCTTGTCAATCCACATCAGCGGGGTTTCGATCAAAAAGCGTTTGTCCATGCCCAGCGACAGCGCCAGCTGCATCGCCTTCATGGTGTCGTCGCGGCAGTCGGGGTAGCCCGAAAAATCGGTTTCACAGACACCGGTCACCAGCACCTGCAGGTCGCGCCGGTAGGCCAGCGCCGCTGCCAGCGTTAAAAACAGCAGGTTGCGCCCCGGCACAAAGGTGTTGGGCAGGCCCGAGCTTTCCATCTTGAAGGCGACATCGCGCGTGAGTGAGGTGTCACTGACCTGGCCCAGCACGGCAAGGTCCAGCAGATGGTCTTCGCCCAGCCTGGGCGCCCAGTGCGGAAACTGCGTTTTGAGTTCGCGCAGCACATTCAGGCGCGCCTGCAGTTCCACGACATGGCGCTGGCCGTAGTCAAAGGCCACGGTTTCAACCCGCTGGTATTTGGAAAGGGCCTGGGCCAGACAGGTGGTGGAGTCCTGGCCACCAGAAAAAAGAACGAGCGCGGAGGTATGCATGGTGGGGTGTATCCCGTCTTCAGATCAGGCGGCGACGCGCCAGGCTTTGCATCAGCGCCGCCATGCCGAAGGTCCACGGCGCGGCCTGGTCGGACGTGGTCACGCGATTGACCAGGCTGCCCAGCTGCGGCGTGGCCACGGACACCACGTCACCGACCACATGCGTAAAGCCCTGGCCGGGGCCGTGCCGGTCTTGCGTGGGGGCGAACATGGTGCCCAGAAACAGCATGAAACCGTCGGGGTACTGGTGGTTGCGGCCAATCGCCTGGGCCACCAGGTCCAGCGGGTCGCGGCTGATTTTGCTTAAAGAGCTGCCGCCCTTCATTTCAAACCCTTCCGGGCCGGTCACCGTCATCGTCAGGTCGCTGCGGCGCACATGGTCGATGCCGAAATGCTCGTCGAACAAGCGGATGAAGGGGCCAATCGCGCAGGAGGCGTTGTTGTCCTTGGCCTTGCCCAGCAGCAGCGCGCTGCGGCCTTCAAAGTCGCGCAGGTTAACGTCGTTGCCGAGCGCCGCGCCCTGCACCTCGCCGCGCGAATTGACGGCCAGCACGATTTCAGGCTCGGGGTTGTTCCAGTGGCTGTGCGGGTGGATGCCGACCTCGGCACCGGTGCCGACCGCGCTGAGCGGCTGGCTCTTGGTAAAAATTTCGGCGTCGGGGCCAATGCCGACCTCCAAATACTGCGACCAGACGCCCTGGGCAATCAGCACCTCCTTGAGCCTGGCCGCCTCGGGCGAGCCGGGCTTGATGCTGCCGAGGTTGTCGCCAATCACGCTTACCACCGCATGGCGCACCGCCTCGGCCTTGCTGGCATCGCCGCGCGCCTGCTCTTCAATCACCCGCTCCAGCATCGAGGCCACAAACGTCACGCCCGCCGCCTTGATCGCCTGCAGATCGCAAGGCGCGAGCAGCCAGGGCAGCGAGGGCCGGCGCGCATCGGCCGCTGAATTGGCCAGCACGGCGGCGGTATCGGCCAGGCGCGGCAGCGTGGGGACGGCCGCGCGCACCACCTGGGCCACGCCGGACAGCTCCAGCAACTGGCTGGCGGTAGCGGCGACGCTCGACAGGTCGAAAACGTCGCTGGCAGTGACCAGTACCAGCGCCGGCCCGCTGCCTTCCACCCACACCCGTCCAATCAACAGCGCGTCGGGCGCATCCACAGGCAGGGCGGAAGAAAGATTGAGAAGGTTTTTCATGGCGGTGTGCAGGGTTGAGGGCAAACGGGCGCATCCATTGAATGAGCTTGAGTGCTGATGCTACAGCGGCTAAAGCGCTCAGGCGCTCCCCGGTACCGCCGGCCCCTCATTTTCAACCAGATTTTTAATCAAATCCACCTGCAGCCCTCTATTTACGGCAATTCAATGCTATTTAATTAATAGCATTATCAGCGGAAGCAAGCGAAGGACCGGGCGACGAAGCCCGCATCGACACCCACTGCCACATTCTTGATCGGCGCGCTTTGCCTACGCGCCCGACGCGGCCTACCGCCCGAGCAGGCCCGCCATGGCGCCCACATTTTCAGCCACGGGGAATCAGAAAATTACCGGTGACCGCGCCTGAAAGCACCGCCGGGACTTCCCCGGAAGCCGCCATGCCCACCCCCAAAGCCCCCAGCATGATGGCGATGGCCGCTGAATGAGTGGAAGCCGAAGTTGAAGGATACCGGCGGCCCTATGTACCAAGGGTCATAGTAGTAAGGGTAGGGGTACGGGGCAGCATAAACGGGAGGCGCCACATAAACGGGTTGGCCATTGGCATCCGTTCCGTACGCATAGGGTCCAGGGTTGGCAGGCCCATAGACCGCGCACCCACCAAGGGCAGACGCGACAAGCAGCGAAAAGGTAAGGCGTTTCGCCACGCCTTTCATGGATTGCTTCATAAGCGCTAGAGGCGCGGCGTTTTCCACAGTTCAGTGGCGTTTTTGTTTGTTACACCCTTACCGCAGTTACAACTGCAGCACCACCAGCCGCGCGCCGGCTGCTGCTGTGCGACACACCACGGCGCCTACTGGACTGGCGTTGAGCGCAAAAAGTGGCTCTAACCCATACAGAACGTGGGCAGCAAGCTACTAAAGTTATAGCAAGCTAAGCACCAACCTCCGCCGCAAGGTCGCTCCCCAGGTCACCCGCAATCAGCCGGAACTGCTCCAGCGCCGCTTCCAGATCGTCGACGATCTCCTGGGCAATCACGTCGGGTGGCCGACCAGTTCTCGGCATCAATCAGGTCCACCACCAGGCGGCGCAGCTTGGCCGGGTCCTGAAACTTGTTTTGCGCCTTGCCAAAGATCAGGCCGATCGTGCCCTTTTCAGCCCCCAGCTTTTCCAGCGTGTGGCGGTAGTGGTCAAACAGCTCGTCACCGTCTTTTGCCAGCAGCGAAGGCCAGTCGTAGCCCTTGGCAATCGGGCTGGGCTGGCTACCACCGACGTTGAAGGGCGGCTGGCTGCGCTCGTCGGCCATCTTGAGGAAGAGCAAATAAGTGAGCTGCTCGACATGGTCGCCATAGCTCATGCCGTCGTCGCGCAGCACGTTGCAGTAGTTCCAGAGTTTCTGGACGATGGTGGCTGAGTTCATGGTTTGGGTCTTCTCAAGTGGCGCAGGCCTTCGCACAAGCCTGCAATCATTGCCACTGCCAGGCCGGTGTCCAGCCGCGATTGCTGGGCCAGCAGGCGCTGGCCCTCCTCGTCTGCCTCAGGCTGCAAAATTTGTAGTACGCGCTCCGCAGCAGCCTCATCGAGCAACTGCCGCAGATCTCGCCCGAGGAGCCGAGCACTGGCCACCTCATGCACATAATCTGGCGCCTCAAAAAGATCCGGGTAATACCGGGCAGCATGGTCGTATCTGTCGCAGTCCAGATAGTGGCGCAGGTAGAGCATCAAATCGCCTGCATCACGCCCGGGGTGGGTGAACTTGCGGTCCTGCCAGGCGGTGACCTTCAGCAACGCCAGCGCAGGCAAGCTGGCTACCAGAAGGCTGCCCCCACCGGGCAAGCGCACTTCATGGCCGGAGCGCATCGCTTCCTGCATGCCAAAGCAATCGAACACGGTTTGCTCGCTTGGCGGCCAGGCCAGCGTGCGGTTGGGCCGCTCCACGCCACCAAACGGCACGATATCCAGCGGTCGGCCAGAGCGGTGCCAGAGCTTGTGCGTTGCATCCTTAAATCTCGCCTCAAACGCCCCGCCCGCGAGCAGCGCCTGGCGCAAGGCCTCAAAAGTGGCCCAGTCGCGCACCATCACGCCAAAATCCATGTCTTCGGTCAGGCGCAGGGTGTTGATGCCATATGCGTGCAGCAGCATCACATCACGCGCGGCTGCCCCCATCAAGAAAAGCGGCGCGCCCAGTTTGGCAGCCTCCCGCTGCAAGGGGCGCACCACATCAGCCAGCGGCTGCAGCTCAGGCTTGGCGGACAGGTCGAACAACATGTGTTTCATACAGCCGCTTGGCAGTTTCAATACAACGCGCATCACCAGTGGCCAACAAATCGGCATACACCAGCACCGGCGGCACGCAGGCATCGCCATCGCCATCGCCATCAGCCTGCGGGAAATGCCAAAAGCGCCGGCGCACTTCCACCAC
>NZ_JANOAL010000226.1:0-2327 GCF_031411155.1 Polaromonas sp. | reverse complement strand
AACATGTAATCAGCCGTTTTCAGCGGATTGCCCCTTAGAAGCCGCCCGGAAGCGATTCCGCGGCGGTTTTTTCTTGGGTGGGTCATTTTCGTGAATATGCCACGGTTGAATGTCGCGTTCCTGCCACCAATTTCCCTGTCTGCGGCAGTGCCCGCCGTCGGTCGCTAGAATGATTTCCATGGCTACCAAATCCCCCAAGTCTCCTGCCTTGCCGCCCGCCCCCGTTGTCAGGCCTGACGATGGCCGTGGCGGCGAGTCGGTGGTGCTGGAGCGCCGTCCGCAAAAGACCAAGCCGCCGCAGATGTACCAGGTGGTGCTGCTCAACGATGACTACACGCCGATGGAGTTTGTGGTGATGGTGATTCAGGAGTTTTTCAACAAGGACCGAGAAACCGCAACCCAGATCATGCTGAAGATCCACCTAGACGGCAAAGGCATTTGTGGCGTTTATTCGAAGGATGTAGCTGCGACCAAGGTCGACCAGGTCACTGAGGCCGCCCGAAAAAATGGCCACCCGTTGCAAAGTGTCAGCGAGCCCATTGAAATATGACAAATCCCGCCAATATTCTCTTCAGAATTGAGTAAAGTTAGTACGCAAGCAAGCCGAAAGGAAAATCAATGATTGCCCAGGAACTAGAAGTCAGCTTGCACATGGCCTTTGTCGAAGCGCGTCAGCAGCGTCACGAGTTCATCACCGTTGAACACCTGTTGCTGGCCTTGCTGGACAACCCCAGTGCGGCCGAGGTGCTGCGCGCTTGCTCCGCCAATGTCGATGACCTGCGCAAGGCGCTGGCCAACTTCATCAAGGACAATACGCCGCAGGTCGCTGGCAGCGACGATGTGGACACCCAGCCCACGCTGGGTTTTCAGCGCGTGATCCAGCGCGCCATCATGCATGTGCAGTCCACCGGCAACGGCAAGAAAGAAGTCACCGGTGCCAATGTGCTGGTCGCCATTTTTGGCGAGAAGGACTCGCATGCCGTGTATTACCTGCATCAGCAGGGCGTGACGCGCCTGGACGTGGTGAACTTCATCGCGCATGGCATTAAAAAGAGCGACCCGCCCGAGCCTGCCAAGTCCGGTGAGAGCGCGGCCGAAAACGAAGAGGGCGGCGAAAAGAACGAAAAAGCGTCACCGCTTGAGCAGTTCACCGTCAACCTCAACCAGCTTGCCAGGGAAGGCAAGATTGACCCGCTGATCGGCCGGCAGTACGAGGTTGAGCGCGTCATTCAGATTCTGTGCCGCCGCCGCAAAAACAACCCGCTGCTGGTGGGCGAGGCCGGTGTCGGCAAAACCGCGATTGCCGAGGGTCTGGCCTGGCGCATCACGCAAAAAGACGTGCCCGAAATCCTGGCCGAAGCGAACGTGTATTCGCTCGACATGGGCGCTTTGCTGGCCGGCACCAAGTACCGCGGCGACTTCGAGCAGCGGCTCAAGGGCGTGCTCAAGGCGCTAAAAGACAAGCCCAACGGCGTGCTGTTCATCGATGAAATCCATACCCTGATCGGGGCCGGCGCGGCTTCGGGCGGCACGCTGGATGCGTCCAACCTGCTCAAGCCGGCGCTCAGTTCGGGCCAGCTCAAGTGCATTGGCGCCACCACCTTCACCGAGTACCGCGGTATTTTCGAGAAAGACGCGGCGCTGTCCCGGCGCTTCCAGAAGGTCGATGTGGTTGAGCCTACCGTGCAGGAAACGGTGGAAATTCTCAAAGGCCTGAAGTCGCGCTTTGAAGAGCACCACAGCGTCAAGTACGCCCCCGCAGCCCTGCAGGCCGCAGCCGAGCTGAGCGCCAAGTACATCAACGACCGGCATCTGCCCGACAAGGCGATTGACGTGATTGACGAGGCGGGCGCCGCCCAGCGGATTTTGCCGGCCAACAAGCGCAAGAAAACCATCACCAAGACCGAGGTCGAGGAAATCGTGGCCAAGATTGCCCGCATTCCGCCCGCCAACGTCTCCAACGACGACCGCGGCAAGCTCAAAACGCTGGAACGTGATCTGAAAAGCGTGGTGTTCGGCCAGGACAAGGCACTCGACGTGCTGGCGTCGTCAGTCAAGATGGCGCGCTCGGGCCTGGGCAAGGACGACAAGCCGATTGGCTCCTTCCTGTTTTCCGGCCCCACCGGTGTCGGCAAGACCGAGGCCGCCAAGCAGCTGGCCTACATCATGGGCATCGAGCTGATCCGCTTTGACATGAGCGAGTACATGGAGCGCCATGCCGTGAGCCGCCTGATTGGCGCACCGCCGGGCTATGTCGGGTTCGACCAGGGCGGGCTGCTGACCGAGGCGGTGACCAAGAAGCCGCATTGCGTGCTGCTGCTTGACGA
>NZ_JANOAL010000225.1:0-3171 GCF_031411155.1 Polaromonas sp. | reverse complement strand
ACATCGGCCGCGAATACGCGCATGACCTGGTCTATGACATCTGCCGCGCGGCCCTGCAGCAAAAGCGCCCGCTGATCGACCTGCTGGCCGAGCACCCCGAAATCAACAAGCATGTGACGCGTGAGCAGCTGGCGTCTTTTTGCGATCCGATGAACAACCTGGGCCAGGCCGGTGTCATGGTGGACCGGGTGCTCAATTCAATCAAGGCCTGATCATTCAGCCGAGATTTTCCGCTCGCGAACCACCTTGCCCCAGGTTGCGGACTCGCTGGCCATGAAACGGGCCAGCTCATCGCGCGTGCCTGGCTGCGGGGTCAGGCCGTGCTTGAGAAGCTGCTCGCGCACATCGGGCGCGTTGAGCACCTTGACCAGCTCCAGGTTCCATCGGTCCAGCAGCGGTTTGGGGATCTTGCTGGAGGCGACGAAGGCATACCAGTTGGTGGCATTGAAACCGGGGTAGCCGGATTCGGCGATTGTTGGCACATTGGGCATGAAGGCCGGCCGGCCCAGGCCGGTGGTGGCCAGCGGGATCAGCTTGCCCGATTCAATGTGCGGACCGGCGGTGGCGGGGGTGGAATAGTAGGACGCGATCCGGCCGCCCAGCAGGTCCTGCAGCGCGGGCGCCCCGCCCTTGTAGGGAATGTGAACCGTTTCGATGCCGGCCCGGGCGTTGAACAGTTCCCCGGCCAGGTGCGAGGCCGACCCAGCGCCGGTGGAGGCGAAATCCAGGCTGCCGGGTTTCTTTTTGGCCAGCGCCACAAACTCGGCCAGGGTCTTGACGCCGACGCCCGCATGCACCACCAGCACGTTGGGAAAGTTCACGCCCATGGTGATGGGCGCCAGGTCGCGCACCGGGTCGTAGCCCAGCTTCATCATGTGCGGCGCAATCGTCAGCGGCCCGATCGAGCCAAACAGCAGCGTCGCGCCATCGCCCGGGGCCGTGGCGACGAACTGGTGGGCAATGTTGCCGCCCGCGCCGGGCTTGTTGTCCACGATCACCGTCTGGCCGATGTTCTCGCCCAGTTTTTTCGCGATCAGGCGTGCGGCGGCGTCGGCAGCGCCGCCGGCCGCAAAGCCGACGACCAGGGTCACCGGTTTTTTGGGTGGAAAGTCCTGCGCCTGCGCAGGCAGGGTGAATGCAGGCCACAGGGCCAGTGCGGCGAAGGCTTGAAGCAGTGGGCGTTTTTTCATCGTGTTCTCCGTTTTTTTGCAGGTAAAAATTCAGTCGGCGCCCAGCCCGACGGGGTTGGGTTGGCGTTTTTCGACCGCATGGCGCAGCAGCGCGGCGGTGCGGAAAATGCCGTGGGCAAACTTGCCGTAGGGCAGCGTGGCAAACAGCGCCATCACCACGCCCAGATGGACGGCCAGCAAGGCCGCCAGCGCCGGGGTACCGCGCGCCAGCCACAGCGCCAGGCCGCTCAGGCTGGTGAAGAACAGCAGCGCGATGAAGCCGAGGTCCATCGGCTTTTGGGCCGCGTCGCCGTGCTGCGGGTGGCGCCTCAAATTCAGCCAAAATAGCCCCGCCGTGCCCAGCAACAGGCTCACGCCGCCCGCCGCGCCCAGCAGCTTGGGCAGGCTGGGCAGGTCGTAAGGCGCTGACCAGCCGAAGGCGTAGTGGTACACCGTGGCCAGGCTGGTGGCGGCAAAGCACAGCATGAAGCCGTAAAACGTCAGGTGATGGGCGCGCCGCCGCGACAGGGTGAAGGCGTCGTCTTCGTTGTTGCAGCCCTCGCCGTGGCCGCCATCGAGGTATTTCAGCCGCAGCACGTCGCCGGTCGCCTCGGCCGCCGCTGGCGAGGTGAGCGGCAGGCCCGAGGTCGCCGGCGTCACGTCGCGCCAGAAGCGCCGCACGCCCAGGCCAAGCGCCAGCACGGCCCACAGGAACACCGGCGCAAACATGCCGACCAGCAAGTTGTGCGGGAACAAGTTGTAGAAGTTGCCGCGCAGGCCGCCGCCCCACAGCGTGCCGTTGAGCGCCAGCGCCAGCAGCAAAAAAATCGCCAGCCCGGCGGCGAGCGCCAGTGACAGGCTCAAGCCGTTGCGCTGGTAGAGCCGGCCCAGCGCCGGCGGCCAGGCGTAGTCCACATAGGTCTGGACCCGCACCTGGGCCATGGCTTGCGGCACGTTGACGGCAAACTCGTGCGGCGGTGCGTACTGGCAGGCGTGCAGGCAGGCGCCGCAGTTGTGGCACAGGTTGGACAGGAAGTGGATGTCGGCCTTGCCGAATTCGAGCCGGCGCGTCATGGCCGGGAACACGGCGCAAAAGCCTTCGCAGTAGCGGCAGGCATTGCAGATCTGCATCTGCCGCGCGACCTCGGCTTCTGGCGCGCTGAGCACGATGGGGCTGGCCCATCCACCATTGGCCAGCGCCACGGCGTCGCGCGTCAAGGCTTCAAGCTGCTGCATGATGTACTCCTGATTTCATAGCTGCCTGCGCAGACTGGACGCCCGCAATGCGGCCAAAAGCCGTTCCAATCGACATGCCGACGCCGGCGGTGTAGCCTTGGCCCAGCACATTGCCAGCCATCATTTCGCCGGCGACGAACAGGTTGTCGCTGGGCACGCCGCCAAAGCGCACGGCGGCCGTGTCGTCGGTGTGCAGGCCCAGATACGTGAAGGTCACGCCGGGTTTGAGCGCGTAGCCGTAGTAAGGGCCCGTGTCGATCGGGCGCGCCCAGTGCGTCTTGGCGGGTGTGATGCCTTCGGTATGGCAGTCGTCCATCGCGGTGTGGTCGAAGTTGCCGACGCGGCAGGCGGCGTTGTAGGCGTTGAGCGTGCGCATGAAGATGTCCACGGGCAGGCCGAGCTTTTGCGCCAGCTCGGGCAGGCTGTCGGCCTTGACGCCTGGGAACACGGGCGGCATGAAGCGGCCAATGGCCTTGCTGTCGATGATCGAATAGCCGATTTGCCCCGGCTGCTGCGCCACCAGGCGGCCCCAGATCGCGTAGCGTTTGGGCCAGAAGTCCTCGCCTTCGTCGTAGAAGCGCTCGGCCTCGCGGTTCACCACCACGCCCAGCGACACGCAGTCGATGCGCGTGCAGATGCCGCCGTCGTACAGCGGCGCGCGCGCGTCTATGGCCACCATGTGCGCCTGCGTCGGGTCGCCAATGCGGTCGGCGCCGTGGTCGTCGAGCAGGTGCCTGAGCAGCACGCCTTTGTTGTAGGCCGTGCC
>NZ_JANOAL010000224.1:0-7770 GCF_031411155.1 Polaromonas sp. | reverse complement strand
GGTTGAAAAAGCGCCCGGCCATGCTTTCGCTCTGCACCTGGCCCATGGTGCCGGCGTAGCTGTAGGGGACTATGGCCTCGGGGTCGCGCGCGGCGATGGCTTTCAGGCGCGCGGCAATGTCGCTCAGTGCCGCCTCCCAGCTCACGGGCTCGAACTGGCCGCTGCCCTTGGGCCCGACACGCTTTTGCGGCTGCAGCAGGCGCTCCGGGTGGTAGCTGCGCTCGGTGTAGCGCGACACCTTGTTGCACAGCACGCCGCCGGTTTGCGGGTGCTCGGGGTTGCCCTGCACCTTGATCGCCACGCCGTTTTCCACGGTCGTCAGCAGCGAACAGGTGTCGGGGCAGTCATGCGGGCAGGCGCCGCGCACCTGGGTCTGCTGCGCGGCGGGTTTCGGGGTAGTCGGTGCAGCGGTGATGGGGGGCGTGGGGCTCATGGCGTAACTCTATAGGACAAGCTGAGCGAGGCCAAACCGGTCAATTTTTGGGAAAGCAAAATGCAAGCCTATTGACCAGGTCAATGCGCTGCGAATCAGGCGAGCTGCCGGGTGGCGATCAGCCCGCGCATGAAGGCCTCGCAGCGCGCCAGCTGCTCCAGGCTGACGAATTCATCGGGCTGGTGCGCCTGGTTGATGCTGCCGGGGCCGCACACCACGGTTGGAATGCCGGCGCTTTTGAACAGGCCGGCCTCGGTGCCAAAGGCCACCAGCGTGGTGTGGTCGGCGCCCGCCAAGCGCTGCGCCAGCTGCGTCACCGCATCGCTGGCCGAGCCCAGAAAGGCCGGCACTTCGCACAGCGTTTCAAAACTGAAGCGGGCTTCTGGCGCTATCTTTTTCATAGCTGGCAGCAGGCGTTCTGCCTGGGCTAGCACCTCTTTTTGCATCAAAAGCGCGTCTGCGGAGGGCAAATTGCGGAATTCGTAGCGAAACTCGGCGTCGCGCGGCACCACGTTGTCGGCAATGCCGCCATGGAACTGGCCGACGCTGGCGGTGCTGAAGGGCACGTCAAAACCCTCGTGGCGCGGCTCGCTGGCTTCAAAACCTTCGGCCATGTCGCGCAGCTTGCCAATCAGCCGCGCCGCCACCTCGATGGCGTTGACCGATTGCGGCGTCAGCGAGGAGTGCGCCTCCTTGCCGCGCACGCAGCATTTGTAGCGGTACACGCCCTTGTGCGCGGTGGCCGGCACCATGCTGGTGGGCTCGCCGACGATGCAGGCCAGCGGCTTGATGCCGGCGTCCTTCAGGTCGGCAATCAGCTCCTTCACGCCCAGGCAGCCGACTTCCTCGTCGTAACTGAGCGCCAGGTGCACCGCAAACGGCGCGCTGCCGTGCAAAAAATCCCCGGCATGGGCCAGCGCCATGCCGATAAAACCTTTCATGTCGCAGCTGCCGCGGCCATAGAGCCGGCCGTCCTTGATCGTGGCGGAAAGCGGGTCCAGCGTCCAGTCCTGGCCGTCCCAGGGTACGGTGTCGGTATGGCCCGACAGGATGATGCCGGCCGGTTTGCCCTCGCCCAGCGTGGCGAACAGGTTGGCCTTGGTTCTGTCGGCGTTGCTGGTCAGGCGGCTGGCCACGCCCAGTTTTTTCAGTTCGTCCCGCACAAAATGAATCAGCGCCAGGTTGGAGTGGTGGCTGACCGTGTTCATTTGCACCAGGGTCTGGATCAGTTGCAACGCGTGCGGCGACACGGACGCCGCGACGGGAGAGGAAGGGGGGGCTGTGGCCATGTGCCCATTTTGGCGCATCCGGCGGCCATGTGCGCCGGCCCGGTCAGTTATGCTTGAACGTCATTCCCTTCACGCCCTGATGCCTTCCTCCCCGTTTTCCCTGCTGGCCCTGATCCGCCTCATGCGGCCGCACCAGTGGCTAAAAAATGCCTTTGTGTTCGCCGGCCTGGTGTTCAGCCAGTCCTGGCAAAACGGGCCGCTGGCGCTGCGGGTGTTGTATGCCTTTGCCGCGTTTTGCTGCATCTCCAGCCTGGTCTACATCATCAACGACTGGCATGACCGCGCCAGCGATGCGCTGCACCCGACCAAATGCCGCCGGCCGCTGGCCAGCGGCGCGGTGTCCGGGCCGCTGGCGCTGCTGCTGGCGCTGCTGCTGCTGGCTGGCGGGGTGCTGCTGGCCGCCGATAACCGCGGCCTGCTGCTGTTGCTGGCGCTGTATGGCTTGCAAAATCTGGCGTATTCCTGGCGCCTCAAGCAGGTGCCGGTGGTCGATGTGTCCATCATTGCCTCGGGCTTCATGCTCAGGCTGCTGGCGGGCACCGTGGCGGTGGGCATTCCGCCTTCGCGCTGGCTGCTGCTGACCGGGATTTTTGTCGCGCTGTTTCTGGGCTTTTCCAAACGCAAGGCCGAGAGTTTTCATGACGAAGCCAGCCAGCGCGCCGTGCTGGCGCATTACCCCGCCGCGCTGCTCGACACCTTCATGGCCGTGGCCATGACCGCCACCCTGATGACCTACAGCCTGTTTGCCACCAGCCCCGAGGCCCAGTTGCAGCACGGCGAGCGCCTGCTGTACACCGTGCCCGTCGTGATTTTTGCGATGCTGCGCTACACCTACCAGGTGCACCGGGGCCGCGGCGAAGACGTGGCGCGCGACCTGCTGCGCGACCCCTGGATTCTGGCGGCCGGTGCCGCCTGGCTGGCCATCTTTTTGAGCCGGCGTTTGTGATGCCCGAGGCCAAACCGGTGGCGGCAAGCCGTTTGCCGGTCAAGCGGCTGCTGCTGGTGCTGGGCCTGGTCGCCACCGGCTATGCCGCCGCGCTGCTGCTGTGGGGCGACAGCCCCTGGGCTTCGTTGGCCCGCCTCGCATCGTGGACCGGCCTGCAGGCGGCGGCCCTGTGCCTGCTCAACTACGGCCTGCGCGGCCTGCGCTGGCGGCTCTGGATGGCGCACTACGGCCGGCATTTTGGCCCGCTGCAGGGCCTGCGCCTGTACCTGGCGGGCTATGCCTTCACGCCCACGCCCGGCAACCTGGGCGAGGCGGTGCGCGGCCTGATGCTGGCGCGGCAGCCGCTGGGCACGGTGCAAAGCCTGGCGATTTTTGGCGCCGAGCGGCTGGCCGATTTGCTGTGCCTGCTGCTGCTGTGCCTGCCCGCCGTGTGGTGGGGCCTGACGCATGATGCCGTGCAACTGGTGCCCGGCCTGCTGCTGGGGCTGCTGGCCTTGGGCGGGCTGGTGCTGGCGATAGCGCTGGGCGCGCTGCTCCGATACCGCGCGGCACTGATCACCCGGCTGGCCTGGCTGCGCGAGGCCTGGCACTGCCTGGCGCTGCGGCCGCTGTTGTGGTTTGCCCTGACGCTGGCGGCCTGGGCCGCGCAGGGGCTGGCGGTGTGGCTGATCTGCCGCGACTTTGGCGTGCCGATGGCGCTGCAGACGGCGACCGGCTTTTATGCCGTGGCCAT
Source organism: Polaromonas sp. (assembly GCF_031411155.1). Classification (GTDB taxonomy): domain Bacteria; phylum Pseudomonadota; class Gammaproteobacteria; order Burkholderiales; family Burkholderiaceae_C; genus Polaromonas. The sequence continues at coordinate 4,369 of NZ_JANOAL010000224.1, read as the reverse complement.
GGTGGCCGGCGCCTTGTCGGCCCTGCCGGCCGGGCTGGGGGGCACCGAAGCCGTGCTGGCCGGTTTGCTGGTCGCGCACAGCGCCACGCCGGCCCAGGCCCTGACCATTACCGTGCTGGTGCGGCTGCTGACCCTGTGGCTGGCGGTCAGCCTGGGCATGCTGGCCTTGCTTTATAGTGCGGCGTTTCGCAAGGATATCAGCCTTTCATGACACCCCACCACGACCCAACCGAAGCTGACGACACGACCGTGCTGACCCGCTGGCTGCTGGGGGTGGGGCTGGCGTCGCTGCTGCTGCGCGGCTGGATCGCCGCCACGTTTCCAATTACCGGTGACGAGGCGCTGTTTTACTGGTGGGGTGTTTACCCCGACTGGGGCTACTCCGACCACCCGCCCATGGTGGGCTGGCTGATTGCGCTGATGCGGGCCACGCTGGGCGACACGGTCTGGTCCATTCGGCTGCCGGTGGTGCTGCTGCCGCTGGCGCTGGGCGCGGCGCTGTGGTGGGCGCTCAAGCCGGTTGACAAGGTGCGTGCCGCCTGGGCCGTGCTGTTTTTCTGGCTGGCGCCGCTGAACTGGCTCAATGTCTTGATCACCACCGACACGCCGCTGATTTTCTGGTCGGCACTGTCGGTGGCGGCCCTGCTGCGCGCCGAGCGCCGCGAGCCGCTGGACCGCGCCGCCTATGGGCTTTATGCCCTCTCGGGCCTGTTTCTGGGCTGCGCGTTCCTGTCCAAGTATTTCTCGGTGGTGCTGGGCTTTAGCTACCTGGTGTACTTTGCGCTGTACCGGCGCCAGCGGCTGGCCGGTTTTGCCCTGCTGGTGCTGTGCGCGCTGCCCGGCCCGGCCATCAATATCGCCTACAACCTGTCGCACGGCTGGTCGAACATCATGTTCAACCTGTACAACCGCAACGAGGGCGCGTCGTTCGAGCTGCGCAAGCCGCTGATGTATGTCGGCATGATGGCCTACCTGATCACGCCGCCGGCGCTGTGGCTGGCCTTGCGGCAGCGCAAGGCGCTGGCCGCCAGCGCACCCGGCCAGCGCCTGCTGGCCTGCCTGGTGGCGGTGCCGCTGCTGTTTTTTGCCCTGCTGTCGTTCAAGAAAGTGATTGGTCTGCACTGGGTGCTGTCGTTTTATGCCTTCGGCTTTGCTTATCTGGCCTTTGCCCTGCCGGCTGACAAGCTCAGGGCCTGCGCCAAAGGCATGGCGCTGTTTGCCGGCCTGCATGTGCTGGTGCTGGCCGGCCTGTACATGACGACGCTGGACAGCTGGAAGAGCACCAGGCTCTACCCGCAAATCATCCGCAGCTACAAGACCGCCGACATCGTCAAACAGGTCAGCCGCCCCGGCGTGGTGCTGATGGCCGAGGCCTACACCCCGGCGTCGATTTACGGCTTTGAGCTGCGCCAGTACGTGCCGGTGTTTGGTGTCGGCAAATTCCACGCCCGGCAAGACGACATGCTGGTCGATTTTTCGCTGTACAACGGCAAAACCATACGCGTGCTCACGTTCGAGCCCCCGCAGCTGCAGGAGTTTGCGCCCTATTTCGAGTCGGTCAGGGTGCTGAGCTTCAGCCAAAACGGCGTGCCGTTTTATGCGGTGGAGGGCACGGGCTTCAAGTACCCGGCCTACCGCGAGGGGGTGCTGGGCACCATCTTCCAGCGCTTTTACAACATCCCGTCGGTGCTGCCGATGACCGGCTGCCCGTTTTGCGAGCGCTACTGCGGCCAGGTACGATGCCCGAGGTAGCCGGGCCGGCGCCAGCCCCCGTGATTGCCGCCTTCGACTTTGACGGCACCCTGACCCGGCGCGACACCTTTGTGCCGTTTTTGATACGCGGCTTGGGCTGGCCCAGGTTTCTGCTGGCCCTGTTGCGCTGCTCACCCTGGCTGACGGGCTATGCACTGCGCCTGCTGCCCAACCACGTCGCCAAGGCCCGCTTGATGCGGGCCACGCTGACGGGCAGAACCACCGCCGAGATGCAGGACTGGGCCGCGCAGTGGCTGGCCAAGGATTTTCCCGGCCAGTTGCGGCCCTGGGCCATGGCGCGGCTGGCCTGGCACCAGCAGGCCGGCCATTGCTGCGTCCTGGTCAGCGCCTCGCCCGACATCTACCTGGCGCGCGTGGCGCAAGAGTTGGGTTTTGATGCCTTGATTTGCACCGGGATGGAAGTGGAAGGCGACCGCCTGACCGGCTCCATGCGCATGCTGAACTGCCATGGCGAGGAAAAGGTTTTGCGTTTGCAGGCCTGGCTGGCCCAGCGTTTTGGCCTGGCCTCGTTCGCCGGCGTGGAGCTATATGCCTATGGCGACACGGCAGGCGACAAGCCCATGCTGCGGCTGGCCCGGCATGCGTGGTACCGCGGCCAGCCGTGGAAAGAGGGGTCGGTCAGGTTTGAGGGCGTCGCAGGGCGATGAACGGCTGCCTGCAGCGAAAACAAGGGTCAAATCGGCCGCTAGCCCATACGGAACGTGTGCAGCAAGCTATTGAATTTATAGCATGATCCGAGGCCGGTCGGACTGAGCTTGGCCTGTCCTGAACCTGTCGAAGGGTCGAAGTCGTCTCTGTTTTAGCGGCGGTGTCCTTCACGACCAGGCCGGGTCTCACCCCGGCGGGCGAGGCAAAGAAAAGTTACTAGCCGCCGGGCTACCCCCGGTCTGGTGGTGAAAGCACGAGGCCTGCCAACTGAGCCCCGACAGCTAGGCGAAAGCAGAGCAAGGAAATGGTCAAATCTGCCTTTAGCCCAAGCAGAACGGGCGCAATAAGCTATAAAAACAATAGCGTTTGCCGAAGCCCCGCCCGCCTGAAAATCCGCCCTCAATCCTCCAGCTCAGCCTTCGCCATCTCCACATCCAGCCGTTCCATCGCATCGAGTGCCTTGCTGGCGGCCGCCTGCTCGTAGAGCTTGGTGGCTTCTTTCATCTTTTTGTCGCCTTCGAGCATGACCATGCCGTTGGCGTACTCGATCATGGCGATGGCGGAGCCGGGGTTCAGGCTCAGCGCTTCCTTGTAGAGCGACAGGCCGGTGTCTTTTTTGGCGCCGTAGGTCATGCCGCCGATCAGCGAGCCGACCTTGTCGATCACCTCGGCATGAAACGAGGCCAGCGCGATGTGGGCGTCGGCGTGCTTGGGACTGAGCTTGATGGACTGCTCCAGCGCCTGCTTGACCTTGCTGCCCAGGCCCTGCGCCAGCGCCTTGGCGACGCTGATGCCCTGGCTGTAGCGGCCCAAGGCGTAGGCCTGCCAGTACCAGGCGTTGGCGTTTTTCGGGTCCTGGGCCTGCTGCGCTTCGGCGCGCTGGGCGACCTCCATGAACAGCTCGAGCTTGGTTTTCTCTTTGGTTTCAAGGTAGTTGGCGTAAATGCTGGTGGCCTTGTTGGCGACCGTGATGCCGTCGCCGCCAGCCTTGATGCCGGCTTCGGCGGCCTTTTGAAACTCGCCGTTGTGAAACAACAGCCAGGCCTGCAGCACCGCCGCGTCTTTGGGCAGGGGCTCGCAGTCGCCCTGGTGCAGGCGGGCCCAGCTCTTTTTCAGGCTGGCGGCATCAAGCCCATAGTCGCCCGCGTGGGGAAAAGCGGTCCATTTGGCCATTGTGTGGTCTCCTTGATAAATAGTGTAGTGGGCGGGCGTGAGGGGAAGTCGGCTTCAGGCGGGGGTGCTGTAGGCGCCGACCAGCGCCTGCAAATGGGCGCGCTGGCCTTGCTCCAGGTAGGGAATCAGCAAATTGAGCACATGGTGCGCACCGCGCAGCAGGGCGGCCTGGGCGTTTTCGGGCTCCAGCGCGTTGCGCGGGTCGCGCACGTATTCAAAGCTGAGCCAGTAGGTCAGCACCACCACCATGCTGGTGGCGGTAGCCTCCACCTCGCGCGAGTCGATCGACATGGCGCCGGCGCGGCTCATGCCGTCCAGCAGGGCCTTGACCGAGCGGGTCTTGTTTTTGAGCACCCACTGGAAGTGGGTTTCGAGCCGGCGGTTTTTGCTCAGCAGGTCATTCAGGTCGCGGTATAAAAAGCGGTATTGCCAGATCAGCTCGAACAGCGTGTGCATGTAAAACCAGGCGTCTTCCACGTCGCGCACGCCGTCGCTGGCGTTCAGCAGTTCGTTCAGTGCGCGTTCGTAGCGGTCAAACAGCGAGTTGATCAGCTCGTCTTTGGCCGGGTAGTGGTAATACAGGTTGCCGGGACTGATATTCAGTTCGGCCGAAATGAGTGTGGTCGACACATTGGGTTCACCAAACCGGTTGAACAACTCCAGCGTGACTTCCAGGATGCGTTCTGCGGTGCGGCGCGGCGCTTTTTTCGCCATGGATGTCTTCCCCCGTTATGGAAGACTGCACTCTACCCCAGGCATTCCGATAGTGGCACTA
>NZ_JANOAL010000223.1:0-1870 GCF_031411155.1 Polaromonas sp. | reverse complement strand
ACCTTGCCCGATGCATTGCCGAAGTTGGCGATCAGGCCAAAAGGACGCAGGCAATCCAGCGATTTGAGGAAGGTGTCCTTGCCGACCGAGTCGTAGACCACCTTCACCCCCTTGCCACCCGTAATTTCCTTCACCCGGGCGACGAAATCTTCGGTCGCGTAGTTGATGACATGGGCCGCGCCCTGGGCCTTGGCCAGAGCGCATTTTTCGTCGGAGCCCGCAGTGCCAATCAGCTGCAGGCCCATGGCCCTGGCCCACTGGCAGGCGATCAGGCCCACGCCCCCAGCCGCCGCATGAAACAGCACAAAGTCGCCGGCCTGCAGCCCGCCCTGCGGCTGGGTGCGGCGCAACAGGTACTGAACCGTCAGGCCCTTGAGCATCATGGCTGCGCCGGTCTCAAACGAAATCGCGTCGGGCAGCTTGCAGACACATTTGGCCGGCATCACGCGCACTTCGCAGTAGCTGCCAGGCGGCTGACTGGCGTAGGCCGCGCGGTCGCCAACCTGCAGATGGGTCACGCCCTCGCCCACGGCTTCAACAATGCCCGAGGCCTCCATGCCCAGCTGCAGCGGCATGGGCAGCGCATACAGGCCGGCGCGCTGGTAGACATCGATGTAGTTCAGCCCCACGGCCTTGTGCCGGATGCGGATTTCACCGGGGCCGGGCTCGCCGACCGCGACGTCGACGAGTTTGAGCTCTTCGGGTCCGCCGTGCTGGTCAATGCGAACGGCTTTGGAGGTGATGGATGCCATGCTGAGGTCCTTGCAGGTTGGAATGGTTCAAAAATCAACAAAATGGCTGCCATCGTGCCACGAATCAAAATGGGCCGCTTTTTTGAGGGCTGAACCGGCGCGCGCAACGCGAATCGCAACGGGCTTGATAAAGTCGCAGCCATGACGCAACGCCTGACCCCTGCCACCGCCCTGATGCTGGTGGTTCCCCCTCTGCTCTGGGCCGGCAACGCGGTGGTGGGCCGACTCGTCAACACGCTGGTGCCGCCCATGACGCTGAATTTTCTGCGTTGGGCGCTGGCCTTTTTGATCCTGCTGCCACTGGCCCATCGCCTGCTGCGGCCCGGCAGCGCCCTGTGGCCGCACTGGCGGCGCTTTACCCTGCTGGGCCTGCTCGGCGTGGGCTGCTATAACGCGCTGCAGTACCTGGCCCTGAAAACCTCCACGCCACTCAACGTCACGCTGGTGGCAGCCAGTGTGCCGGTGTGGATGCTGGCCGTGGGTGCGCTGTTTTTTGGCCAGCGCGTCTCCCGCATGCAGGTGGCCGGTGCGCTGATGTCGATTGCCGGCGTGCTGCTGGTGCTGTCCCGCGGCGACTGGGCGCTGCTGGCGCAGGTGCGGCTGGTGCCCGGCGATGTCTACGTGCTGCTGGCCACCCTGGCCTGGGCGTTTTACAGTTGGCTGCTGTCGCAGCCCAGGGAGCCGCCCGACATCCGCAACGACTGGGCCGCCTTCCTGATGGCGCAAATCGTCTTTGGCCTGGGCTGGTCGGGCCTGTTTGCGGGCGCCGAATGGGCGCTGCTAGACGTCCACATCGGCTGGGGCTGGCCACTGGCCGCCGCTCTGGCGTATGTGGCCGTCGGCCCCGCCGTGATTGCCTACCGCTGCTGGGGCGTCGGCGTGCAGCGCGTGGGGCCCGCCGTGGCGGGTTTTTTCTCCAACCTCACCCCGCTGTTTGCGGCCCTTCTGTCAGCGGCCTTCTTGGGCGAATTGCCGCATCTCTACCATGCGCTGGCGTTTTTGCTGATTGTGGGCGGGATCGTGGTGTCGTCGCGGCGGTAGCGACAGACCTCAAAAAGTCCCCGGAAAGGCCCCGCCATCGGCCAGCACGTTCTGCCCGGTCATGTAGCCGGCCTGCG
>NZ_JANOAL010000222.1:0-4896 GCF_031411155.1 Polaromonas sp. | reverse complement strand
CTGCCGGCGCGCTTTCCGTCCAATGTCGATCTGGCGCTCAATACGCTGGGCGCCTGGCTGGGCGGCTGTTGCGCCTGGGCGCTGGAGAAAACCGGTGTGGTGGATCGCTGGGGCCGGTTCCGGGCGCGCTGGTTTGCCGACGATGCACGCGGCGCGCTGGTGGTGCTGCTGCTGTGGCCGCTGGCCTTGCTGTTTCCGGCGGCGGTGCCGCTGGGGCTGGGGCAGGTGTTTGAGCGGCTGGAATCGGCGCTGGCCGATGCCCTGACCGATACCCCGTTTCTCGAATGGATGCCGGTGCGCGAGGTGGAACTGCAGCCGCTGGTGCCGATTGCCGAGCTGCTGTGCGTGGCGCTGGGCGCGCTGATTCCGTGCCTGCTCGGTTACTGCGTGATTCGCACGCTGTGGCAGCGGGCGGCGTTTGCGGTGACGATGCTGCTGGCGGGCGTGGCCGCGTCGGGCCTGTCGGCGGCCCTTAGCTACGGGCCCGCGCATGCCTGGGCCTGGCTGGATTTGCCGGTGCAGGTGGGCCTGGGGCTGGGCGCGGTGCTGGCGCTGATCTTTCTGGCGCTGCCGCGGCGGGCGGCGGCGGCGCTGACCCTGCTGGCGCTGGCGATCCAGCTCGGTCTGCTGAATCAGGCGCCGGCCGACCCCTACTTTGCCCAGACCCTGCAGACCTGGGAGCAGGGGCGCTTCATCCGTTTTCATGGCGTGGTGCAGTGGCTGGGCTGGCTCTGGCCCTATGCCGCCTTGCTGTACGTGCTGCTGCGGCTGTCGAGCCGGGAGCCGCCGGTGGCGCCGCCGCAACCGTAAAATTGCGCCATGACCTTATCCCCTTCCCGCCCCGCGGCGCCTGCTGCCGAGGCCGTGCCAATGGCCGACTCGTATTACGAGCGGCATATTGTCTTTTGCCTGAACCAGCGCAGCGGCGGCGAAGACTGCTGCGCCAACCACCGCGCCCAGGAGGCTTTTGACCGCTGCAAGTCGCAGGTCAAGGCCGCCGGGCTGGCCGGGCCGGGCCGGGTGCGGGTCAACAAGGCCGGTTGCCTGGACCGCTGCGCCGCCGGCCCGGTGGCGGTGGTCTACCCGGAGGCGGTCTGGTACAGCTATGTGGACGCCAGCGACATTGACGAGATTGTCGAGTCGCACCTTAAAAACGGCAAAGTGGTGGAGCGCCTGCTGACGCCGCCGCATCTGGGCCGGTAAGGCAGGCGCAGGCCGTTTTACCAGCCAAATTGGCCTCTAGCCCAAACAAAACGTGCCAATGAAGCTATTATTTTTATAGCAAAACTTTTTAGAAAATACCCTTCGGTGAACTCCCAAACCCAGAAATCCAGCATCCAGGGCCCGGCCGGTGCGCTCGACATCGCGATCGACACCCCGCCGGGCGCCTCGCGCGGTGTGGCCGTGATTGCCCATCCGCACCCGCTGTTTGGCGGCACGCTGGACAACAAGGTGGTGCAGACGCTGGCGCGCGCCTTCATTCAGTGCGGCTGGACTGCGGTGCGTTTCAACTTTCGCGGGGTGGGCGGCAGCGCCGGCAGCCACGACGAAGGCCGGGGCGAGCTGGAAGACTTGCTGGCGGTGGTGCAGCACGCCGCGCCCGAGGCGTCGGGCGCGCCGCTGGCGCTGGCCGGTTTTTCGTTTGGCGCATTTGTCACCACGCACGCCTTTGAACGCCTGCACGCCAGCCGCCGGATCGAAAAGCTCGTGCTGGTCGGCACCAGCGTCAGCCGCGCCCCGGCGGCGCCGATTGCCGCGGCCGCGCACCTCAACACCCTGGTGGTGCACGGCGAGCTGGACGACACGGTGCTGCTGCCCGCCGTGCTGGACTGGGCGCGCCCGCAGGCACTTCCTGTTACGGTTGTCCCCGGGGGCGGCCATTTCTTTCATGGACAATTGCCGCTGCTGAAAAATCTGGTGATTCGCCACCTTTCTTCGCCCTCGGTTTGATTCTTTTGAACCCTGCGGCATCCTTTCTTTCTTTTCCTTCCCTTACAGATTTCCCCGACATGCAATGCACTTTGAAGGCCCCTGGCGGCCTGCGCGGCCTCGCTGCCACCCTGTTTCTGACGTTTTCCATGGCCTTTCCGCTGGCCAATGCCCAGGCGCCCCAGGCGCAAGCCCAGGTTCAGGCTCCCCAGGCGCCTCAAGGCCCACAGGTGCCCGAAATTGCCGCGCGCTCCTACCTGCTGCTGGACATCACCGCCAACCAGATCCTGGCCGCCAAGGACATCGATTCGCCGGTGGAGCCGGCGTCGCTGACCAAGCTGATGACCGAATACCTGGTGTTTGACGCGCTCAAATCCAAAAAAATCAACCTCAAGCAGACCTTTGGCGTGAGCGAGAAGGCCTGGAAAATGCCGGGCTCGCGCATGTTCATCGACCCGAAAATGCAGGTGCCGGTGGAAGACCTGATCAAGGGCATGGTGGTGCAGTCGGGCAACGACGCCACCATGGCGCTGGCCGAGGGCGTGGGCGGCACGGTCGAGCACTTTGTCCAGCTGATGAACGAGCAGGCCAAGGCGCTGGGCATGAAGTCGACCGTGTACAAAAACCCGGAAGGCCTGACCGTGCCGGGCCATACCACCACGGCGCGCGACCTGAGCATTCTGGCGACCCGCCTGATGAATGACTTCCCCGACTACATCGGCTATTCGGCCATCAAGAAATACCGTTACCCCGGCACGCCCGCCGCCAACGACAACAACCGCAACACGCTGTTGTTTCGCGACCCGACCGTGGACGGCCTGAAAACCGGCCACACCGATGCCGCCGGCTACTGCCTGATCGCCACCGCCAAGCGCGACTTTCCCAATCTGGGGGCGGCCGGCGCGCCCGGCAGCCGCCGCCTGCTGTCGATTGTGCTGGGCACCACCAGCGACAGCGCGCGCGCCAATGAGTCGCAAAAACTCCTGAACTGGGGCTATACCGCGTTCGAGGCGGTCAAGCTGTTCGACGCCGGCCAGCCGGTGCTGACCCCGGCGGTCTGGAAGGGCAAGGCCAACACCGTCAAGCTGGGCCGGCCCGAGGCGATTGTGGTGGCCGTGGCCGCCGGCAGCGCTCCCAGGGTCAAAACCCAGGTCGCCCGCCCCGATCCGCTGGTCGCCCCGTTTGTGAAGGGCCAGTCGCTGGGCTCGCTCAAGGTCATGCTCGGTGACAACCCCGCGCCGTTCGCCGAGGTGCCGCTGGTGGCGCTGGAAACGGTTGAAGAAGCGGGCATTCTGGGCCGCGCCTGGGATGCGATCCGACTCTGGATCAAGTAAGCCGGGCGAGGCGCGTGGGGCGGATCGCAGGGCGCCGTTGCCGCGCCCCACTTGAGCCTTTTTGCTATCCGGTTTATACTAGAAGGCTTTTCCGCTTTTGGTGCGGGGAAGTTTTCGTGTATTTCATATCGTTTTCCAAACGTTTAGGGACGTTTTTCCAATGCCAACCATCAATCAGTTAGTCCGTCAGGGGCGCGAGGTCGAAAAGATCAAGTCCAAGAGCCCTGCGATGGAAAATTCTCCGCAGCGCCGCGGTGTGTGCACCCGTGTGTACACCACGACGCCTAAAAAGCCCAATTCCGCGCTGCGTAAGGTTGCCAAAGTGCGCCTGACCAACGGATTTGAAATCATTTCCTACATCGGCGGCGAAGGCCACAACCTGCAGGAACACAGCGTCGTGCTGGTTCGTGGCGGTCGTGTCAAGGACTTGCCCGGTGTGCGTTACCACATCGTTCGTGGCTCGCTCGACCTGCAAGGCGTGAAAGACCGCAAGCAGTCGCGCTCCAAGTACGGTGCGAAAAAGCCAAAAGCCAAATAAGCCGCTGGTTGACCAAAACACAAGGTGCTGTTTGCCGCATGGCGCGGTGATGCAGCGTAGTGACCCAATACCGGGTCGAGTAAGTGAAAGCCAAAATGGTTTTCGAGGTGTCTGAAGAAGATGCCAACTGAAGCAAAGAGGTGAAAAAATGCCACGTCGTCGCGAAGTCCCTAAACGTGAAATTCTTCCTGATCCCAAATTTGGTGATGTCGATCTCGCCAAATTCATGAACGTGATCATGCAAGGCGGCAAAAAAGCCGTCGCAGAGCGCATCATTTATGGCGCTCTGGAGCAAATCGAGAAAAAGAACCCCGGCAAAGACCCGCTCGAGGCTTTCCACATGGCCATCGGCAACATCAAGCCCATGGTTGAGGTGAAGTCCCGCCGCGTTGGCGGTGCCAACTACCAGGTGCCGGTTGAAGTGCGTCCGGTCCGTCGCATGGCCCTGGCCATGCGCTGGCTGAAAGAGGCCGCCAAAAAGCGCGGTGAAAAATCCATGTCCCTGCGTCTGGCCAATGAACTGATGGAAGCCACCGAAGGCCGTGGCGGCGCCATGAAAAAGCGTGACGAAGTTCACCGCATGGCCGAAGCCAACAAGGCGTTCAGCCACTTCCGTTTCTAAGGCTTTGAGCCCTGGTTCCAATACCGCGCTTTAAATTTTCCGATAGCCATTCTGCCGACTGTGCGCTAAAACGCCCAGTCGGCAGACGCGCTAAGAAAACATGGAAAGTGTTTTGGCAACAAGCCTTTGTTCGAAATCCCGAACTGAAAGTAATTTATGTCCCGCGCTACCCCGATTCAAAACTACCGCAACATTGGTATTTCCGCGCACATTGATGCCGGCAAAACCACGACCACCGAGCGGATTCTCTTTTATACCGGCGTGAACCACAAAATTGGTGAAGTGCACGACGGCGCTGCCACCATGGACTGGATGGAGCAGGAGCAGGAGCGTGGCATCACGATCACCTCTGCTGCCACCACCTGCTTCTGGAAGGGCATGGATTCGTCCCTGCCTGAGCACCGCATCAACATTATCGACACCCCGGGCCACGTGGACTTCACCATCGAGGTGGAGCGCTCCATGCGCGTGCT
>NZ_JANOAL010000221.1:0-4713 GCF_031411155.1 Polaromonas sp. | reverse complement strand
GTTTCGGTGTGGCTGATGATGTAGTGGCGTATCGCTTCCTTGCCAAAACGCGCGCGCGCCGTGCGGGCCGCCTCAAAAATCGCCAGCTCGCCCCGCGCGTGGGCTGAATAAGTGGCGCCGACCACCCGCAACGGCCGGGCGTCATTGAGCAGGCGCATCAGCAGCACGCGTTTGGCGGCTTCGTCCAGGCGGGCGTACTGCGCTTCGATGCGCGCCACCGCCAGCAACTCGGCCACCACCTCTTCGTGCTTGTCCGAGCTTTGCCGCAAATCGACCGTGGCCAGGTGAAAGCCAAATACTTCGACGGCCCGGATCAGCGGATGCAGGCGCTGGGCCACCAGCGCCTCGCCGTGGTGGGCCTTGAGCGACGCGGCAATGGTGCGCAGGTCGGCCAGAAATTCTTCGGACCGGGCATAGGCGTTTTGCGGCGCCACGGCATGGCGCGCGGCCTCGCCGCCGGTCAGTTCTTTCAGCGTGGCGGCCAGCCTGGCGTAAACGCCGGTCAGGGCGCGGCGGTAGGGCTCGTCCTTGCGGTGCTCGTTGGTGTCGGGCGAGCTTTCGGCCAGCTGGCGCATGTCGGCGCTGACATCGACCAGCATGGCCGACTGCGACAGCTCGCTGCCCAGAAAATGCACCTCGGTCAGGTAGTGGCGCAGCGCCACGTCGGCCTGCCGGCGCAGCGCGTAGTTCAGCGTCTCGGCGCTGACGTTGGGGTTGCCATCGCGGTCGCCGCCTATCCACTGGCCCATGCGCAAAAAGCTGTGCACCGGCTGATTGCCCAGCTCGCGTTCCAGGTTGGCGTAAATCTTGGGGATTTCGCGCAGAAAGGTGGCTTCGTAATAACTCAGCGCGTTTTCGATTTCGTCGGCCACGGTGAGCTTGGAAAAGCGCAGCAGCCGGGTTTGCCACAGCTGCATGACGCGGGCGCGCAGCTGCGCTTCGTTGGCGGCCAGCTCGCGCGGCGTCAGCGCGTCCTTGGCGGCGTTGAGGGCGCGCGCCAGTGCCTTGGTGTCATCACGCGCCGTCAGCAGCTGGGCAATGTCGCGCTCGGCATCCAGAATGCTTTTGCGCTGCACCTCGGTCGGGTGGGCCGTGAGCACCGGCGAGACAAAGCTGTGCGCCAGCGTGTCCGCGATGGTTTTGGGCGCGATACCGGCCCAGCGCAGCCGGGCCAGCGCCACTTCGATGCTGCCTTCCTGGGTGTCGCCGGCACGCTCGTGGACGGCGCGGCGGCGAATGTGGTGGCGGTCTTCGGCCAGATTCGCCAGATGGCTGAAGTAGGTGAAGGCGCGTATCACGCTGACCGCCTGGTCGCCCGACAGGCCTTTGAGCAGCTTCTTGAGGGCCTTGTCGGCTTCCTGATCGGCATCGCGCCGGAAAGCCACCGACAGCTTGCGGATCTGCTCGATCAGCTCGTAGGCGGCCACGCCCTCCTGCTCGCGAATCACATCGCCCAGAATGCGGCCCAGCAGCCGGATGTCTTCCACCAGCGGACGCTCATTATCCCGGCTTCGTGTGCCCCCACGTTCGCCCACTGCGTGTGGTTCGCTGCCCCCCGGGGGGGCCGGCCTTGCCTGGGGCGGCCCTGCGCTGCGTCCCTGGCTCTTGTCGCCGGCAACGGAGCTGATCTTTTTGACACGCGCGGAAGTGACCATCTTTGCCCTCTTGTTCTGGAGTCGCCCATGCTAGCATTCACTTCCCCCCAAGATTACCAGCAGGTTACGAGTGTCCCCAGCGATTCAAACCGTCCCCTCCGCCTTGAACCCACCCGTGGTCATCGCCACCCGCGAAAGCCGACTGGCGCTGTGGCAGGCCGAGCATGTCAAGGCGCTGCTTGAAGCCCGCCTGGGCTGGCAGGTGGAACTGCTGGGCATGACGACTCAGGGCGACCAGATTCTGGACCGCTCGCTCAGCAAGGTCGGCGGCAAGGGCCTGTTCGTCAAGGAGCTCGAAGTCGCCCTCAGCGAAGGCCGGGCCGACCTGGCGGTGCATTCGCTGAAAGACGTGCCTATGGATTTGCCGGAAGGCTTTGCGCTGGCCTGTGTGCTGGAGCGCGAGGATCCGCGCGATGCCTTTGTTTCCAACCAGTTCGCGGCGCTGGCCGAGCTGCCGACTGGCGCCGTCGTCGGCACCTCCAGCCTGCGCCGGCTGGTGCTGCTCAAGGCGCTGCGGCCCGACCTCAAAATTGAACCGCTGCGCGGCAACCTCGACACCCGCCTGCGCAAGCTCGACGAAGGCCAGTACCACGCCATCGTGCTGGCGGCGGCCGGGCTCAAGCGTCTGGGGCTCCACGCGCGCATACGCAGCACCTTTGCACCGGCCGACATGCTGCCGGCCGCCGGGCAGGGCGCGCTGGGCATCGAGGTTCGGTCCGAGCGCGCCGATTTGCTGGCCGCGCTGGCCACGCTGGCGCACCAGCCGACCTGGCTGGCGGTGACGGCCGAGCGCACGGTGTCGCGCGCCATGGGCGGCAGTTGCTCCATGCCGCTGGCGGCTTTCACGGCCTTTTCAACCGGCCAGGCCGCGCCGGGCGGCGGCGACAGCATGCAGCTGAATGCCGCCTGGGGCGACCCGGCCAGTGCCGAGGCCGGCTCGGCCGTGCCGCTGGCACCGCTGGTGCAGGTGCAGCAAAGCGCCCAGGTGCGCAGCTTTGCCGAGGCCGAGGCGCTGGGCCAGGCGGTGGCCAGGCAGCTGCGCGCCGGCGGCGCGGTCTGGGCCAGCAACCCGCCCGCCGCCTGATGCCGGGCCTGGCGTGACTCCCGCCTGCGTCATCGTGACCCGGCCCGCCAGCGATGCGCGGAACTGGGTGCGGCGCTTGCAGCAGGCCGGCCTTCAAGCCGAGGCCCTGCCACTGATCGAGATCGCGCCGGCGTCGGCAGCAGCCGACGTGCTGGCGCTGCAGCAGGCCTGGCAAACGCTGGAGCGCTACAGCGCCTGCATGTTCGTCAGCGCCAACGCGGCAGAGCATTTTTTCCGGCCAAATACGGCTCTGGCCCAATCAGAAACTGCACAGTCAGCTATTAATTCGATAGTAAACATGGATCCCGACAGACTGCCGCCCACGCTGCGTCTGCTGGCGCCCGGCCCCGGCACTGTGGCCGCGCTGCGGGCGGTGGGCGTGCCGGCCGCGCACATCGATGCGCCGCCGCCCGAGGCCAGCCAGTTTGATTCGGAAGCGCTGTGGCAAGTCATTGGCCAGCGTGACTGGCAGGGCCGGCGCGTGCTGGTGGTGCGCGGCCAGACCGTGGCTGAAGATGGCGGCGCCGGCTCGTCCGGCCGCGACTGGCTGGCCCGCCAGTGGCAGGCGGCCGGCGCAGAAGTCGATTTTGTAGTCGTTTACCAGCGCCGCGCACCGCAGCTGACTGCTGCGCAACTGCGGCGCGCTAAGGCGGCCAGCGTCGATGGCGCTATCTGGCTGTTCAGCAGCTCGGAGGCGGTGGCCAATCTGCTTGGCCAGCCCGCCTTGTCAGGCCTTGATTGGCGCCGCGCCCGCGCCGTGGCCACGCACCCGCGTATTGCGGGCGTGCTGCGCGCCGCCGGCTGGGGTGTTGTTGCGGCGTCACGCCCGGCGCTGGCCGACATCAGGGCCGTGCTTGGCTCGATAGAATCAGGCCATCCATGAGCGAAGGCCAGCCCACTCCCCCGATTCCCGCGCCCGACGACGCGCCCGTGCTGGAGCGCGCGCTGGTGCCCGCGCCCGTGCCGCCGCTGCAGTCCGATGCCTTCATGGTGCCGCGCAAATGGGCCTGGCTGGTCGTGTTGCTGGCCGCCGCTGCGCTGCTGGCCAGCGCCTTGCTGTGGCAAAAGCTCGGCGGCATTCAGGAAGAACTGGCGCGCCGCAGCACCGACTCCGGCGCCCAGGCGATCGAGGCCCGCACGCTGGCGCGCGAGGCCCAGGAAGGCATGCGCGAGCTGTCGGCGCGGCTGGCGATTCAGGAAACCCGCATCAGCGAGGTCAGCCTGCAGCGCACCCAGCTTGAAGAGCTGATGCAAAGCCTGTCGCGCTCGCGCGATGAAAACCTGGTGGTCGATATCGAGTCGGCGCTGCGCCTGGCGCAGCAGCAGGCGCAACTGACCGGCAGCGCGCAGCCGCTGCTGGCCGCGCTGACCTCGGCCGAGCAGCGCCTGTCGCGCGCCGCCCAGCCGCGCCTGAACCCGCTGCAGCGCGCCCTGGTTCGCGACATCGACCGTATCAAGGCGGCCAGCCTGACCGACGTGCCGGTGCTGCTGCTCAAGCTCGACGAGCTGTCGCGCCTGGCCGACGAGCTGCCGGTGGCCAACGCCGCCGCCAGCGTGTCGGCCGGCGGCGCCATGGCGGCCCCACCCGCGGCAGCGGCCGCTACCGCGTCCGCGCCGCAGGCAGTTGCCTCAGCGTCCCTCGGCTCGCTGCTGGGGCTGGACCAGTTCACGCTCAGCGCCTGGTCGCAGCGCACGCTGAACAGCCTGCGCGATGAAGCGCGCAAGCTGCTGCGCGTCAGCCGCATCGAGCAGCCCGAGGCCGCGCTGCTGTCGCCCGAGCAATCCTTCTTCCTGCGCGAAAACCTCAAGCTGCGGCTGCTCAATGCGCGCCTAGGCCTGCTGTCGCGCCAGACCGACACGGTGCGCGCCGACCTGGCCAGCGCCAACGCCTGGCTGCTCAAGTATTTCGACCCGGCCTCGCGCAAGACCCAGGCCGCCGCGCAATTGCTGCAGCAGGTGCAGGGCCAGCTCAAG
>NZ_JANOAL010000220.1:0-3409 GCF_031411155.1 Polaromonas sp. | reverse complement strand
CCCATCAGCTCGGGGTTGATGTAGCCGGTCTGCATACCCCACAGGTAGCCCGCCAGCCCGGCCAGGCTGCCGGCCAGCGTGAAGGCCGCGAGCTTGTAGCCAAAGCTGCCAAAGCCCAGGGCGCGCATGCGGTGCTCGTTGACGCGAATGCCGGCCAGCGCCCGGCCGAACGGGCTCCACAGCAGGCGGCGCAAAAAGGCATAGACCGCCAGCATGGCGCCCAGGGTGAAGTAGTAGAGCGTGACTTTGCTGTCCAGATTCCACCAGGAAAAAGGCGGCACCCAGCCAAAGATCGCGATGTCGGGCTTGAAGTTGATGTACAGGCCGTCGGAGCCGCCCAGGATTTTGTTGTCAAAGAACAGGTAGAACACCATCTGGGCAAAGGCCATGGTGACCATGATGAAGTAGATGCCGTGGGTGCGCACCACAAAAAAGCCGATGACCAGCGCCGCCAGACCCGAGGCCAGCACCGCCAGCGGCAAGGTCCACCACAGGCTGACAGCCTCGCCCTGCGGCGTCAGGAAGGCCAGGGCGTAGCCGGCGATGCCGAAGAAGGCGGCATGGCCCAGCGAGACCAGGCCGGTGACACCCTGCAGCAAGTCCAGGCTCATGGCAAAAATCGCCATGATCATCATGCGGGTCACCATCTGGGTGTAGAAGTCGGTGCCCACGAAAGGGAAGGCGACGAGGGCGACCAGGCCCAGGCTAAGTGCCACCTGCACGCCGCGCGGCAGGATTTCGAGGTTGGATTTTGCGGAGCTCATTGTTTAAAGAGCCCTTCGGGCTTCCAGAGGAGAACGCCGGCCATCAGCATGTAGACCAGCATGCCGGCCACCGAGGGCAGCAGCACCTTGCCAAAGGTGTCGACCAGGCCGACCAGCAGCGCCGCAATCAGCGCGCCGCGCACCGAGCCGATGCCGCCTATCACGACCACGACAAAACACATGATCAGCACCTGCGAGCCCATGTTGGGGTAGACGCTGGCAATCGGCGCGGCGATCATGCCGGCCACCGCCGCCAGCCCGACGCCGAGTGCGAACACCACGGCGTGGATCAGCTTGATGTTGATGCCCAGCGACTCGGCCATGTCGCGGTTGAAGGCGCCGGCGCGTATCTTCATGCCGAGCCGGGTCTTGGCGATCAGCAGGTACAGGCCCAGCGCCAGCGCCAGGCAGACGCCCGACATGAACAGGCGGTAGACCGGGTAGGACAGCGTGTCGGTCAGCGGGATGGAGGCGCCGAGCAGCTCGGGAATGGGCACGCCGTGCACGTCGTCGCCCCACAGAATCGAGCGCAGCTCTTCAAAGATGTAGATCAGGCCAAAGGTCAGCAGCACCTGATCGAGGTGGTCGCGCTGGTAAAAATGGCGAAACAGCAGCCATTCGAGCGCCAGCCCAAACAGCACCGAGAGCACGGCGCCCAAAATAATGGCCAATGCCAGGCTGCCCAGCTGCGCGCTGAGCGACCAGGCCAGGTAGGCGCCCAGCATGTAAAAGCTGCCATGGGCCAGGTTGACCACGCCCATGATGCCGAAGATCAGCGTCAGGCCGGCGGCCAGCATGAACAGCAGCAGGCCGTACTGCACGCTGTTGAGCAGCTGGATGAGGAAGTTGGCTAGATCCATTGGGTGAACACTGGTTGCGCCGGCTCAGGCGTGGCGGCGCGTGAGCAGCAGCAGGCTGCCCATCAGCGTGAAAAGGCCGCCCGAGACGCGATTGAACCAGCGCACGGTGCGGCTGGAACGCAGCAGCGGCGCGATGCGCGACACGCCGAGCGCACAGCACGTCAGCACCGTGAATTCAAACGCCATGAAGGTGAGGGCGAGGATGGCGAACTGCGGCGCAAAGGGTGCGGTCGGGTTCAGGAACTGCGGAAAGAAGGCCGCAAAAAATAGCACGGCCTTGGGGTTGCTGGCGCCAACCAGAAAACCGCGCAAAAAAAATGAGCGGCGCGATGTTTCGATACCGCCTGTACCAGACCGCAGCACCGCGGCCTCGCTGCGGAAAGTCTTGATACCCAGCCAGATCAGGTAAGCCGCACCGATGACCTTGGCTACCGTGAAGGCCGCCTCCGATGCCGCCAGCAGGGCGCCCAGCCCGAGTGCGGACAGCAGCATCACGCACAGCACGGCGCTGACACTTCCGGACACGGACGTCATGGCCTTGCGCGGCCCATGGTTCAGGGCATGGGTCATGCACATCAACATGGTCGGCCCCGGCGTGAGGATCAGCTGGGCCACGGCAGCGACATAGAGGAGGTAGGTGGTAAGCGTCATGATGGTGAAGATAGCATCGCTGCAAGACGGCAAGCACGCCCCGCACCAGTTGTGTTCAAAAAAAGAATCGGAACGAGGCGCGATACGCAGTGAGCGACCGCGGGAACGCTTCAACCCAGCCGGGGCCGCGGAACCGGCTTCGCCGGGCCGCAGGCGCGCGGGCCCCTCGGGGGCCAGGGAGCTACACGCAGTGAGCGACCGTGGGGGCCACGTTCAACCCATTTTGCAGCCGGCGCCCGAATCGGCCAGCGCCTTGGCGGCAATGCCGATGACCTTGTTTTCCTTGTTTTCAACGCGGCGCAGGTAAATGTCCTGCACCGGGTTGTGCGACTTGCTCATGGTCCACTTGCCGCGCGGGCTGTCGATGGTGGCGCCTTCCAGGGCCTTGTACAGCGCCGGCTTGTTGGCCAGGTCGCCCTTGACGGCGTTGGCGCCCTGCACCAGCAGCAGGCCGGTGTCGTAGCCCTGCACCGCGTACACATCAGGCTGGGCCTTGTAGGCCTTGGCATAGTCGAGGCGGAATTTCTTGTTGCGCGGCGTGTCCAGCGAGTCGCTGTAGTGCATGGTGGTGATGATGCCGTCGGCAGCGGGGCCGGCGGCGTCCAGCACGCCTTCGGTCAGAAAGCCCGAACCATACAGTGGAATCTTGTCTTTCAGGCCGGCGGCGGCGTAGTCGCGGATGAACTTGGCCGCGCCGCCACCAGCAAAAAAGCAGGCCACGGCATCGGGCTTGAGCGCGGCGATTTCGGTCAGCAGGGCCTGGAACTCGACGTTGGGGAAGGGCAGGCCCAGCTCCTTGACGATGGTGCCGCCCGCCGCGGTGTAGCTTTCCTTGAAGCCCTCGAAGGCTTCGTCACCAGCGGCGTATTTCCAGGTGATCCAGACGGCTTTTTTGTGGCCCTTGGCGACCATGGCCTGGCCCAGCGCGCGTGTCGGCTGCGAGTTGCTGAAGGAGGTGCGAAACACATTCGGCGCGCACAGGCCGCGCGTGGCGGCATGCACGCCGGCATTCGGAATCAGGCTCAGCACGCCGCTGTCGCGCGCGACTTTCTGGATGCCCATCTGCACGCCCGAGTGCACGGTGCCGACCAGCACATCGACCTTGTCGCGCTGCACCAGCTTGCTGGCGTTTTC
>NZ_JANOAL010000219.1:0-7636 GCF_031411155.1 Polaromonas sp. | reverse complement strand
TCTCTACCATGCGCTGGCGTTTTTGCTGATTGTGGGCGGGATCGTGGTGTCGTCGCGGCGGTAGCGACAGACCTCAAAAAGTCCCCGGAAAGGCCCCGCCATCGGCCAGCACGTTCTGCCCGGTCATGTAGCCGGCCTGCGTGCTGCACAAAAAGGCGCAGATCGCGCCAAACTCCTGCGGGTTGCCGAAGCGCTGGGCCGGAATGCCTTTGCGGCGCGCGTCCATCACCGCCTCCAGGGGCTGGCCGGTTTTCTGCGCGGTGCCGCTCAGGTTGCCGCGCAGGCGGTCGGTGTCAAAGGAGCCGGGCAGCAGGTTGTTGATGGTCACGCCCTGCGCGGCGAGCTTGCTGCGCGCCACGCCTGCAACAAAGCCGGTCAGGCCGCTGCGCGCGCCGTTGCTCAGGCCCAGGATGTCGATCGGTGACTTGACCGCGCTGGAGGTGATGTTGACGATGCGGCCAAAGCCGCGCGCCGCCATGCCGTCGACCGTGGCCTTGATCAGCGCAATCGGCGTCAGCATGTTGGCATCGACCGCCTTGATCCAGGCATCGCGATCCCAGTCGCGAAAGTCGCCGGGCGGCGGGCCACCGGCGTTGGTGACCACAATGTCAAAGTCCTTGCGCACCGCAAACACGGCGGCCCGGCCTGCATCCGTGGTGATGTCCGCGGCAACAAACTGCACGCTGGAGCTTTCGTGACGAGTGCTTTCAGCTATTAATTTGCTAGCAGCTGTTTCCAACGCCTCAGCGCCGCGGGCGACGATGAGCACGTTCACGCCTTCGTGCACCAGCGCCTGCGCGCAGCCAAAACCCAAGCCCTTGCTGGCACCGCAGACAAGCGCCCATTTACCGGCAATACCTAAATCCATAAAAGCTCCCTGACGACAAAGTTATTGCGAAAGCGTAATGGCTATAACTTACCAGCCCGTGTAAACACAAAAATCCCGGCAATCACCAGCACCGTGCCGGCCGCCACCCAGGCGGTAAACGGCTCGCCCAGAATCAGCACGCTCATCAGGATAGTGGACATGGGCCCCACCATGCCGGTTTGCGCGGCCAGGCCCGCGCCGATGCGCTCGATGGCCATCATCACCATCAGCACCGGCACGGCCGTGCACAGGGTGGCATTCAACACCGACAGCCAGATGACTTCGGGGGCCACCGCCGCAGCACTGAGCGGGCGCAGCAGCACGAACTGCAGCAGACACAGCAGACACGCCACCGTGGTCGCCAGGCCCACCAGCCGCAATGAGCCGAGGCGCCTGACCAGTTCGCCGCTGTACACCAGGTAAATGGCATAGCTGACGGCGCTCAAAAACACCAGCAGCGCGCCGAGCGCCGCATCCGCGCCCTGCAAGGTGATCTCGTGGCCAAACACCAGCACCACGCCGCTGTAGCTCAGGCCCATGCCGGCCATCTGCCGCAGGCTGATGCGCCGCTGGTACAGCACCAGCCCCAGCAGCAACACCAGCGTGGGGTTGAGGTACAGAATCAGCCGCTCCAGCGAGGCGCTGATGTAGGCCAGACCGGCAAAGTCCAGAAAGCTGGCCAGGTAGTAACCGGTCAAGCCGAGCCAGAGCACCCCCAGCCAGTCCTGGCGCGAGAGCGCGGCCTTGCCCCGGCTGGCCCACCAGGCCATGACGGCAAAAATCGGCAACGCAAACAGCATGCGGTACATGATCAGCGTGACCGCGTCCACCCCGTAGCGGTAAGCCAGCTTGACGATGATCGCCTTGCCACTGAAGGCAATCGCCCCGAAGGTGGCCAGCAGCAAGCCGGACGCTATGTTTTTAGGAGCTGTCTGCGCATGTTCTGTCTGGGCTAGAGGCATATTTTGTTCAGAATTATGGCTCAAGATGCGTTTTGTCAGAAGTCCACGGCCTGCCCGTCGCGACGCGCATCGCTGGCGGCCACATAGCCTTCCACTTTCGGGTCGCCAGCGCGCCAGATGAACTGGCCGGCGCCAAAGTCCTGGTACGAGTCGTTGATGACCGCCATGCGGTGGCCACGCCTCAGCCCGCCGCAATGCGTTGGTGCAGCCTGCGCAGTGACCACCAGACCCCCAGCGCCACGCAGGGAATCGCCAGCGCCGCGCTACTTTCCGCGCTGTAGGGCCAGCCGACTTTCTGCAGACCCTTGGCCAGGTAAGCCACCAGCCCAACGATGTAGTAGGTGATGGCGGCGACCGACAGGCCCTCGACCGTGGACTGCAGCTTGAGCTGCAGGTCCTGGCGGTGGTTCATGGTGGCCAGCAGCGCCTGGCTGCTTTGCTGCTGCTCGATCTCAACCCGCGTGCGCAGCAGGTTGCTCATGCGCGAGACGCGTTGCGACAGGGCATCCTGCCGGCGCGTGGCCCATTCGCAGGTGCTGCGCGCGGGGGTCAGGCGGCGCTCCATGAATTCGCCAATGGTTTGCAGGCCGTCCACGCGCGACTCGTCAATGTCGTGAATGCGCTTGTCGACCAGCTCAAAATACGCCGCGCTGGCCGAAAACCGCGAGTGCGTGGCCGCGTGCTGGCTTTCGACCTGGCCCGCCAGCGTGGTCAGCCGGTCCAGCAGCTGCGCCTCCGCCTCGCGCGAGGTCACGCGTATCGCCTGCGCCAGTTCGGCCAGTTCGCGCTCGGCGGTGGCCAGCGCGTTGTAGGCCTCGCGCGCGGCGGGCAGGCCCATGAGGGCGGCCATGCGGTAGCTTTCAATTTCCAGAAGCTGCTGCACCAGCCGGCCCAGGCGCCTGGGCGTCATGCCGCCGCCGCGCCCGCTCGCCCCATGGGCGGCCAGCAGCACCATGCGCGAAAAGCCATCGGCATGAATCGCAAAATCGGTGAACACCTCGCCCTGCCCGTCGACCACGTCGGAGCCCACCAGCGTGTCCTCATGCAGCAGGTGTTTGACCAGCAGATGCGCGCCCGCCGCCGGCTGCGGCAGCACCCACAGGTGCATGCTGCTCAGGCACTCGCCCGGCAACCGGGCCAGCCAGTCTTGCGGCACCACGTCGCTGGCCACCAGCGGGTTTTGGTCACGCGCCAACCGGTCCAGGGCGTCAGCCTCCAGCGGCCGGGTGAAGGTGTAGCTGACAAACTCGGTGTGCAGCTCCCAGCGGATGCGAAACAGCCCCACGTCCATGCGGATATGAATCGACTGCGCATCGGGTTGCGGCAAATGATGGTTACGCAGCAGGGCCGCCACATGCGCGCGACTGGCCTCGCGCTGGCTGGCGTCGCACACCATCACCACATGCGAAATCGCCAGCGGCGACTCCATGGCCTCGGGCGGGCGGGCGTGAATCTCGTTGTGAAGCGCCACACGGCTGGGGTGCTGCTGAATTTGGGAATTTAATGACATGCCAATTGTTGGACCTGATTTCTAGACAACCCCTATTTTGGCAGTGTGAAAAAAAACGGCACCCGAAGGTGCCGCATTCTGCGTCCGTGCAAGCTGTTTCAGTCTTCGACGAAGGCCTCTTCCCGCTTGTGCTTGACCGATGGGAGAAGAACAATAACCAGCAGCAGCAAACCCGCTGCCAGCAGGCCGGCAGACAACGGACGGGTGACAAAAACACTCCAGTCACCACGCGACAACAACAGCGCCCGACGCAAATTTTCTTCCATCATGGGGCCCAGAATGAAGCCGAGCAGCAAGGGAGCCGGCTCACAACCGAGTTTGACGAAGCCATACCCGATGACACCAAAAGCCCCCACGGTCCAGATGTCAAATGTGTTGTTGTTGGTTGAGTAAACACCAATCGCGCAGAACAACACAATGGCCGGGAACAGATAGCGGTAAGGCACGGTCAGCAGCTTGATCCACATGCCGATCAGCGGCAGGTTAAGAATGATCAGCATCGCATTGCCAATCCACATGGACGCAATCAGCCCCCAGAACAGCTCCGGGTTGCTGGTCATCACCTGTGGGCCCGGCTGAATGTTGTGGATCGTCATGGCACCCACCATCAGGGCCATCACGGCATTCGGGGGAATACCCAGCGTCAGCAAGGGAATGAAGGAAGTCTGGGCACCGGCGTTGTTGGCCGATTCAGGTCCGGCCACACCGCGGATGTTGCCCTGTCCAAAAGGAACTTCGCCCGGCTTCATCTTCATTTTCTTTTCGAGTGCATACGCTGCAAAGGCGGCCAGCAAGGCGCCGCCACCGGGCAAGATGCCGAGCGCAGAGCCGAGGAAGGTACCGCGCAGCACGGCAGGCGTCATGTCCTTGAAATCCTGTTTGGTAGGGAGCAGGCCGGTCACCTTGGCCGTGAACACCTCGCGCTCATGCTCCGGTTGCGCCAGGTTGCTGATGATCTCGCCATAGCCGAATACCCCCATGGCGATCACCACAAAGCCGATGCCGTCGGTCAATTCGGGAATGTCGAAACTAAAGCGTGCCACACCCGAGTTCACGTCGGTGCCGACCAGACCCAGCAGCAGCCCCAGCACAATCATGGCAATGGCCTTGAGCAGCGAGCCTGAGGCCAGCACCACAGCGCCAATCAGGCCCAGCACCATCAGGGCAAAGTACTCGGCCGGGCCAAATTTGAAGGCCAGTTCGGTCAACGGAGGGGCAAAAGCCGCCAGAATCAGCGTACCGACGCAACCGGCAAAGAACGAACCGAGGCCCGCAGCGGCCAATGCCGGCCCCGCTCGCCCTTTGCGCGCCATCTGGTAGCCATCGATACAGGTGACGACCGAGGACGACTCACCCGGCAGGTTCACCAAAATGGCGGTGGTAGAGCCGCCATACTGCGCGCCGTAATAAATACCGGCCAGCATGATCAGCGCCGATACGGGCGGCAGCGCATAAGTGGCCGGCAGCAGCATGGCGATGGTGGCCACCGGGCCGATGCCCGGCAACACACCAATCAGCGTGCCCAGCAGGCAACCGACAAATGCGTAAACAAGGTTGATGGGCGTGAACGCGACACCAAAACCCAGCGAAAGATTTGAAATCAGATCCATTTTTTTCTTCCTTAGCCCGTGATGAAGGCTGGCCAAACCGGGAATTGCAGCTTGAGCAAAACAACAAAAGCGAGGTAGCTTCCGATGGCCAACACGGTGGCAAGTATGAAAGTGTTCTTGAATTTCCAGCCCGCCTCAGCCATGCTGGCAATGAAGGTCAAGGCATAGATGGCGACAATCATGCCCATGGCGGGCAGTTTGATGCTGGGTAGCCCCGCGAGAAGCACGCCGAAGGTCAGGTTGGCCAGAATGATGAAAAACAGCGGCTTGAAAGCCCATTTCCCGATTTTGTCACCCCCCTCTGCTTCAACCACAAGGGCTTTGAAGGTAATGGCAACGCCCAAAATGGCCATCAAAATTCCCAGCATGAGCGGGAAATAGCCAGGGCCCATGCGGGCGCCTTCGCCCACGTTATAGGTGGTTGCACCCCATGCAAACGCCACACCGACGCCCATGAACATGAGACCGGAAAAGAAGTCTTTTTGACTCTTGATATTCACGGTTTGTCTCCTCTATGAAAAGAATGAATAAGGGGATTGTGCATTCAGTCGGCCGGGCGGAGCATGTGGCTTTCACCTATGCGGCCCGGCGCGGCGGGAAGGGTCAGCTTTGTGCAGATCGCGGCGGCTTCCTGCCCGTTGCAGCGCTTCAGGACAAGGGCGGGGTGGACGCCAGGATTTCTTCAATCGTTGTCAGGCCTTCGGCCACTTTCAGGGCGCCCGCCAGCCTCAGCGGCCGCATGCCGTCGGTCACGGCCTGACGCCTCAGCGCGTCAATATTGGGCTCTCTGGAAACCTTTTCCTTGAAGCCTTCGGTCACCGTGAGCAGCTCGTACAGGCCCATGCGCCCCCGGAAACCGGTCATGCGGCAGTCCACGCAGCCCACGGGTTTGTAGGGCCGGTAGCCGCCGCTGATTTGCCAGGGCTTGACCAGATCGGCCAGGGTCTCGCGCGAGGCCGTCTCGTCGCGCTCTCGGCAATGGCTGCACAGGGTGCGCACCAGCCGCTGCGCCAGCACGCCCAGCAAGGTGGCATTGATCAGGTAGGACGGCACACCGAGTTCCATCAGGCGCGAGACGGCCGACGGCGCATCGTTGGTGTGCAGGGTACTGAACACCAGGTGCCCGGTCAGAGCTGCCTGCACCGCCATTTCGGCGGTGGCCAGGTCGCGGATTTCGCCCACCATGATGATGTCGGGGTCCTGCCGCATCAGGGCGCGCAACCCTTCGGGGAAATCAAAATCCAGATGTGGTTGAACCTGGGTCTGGTTGAACGCCGGCTCGATCATCTCGATCGGGTCTTCAATCGTGCTGACGTTGACCGCTTCGGTGGCAATGCGCTTGAGCGTGGAATACAGCGTGGTGGTCTTGCCCGAGCCGGTGGGCCCGGTCACCAGCACAATGCCATGGGGCCGCTTGACCAGTTGCTCCCAGCGGTCGGCATCATGCTGTGAAAAACCCAGCGCATCGAGGTCTTTGACCGTGGTGTCGGGGTCAAAAATGCGCATGACCATTTTCTCGCCAAACGCCGTCGGCAGGGTCGACAGACGCATTTCAATTTCATCCCCGCGCGGATTGCGGGTCTTGATGCGGCCGTCTTGCGGGCGACGCTTTTCGACCACATCCATGCGGCCCAGCAGTTTGATGCGCGCCGTCATGGCGTTGTGCACGCCCATGGGCAACTGGTAGACCGGATGCAGCACGCCGTCGATGCGAAAGCGGATCACGCCCTGCTCACGCCGCGGCTCCAGGTGGATGTCGCTGGCGCGCTGGTCAAACGCGTATTGCCAGAGCCAGTCCACCACCTGCACCACGCCCTGGTCGTTGGCATCGAGCTGCTTGTTGCTCTTGTTCAGTTCCACCAGTTGCTCAAAACTGGCCGAACCGGAATTACCGCCGGTTTTGAGCGCCGCCCTGACCGATTTGGCCAGCGCGAAAAACTCGGCCGTGTATTTGGAAATTTCGAGCGGATTCGCCACCACCAGCCGCACGCTGCGCTTGGCCTGGCGCTCGACCTCCGACACCCAATCGGTGACGAAGGGCTCTGAGGTGGCAATCACCACCTCCTGCGGCGTGACCTGCACCGGCAGCACCTTGTGGCGCTCGGCGTACATGGCCGACATGGTGTCGGCCACCTTGCCCACATCGACCTTGAGCGGGTCAATTCTCAAATAGACCAGGCCGGCACGGCCGGCCAGCCACTGGGCAATGGTTTCGATATCGAGCGGCTTGCCGTCGGCCACGCGCGTCATGCCGACGCTGGCCAGCCGGATCAGCGGATGCTGCGCGCTTTGCACCTGCGAGCAGCGGGCAATGGTGCGCTCGGCCTCGGCGCGGCTGATGA
Source organism: Polaromonas sp. (assembly GCF_031411155.1). GTDB lineage: Bacteria > Pseudomonadota > Gammaproteobacteria > Burkholderiales > Burkholderiaceae_C > Polaromonas. Next base: position 344 of record NZ_JANOAL010000219.1, on the reverse strand, counting down.
CGCCGTCTTCGCTGAGCCACTCAACCAGCTTGCGCCAGTCCAGCGGGCCCAGCGGCGGCTTTGAGGGCTGCGGCCCGCGGGGCTGAGGCGGGGAGGTCGGGCGGGAGGGGGGCATGACTGCGCTCATGCAAGGCACTGTACCGCATCGCCGCCGGGGCTAAACCACCGGCTTGAAAAGCCGCAACCATTTTTTGGCAGGCAGATCCCAGCGCGATTCAACGGTGCCGGCGCGCAGCAGCAACTCGGTCCGGTCCGGCCGCGTCGGCTCGCGCTGGGCCAGCACCACGGTGTTGCCCTCGCGCGTCGGCCGGAAAGCCCAGACCGCCTGCGGGCCAAAGGCTTCG
>NZ_JANOAL010000218.1:0-7769 GCF_031411155.1 Polaromonas sp. | reverse complement strand
GGCGCGGTGACCACCACGGCGACCCGGTCGTTCGGGCTGGTGTGCTCGGCAAAATTGACGCTTACTTCCTCGTCGCTCAGGGTGGCGTGGGCAAACGGGTGCTTGCGCTCCACGTAATACAAAATCTGCGAATCGGGTTTTGACGAGGCATGGGCCCACAGCGCCTGGCCGTTGCTGAGCAGGCAGTTGAAGGTGCCGTGGCGGGCGATCTGGGCCGCCAGCTCGCGCAGCGTGATGCTCAGCTCCTGCACGCTGGGCACGCCGGCATGGGACTTGGCCAGCTCCTGCATGATCCAGCAAAACGCGCGTTCGCTGTCGGTGCTGCCGACCGGCCTGAAGCTGCCGTGCAGGCGTGGCGCAAAGTCTTTCAGGTCGCCATTGTGGGCAAACACCCAGTAGCGGCCCCACAGCTCGCGCACAAACGGGTGGCAGTTTTCCAGCGCCACGCGGCCCTGGGTGGCCTTGCGGATGTGCGAGATGACGTTGCGGCTCTTGATCGGGTAGCGCGCAATCAGCTCGGCCACCGGCGAGGTGCAGGCCGGCTGGTGGTCGACAAAATGGCGCAGGCCCTTGTCGCTTTCAGGCTGGCCGGCGCCGCCTTCGCCCTCAAAAAACGCAATGCCCCAGCCATCGGCATGCTGGTCGGTGTGGCCACCGCGCTGGGCAAAGCCGCGAAAGCTGAAGGTCACGTCGGTCGGCGTGTTGCAGTTCATGCCCAGCAGCTGGCACATGGTCAGTCCGCCTCGGAAAGTTGGGGTTGGCGCGCCGGCTCGCGCAGCTGCCAGGCCGCCACCAGCGCCAGCGCGCACAGCGCGGCCAGCATCATGAAGGCTTCATTGAAGGCCGCCAGCCGGGCCGGGCTGCTGGCCGGGTTGGCCAGCGAATCGCCATGGGCCGCGAGCCGCCATTCGAGCACGATGCCGCACAGGCTGACGCCAATCGCGCCGCCCAGCATGCGCAGGAAGTTGATGGCGCTCGAGCCTTGCGACAGCAGGCTTTCGTGGAGCGGCCGCAGTGAGCCCAGATTCAGCGACGGCAGGATAAAGCCCAGTCCGATGCGCCCCAGCGTGGCCCACAGCATCAGCAGCCACAGCGCCGAGCCCAGCGTCACCGTCAGCATCAGCGCGAACGACAGCGCCAGCAAGGCCAGGCCGATGCTGACCAGCAGCCAGGTCGGCTGCCTGTCGGCCAGCCGCCCGACCCCGGCGATGGTGGCGGCCAGCACCAGGCCGGCCGGCAGCAAGATGGTGCCGACATGCGAGGCCGACAGCTTCAGGCCCAGCTGCATGTAGACCGGCAGCAGGTAGGTCGAGCCAAACAGCGCCGTGCCATAAATAAAGGCGACGATGCTGCCCATGGCAAACGGGCGGTAGTCAAACAGCGCCAGGTTCATCAGCGGCGCGCCGCCGCGCGCCGCCAGACGGCGCTGCCAGGCCAGAAACGCCAGCAGCGCCAGGGCCGCGCCGCCCAGCAGCAGCGCCGCCTGCAGGCCGCTGCCACCATGCAGCTCGACCAGGCCGTTGAGCAGGCACAGCGTGCCGACCGCGCCCAGCAGCAGGCCGCGCCAGTCGATCATCGCGCCCTTGGGGTCGGCCGCCACGCCGCCGGGCGCGGTGACCGGCACATAGCGCCAGGCCATCCAAAGCGACAGCAGGCACAGCGGCACCACCATGAAGAAAATCGAGCGCCAGCCAAACAGGTCGACCAGCACGCCGCCAATGCTGGGCCCCAGCGCCGGCGCCAGCACCACGCCCATGCCAAACAGGCCGCTGGCCCGGCCCTGCTCGTGCGGCCCGAAGGCGCGCATGATGATGATGGCCGGAATCGGCTGCACAATGCCGGCCGCCAGCCCTTCGGCCACGCGCGCGCCCAGCACCAGGCCAAAACTGTTGGCGAGCCCGCCGACCAGGCCGCCGGCCATCAGCAGCAGCATGGTGCCCACGTAGGTGCGGCGGTAGCCATAGCGCGCCAGCAGCCAGGGCGTGGTCAGCATCGATACCGTCATCGCCACCATGAAGCCCGAGCTGACCCACTGGGCGCGCTCCTGGCCCAAGGTGAAATGTTGGCTCATGTCGGGAATCGCCACATTGACGATGGTCGACGACATGATGGAGGCCATGGTGCCAATCATCACCGACAGCAGCAGCAGCCAGCGGTAGCGTTCGCCGTAACGCTCGCGCAGAGAAGCCAGGGTGGCGTTCTGGCTCACGGCGCAGGTTCCCGGGCGCAGGCCCGGCAGACGCAGGCCTGGCGACGCGCCGGCGGCGGGATGCGGTCTAGCGTCGCCGGCCCGAATGTCACCTGCGTGCACCAGCAGGGCGGCTGCTTGACGCCGGTGCCGCGCTCGATCTCCATGGCGCAGCGATTCGGCTGGCCGCACAGGGGGCAGCGGACGGGATCGGCGGCGGTCAAAGACGACATATCCGCAGTCTACCTTTAGCCGGTGCCGAGCCGCCTCAAACCGGCGACGCCCCTCGGGGGGCAGCGCAGCACACGCAGTGGCAAGCGTGGGGGTCTAGCCACGCGGCTCGGACCAGAGCTTGCCGCCGGTGGCCCAGTTCTCGCGCTTGATGTCGGTGATCAGAATATCCACCGAATCGGGCTGGCCGCCCAGGATTTCAACGCTGACGCGGGTAATGGCTTCGACCAGCTTTTTCTTTTGCTCGATGGTGCGGCCTTCCATCATTTCGACATGGTAAGTGGGCATGGGGTCCTCTTGCGGGTAGTTGCGGATGGGCTGATGATAAAAGCCTTTGTCGGCCCACGCTGACAGCGCAATGCGCCAGACCGGCCGGCCAGGCGCCGCCCCGGCGTGGGACACTGCAGGGTCGTGCTTCGTGTGTTTTCTGCTTTTGCCCCGTTTTTTCCGATTGCCCGTCCTTGTCTTCCACCACTTCTTTCCACCCGGCTCCGTCGGCGCTGCCCCTGCTGGCCGGGCGCAATTACCACTGCCAGTGCGGCCAGCCGGTTTTTTTTCGCAACAGCAAATGCCTGGCCTGCGGCACGCCGCTGGGCTACGACTGCGAAAAAGGCCTGTTGCTGCCGCTGATGCCGGGGCCGCAGCCGGGCAGCTGGCAGGCCTGGCAAGCATTAAGGGCGCCGGCCAGCCCGCCGCCTGACGACGCCAGCCCGCCGCAGTTGCAGGACATTCCCGGCCAGGAATCGGCGTCGGCGCCGGCTGCGCCCCAAGCCGGGGCCGCACCCGAGCCGGCCGACGCCGAGCCGGTGCCGGTGCCGGCTGACGAAGGCCAGCCGTTTTACAAGCGCTGCCTCAACCTGTCGACGCCGGCCTCCTGCAACTGGCTGATAGCGCTGCAGGACCCGCTGGACATGTGCCGCGCCTGTCGCCTCAACCGCACCATTCCCGACCTGACCGACCCGGCCCAGCCGGACAACGGCTATCTGTGGGGCCTGCTGGAGCTGGCCAAGCGCCGCTTGGTGTCCTCGCTGATTCTGCTCGGCCTGCCGGTGGCGTCGCGCATGAGCGAAGACAGCGCGCGCGGCCTGATGTTTGACTTCCTGCGCTCGCCCAACGGCGGCCCGCATGTGCTGACCGGCCACCACACCGGGCTGATCACCCTCAATGTGGACGAGGCCGACGATGCCCACCGCGAGGCCGTGCGCAAGGCCCTGCGCGAGCCCTACCGCACCCTGCTGGGGCATTTTCGCCACGAGGTGGGGCATTACTACTGGGACCGGCTGGTGCAGGGCACGCCCTGGATGGACGGTTTTCGGGCGCTGTTTGGCGACGAAAGCCGTGACTACCCTGCCAGCCTGCAGCAAAACTATGAGCAGGGGCCGCCCCCGCAGTGGTGGCTGCATTACGTCAGTGCCTATGCCAGCAGCCACCCGTGGGAAGACTGGGCCGAATGCTGGGCGCACTACCTGCACATGCGCGACACCATCGATACGGCCCAGAGCTTTGGCCTGCAGGCCGACCGGGCGCAGCTGGAGTTCACCGCCTTCACGCTGGACGCGCTGTACCAGCCCGATCACCCCGAGGCCCAGCGCTTTCTGGACTTTTTGAACGACTGGACCCGGCTCACCACCCTGCTCAATGAAATGTCGCGCAGCATGGGCCAGCCCGACTTTTACCCCTTTGTGCTGCCGCACGAGGTGGTGGCCAAGCTGCATTTCATTCACCTGCTGGTGAGCTCGGGCGATGCCCCGGCACCCCCGTCCGCATCGCAGTTTTAGTGGTAAAAAAGGCCGCCAGCCCAGGTGCAACTTGCGGTGAAAGCTATTAATTTAGTAGCATTCAGGCGGGCGAATCCAGATCGTCGTCAAGGTCTTTCAGGGCCCAGGCGACGCGGGCGAATTCGGCCCTGAGCCGTCCGCGCGCCTCGCGATCCAGCCGGGCCAGGCTGGCGGGCAGGCTGATGCGGCGCGGCGACAGCGGCGCGCCGCGCGAGGCAAACACGATGCAGTTGCTTTTTTCGGGCGCCGGCACCTCGACCGCGTTGCCGCTGAAGCTGCGCGCCAGCCGCGCGGCCCGCAGCGGGTAGTCGGCATCGTCGTAATGCAGGTTCGCGGCCAGCACGCCGTCCTGCGTCAGCGCGGCAAAGCAGTCATCGTAAAAGCGCGGCGAGCACAGCGCCTCCGGCTGGCCCTCGTGGTCAAAGCCATCAACCAGCAGCACATCACAGCGCCCGGCCTGCGCGGCGACAAACTCGGCGCCGTCGCCCAGCGTGACCTGAAAGCGCGCGTCATCGTCGGGCACGGCAAAGTCGCGGCGCAGCGCGATGACATGCGGGTTGATCTCGACCACCGTGATGCGGCAGCCGGGCAACTGGCGGTAGCAGAACTTGGCCAGCGAGCCGCCGCCCAGGCCGACCATGACGATGTGCGCCGGCGCCGGCCGCAGCAGCAAAAAACCCATCATGGTGCGGGTGTAGTCCACCTCCAGCTGCCACGGGCTGGCCTTGCTCATGCGGCTTTGCAGCTCCGCCATGGTGAAATGCAGCGATTTGGCGCTGCCGTCATCGCAGACAAAGGGCTTGAGGAACGGCAGACGGGCGGGCGCGCCGCCCAGCGCGGGGGCGGGCGGAAGATCGGTGCTTGCCAGGTCGGTCAGGCTGGGCCACTGCATGCGAAAGTACCGGTTGACCTGGCCTGAAGGGCGGGGTGAGGGGTTTTGGAGGTAAAAGGCGCGAAAAGGGGCAATAAAAGGATGCTGGTCCATATTCTACGGGCGCGAACAGCTATTGTTTTAATAGCAACAAGGTGCCTGCGTGACGCTGCGCGGGTGGGCGCGGCGCACGCCACGCGGCCCGGGGCGCGGCCATGAGCCGGCCGCCGCGCGCCCACCACTACAGCGTCTATGTGGTGGAACTGGCGCCCGAGGTCTGGAACGTGGCGCGCTTTCGCCGCGCCAACCCGGACCACCTGCCCGGCAAGCCGCTGGTTTACGTCGGCATGACCGGGCTGGACCCGGACCTGCGCTTTGACAAGCACAAGGCCGGCATTCAGGCTAACCGCTTTGTGCGCGACTTTGGCCTGCGCCTGCTGCCGCAGCTGTACGCGATGTACAACCCCATGCCCTACGAGGGCGCGCGCGACATGGAGGTGGAGCTGGGCATCGGCCTGCGCGAAGCCGGCTATGCGGTGTGGCAGGCCTGAGTGTCCGGCTATTCGAGCGCCGTCACGGCCACGCCGTGCTGGCCGGAAAAAGCCTGCAGCAGGGCGGCGATCTGCGCGTCCTGCAAGCGGGTGCTGAGTTCCACGATCTTGTTGTCGCTGCCCTTGTGGCTGCTGCTGACCCGCACCGTGGCGCCGGGGTCGTCCCTGGCCAGCAGCGCCTGCAGCGACGGCCCCAGACCCTGCATCAGCGCGTCGCGCTCGGCCTGGGGCGCGCCGGACTGGGCCAGGTACTGGACTTCAAAGCTGAAATTGGTTTTCACGGGCGGGCTCCTTGCCGGTTTCAGGCGCGCAGGGTCGCCGCCAGCGTGATTTCCGGAACGCTGGCCAGGGCCTTGGACAGCGGGCAGGCCTTCTTGGCCCCCTCGGCGATCTGCTGGAAGGTCGCCTCGTCCATGCCGGGCACGCTGGCGTCCAGCGTCAGCGCAATCCGGTCAATCAAAAAACCGTCGCCCTGCGTGACCAGGCGCACCTGGGCGTGGGTGTCCAGCGCGGTGGTGGCAAAGCCGGCCTTGTCGCAGGCAAAGGAAAAGGCCATGGTGAAGCAGGCCGCATGGGCAGCGCCCAGCAACTCCTCGGGGTTGGTGCCGTTGCGGTCGTCTTCAAAGCGGCTGCCAAAGCCATAGGGGTAGGCTTTCAGGGCCCTGGTTTCGGTACTGATCTGGCCCTGGCCTTTTTTGCCTTGGCCTTCCCAGTGCACGGAAGCGATTGTTGCGGTCATGACGGGTGTTTCAAAAGGGCGGAACGGGGGAAGGCGGGGCCGCGGCGCCGGACCCACCAGTGTGCCCGCGCCCGCATCGGGCGGGCGTCAGACGGGGCCGCGAGAGGCGGCTTGGGGCTTCCTACATGCCCCAGGAACCGGGGGGGCGGTGCCTGGCCAGGCGGGTGGGCGCTGAGCCGTTTGCAGCTGCGTTTCGTCATCGAGTGCGGCGGGCCGCCCTGAATGCATATTTCTTGCCGGGCGAAACGGGGCCGTTCGACCGTGACCGGTTTGTCCCGTTTTCGTTGCTGCCACCCCACCGACACGGTTGGGTGCAAGCCATGGAGCGTCAGGGTAGCCGCCATGGCCTTCATCGTGGCGGGCATGGATGATGGGCCAGCCGGTCCGGGAGGATCCGCACAACGAGGGCGGCGCACCAGCGGGGGCGGCCTTGGCGCCGGAATTTTGGGTAAAAACGCCGCTAGCCCAGGTATTAAATGCATAGTTTGCTACTAAATAGATAGCATTAAATTTCTGGGCTACGACTCAGACGGAGCCCGGGCAGTTCGCTGGCACGCAGATTTTCCTTGCATTTTGGGCTTTAAGACGGGCTGAATGTTGCCGCCCGCCCCAGTTCAATTTAAGAATAAAGTTCTCATGTCGCTTGGGCGATGCCGCAGGCAAGTACCGCGCATTGCCAGCCGGCCAGCCATGAGTGTGACAATTTGAAACCATTTCCAGGGGGGTTGTGAACCTGCAACGTTCGAAGTTCAACAGAGAACAAACTAACGAAAACACGAATTACTTGGCTCGAAATCCCCCAAAAATCGGGGCTTCTGGGAGAATCCCGCTATAAGTCAATCCGTCTGAGTTTTTTGTCAGTGGCCCGGCCTCTTTTTTTTGCGGGACGTGAGCTAGCGTCCGAGGAATCAAATGAACGTAACTAATCGTTACATCAACGTTTCGCTCTGCACCCGCGCGCATCGACCGGAGGCTTCTGGCGTTGGTGGGGGCCGGCAGGGGCGGCGTGCTCGCTTCGCCGCCCAACCAGGCGCCCGGGTTGATGGTGCTTAAGTCTCCCGTCAGTGTCTTTGCCAATACTCGGCGGCACACCGACCCGCCCCTCTTGTTGGCCCGTATCCAGAGTGGCTTTGTTCGCGTACCCAACTGTGTCGATGGCGCTTGCCCCGCCCAGCCTCAATTACCGGTAGTTTGAAAAATGAAAAAACGTCCTAGCCTCCCCAAAATGCAGCGCACCGCAAATCCACGCCTGGCGCTCGAGCCGCGCATCGTGTTTGATGCCGCGTTGGCGGCTACGGGCGCGGAGGTGCTGGAGCGCCAGGCCGAGCACAGCGAGTACGTGCCACCCCCGGCGGCGGAGCCGGTGCGGGACAAGGTCAGCGAACCAGCGGCCCAGCCAGCCAAGCCAGAG
>NZ_JANOAL010000217.1:0-4127 GCF_031411155.1 Polaromonas sp. | reverse complement strand
CGCCGGAGTTCTTCCAGTAGGTATGCCATTCGGGCTGGTGGACGATTTGCAGCCCCACCCACACCGGCTGGCCGGGCACCACGCCCTGCGGCGCATGCGCGAGCAGCTCGGCGCGCACCTGCGGCGTGGTGACAACGGAATTTATAGTTTTTTGGGCGCTCGCGCTTATGGGCAGAGCGTAGGCAGCTATTAAAAGCAGAGCGGTGAGGAAACGGTGCAGCATGGTGGGGCCAGAGTATGCCGGGTGGGAGCGGCTGGCAGGGCGCAAAGTTCCGGGTCAGACGCTGGTGAACACCGCAGGCAGCTTCTTCGGCGCTTTGATGCGCAGTTGCTTGTGCACGCTTTCTTGCCCAAACACCACCTCGATATCGGCTACCGCCACGCCAAACAAGGGCGCCAGAAAGCGCACCATGTGGTCGGTGGCCTTGCCGTTTTTCGGGGCGGCGGTGACGCTGATTTTGAGCTGCGTGCCCTTGGGCTTGCCAATCGCGTCGCGGCTGGCGGCCGGCTTGCCCAGGATGTTGAGCACCAGCACATCGCCGTCCCAGGCAAAAAACGTGTCGCCCGTGGCGTTGCGCGGCGCCGCCATGGTCAGGCGGCGCCTGGGCTCTTCAGGCGTAGCAGGCCTAAACCCAGCAGGCCAAACGCGCCGCCGCAGACGCGGTTGAACAGGCGCGCCCGTTGCGCGGTGCCAAACCAGCGGTGGGTGTGCCTGGCCAGCAGCACGTAGGCGAAGTGAGATGTCAGCACGCAGGCGGCAAAGGTGCTGGTCAGCGCCAGGAATTGCGGCAGCATCGGTGCCCCGGGCTGGATGAACTGGGGAAACAGCGCGGTGAAGAACAGAATGCTTTTCGGGTTGGTCAGCGCCACCAGCAGGCCCTGGCGGAACATGGCGGTCTTGCTTTTTTCGGCTTGCACGTTGCTGGACAAAGGCTGGTTGAACATCGAGCTCTGGCTGGTCCATTGACGGTAGCCGAGGTAAACCAGGTACAGCGCGCCGGCGGTCTTGAGCAGCGCGAACAGCCAGGCTGAGGTGTGCAGCAAGGTCCCCAGGCCCGCCATCGCCGCGCCCGACACGGCAAATACGCCCAGCACATTGCCGGCGGTGCTGCACAGTGTTTTGCGCGGGCCCCAAGCTACCGCGTTGGAGATGGCCAGCAAAATACCCGGCCCGGGGCTGAAGGCGGTGACCAGCGAAATGGTGATGAACAGGAGCCAGGCGGAGGAGGTCATGGGCGTGAGCAGTGAAAAAAGGCCGGTTTGAGCATGATTTATGCCTGTAGCCCAATGTTTTAGGGTGCCAGCAGCTATCGTTTTGATAGCGTGTAAAAACTACGGCGCCGCCTCCTGGCCGCGCTTGACAAAAAACAGGCCGGCGCCCACGGCCATCAGCAGGCCGCCGAACAGCCGGTTTTGCAGCTTCAGGGCCTGGGCATTGCCAAACAGCGCCTGCAGCCGGCTGGCGGCAAAGGCATAGCCGTGCATCACCACCGTGTCCACCGCCACCGTGGTGACCGCAATCACCAGCAGCTGCAGCCACAGCGGGCGGGCCGGGTTGATGAACTGCGGCAGCACCGCCACCATGAACAGAATGCCCTTGGGGTTGGTCATATTGGTCAGGAGGCCGGTAAACCAGCGCTTGCGGGTCGACGGCAGCGCCGCGCCGCTGGCCGGGGCGCCCACCCCCTTGGGCAGCATGGCTCCCGTCGAGCGCCACTGCGACCAGCCCAGGTAAATCAGGTAGGCGGCGCCCAGCGTCTTGACGATGCTGAAGGCCAGCTCAGACGCCACCAGCAGCGAGCCGACGCCGGCGCCCGCCACCACCAGGATGATCAGCAAACCGGCCTGCAGCCCGGCAATGGTGGCCTGCGTGCGCCTGACGCCGTAGCTCAGGCCGTGGCTCATGGCCAGAATCGCGCCCGAGCCGGGAGAAATGGCAATCAGCAGCGAGGCGATCAGGTAAGCAGTCCAGGTGTGCAGGGCCATGGTGTCAGGAGGAGGTCGGGGTTCAGTGAAAAGGGGTCAATTTTGAAACAAACCTTATCCTACAAGCATTGCCCATGCCCCCAGTTATCATGCGGCCATGACTCCCATGCCACCATTGCAGCACTGGCTCACCGGGGCCAACCGCACGGTGCAGCGCTGGCTGACGGCCTGGTGGCGGCTGGTGCACCTGGGGGCGATCATTCTGGTGCTGACGCTGTCGCCGTCCAGCTACAGCCGTGACAACCGCAAGGTGCTGGCGCGCCACATTTACCTCAATACCGCACCGATTTTGATGGGCTTTACCGTGCTGTGCGCGCTGATCAGCCTGGTGCTGACCCGCATCGTCACCACCACCGCGCTCAGTTACGGCCTGTCGCAGTACGCGCTGCAGGTCGTGATCCGGGTGCTGGTGCTTGAATTGATTCCGCTGACCGCCGCGCTGTTTGTGGCCCTGCGCTGCACCATTCCCGATGGCGCCGAACTGGCCGAGCTGCAGGCCCGGGGCGACCTGGAGGCGCTGCGCCGGCGCGGCATCGATCCGGTCAGCCGCGAGGTGCTGCCGCGCGTGGCGTCGGGCATTTTCTCGACCATCACGCTGGCCGCGTTGAGCTGCGTGGTGGCGCTGGTGGTGGCCTACCTGGCGGTGTATGGTTTCCGGCTGTCGGGCCTGGCGGCCTACACCCGCCTTTTTGGCCAGGTCTTCAACCCGGCGGTCAGCCTGATTTTTCTGCTGAAAACCATTTTTTTCAGCTTGGCCGTGTCCTTGATTCCGATGGCCTCGGCCCTGTACGGCATGGCCGAAACCAGCACCCGCACCAGCGCCGAAATGCGCGGGCTGGTGCGCATGTTTGCCGTGATCTTGCTGATAGAAATGGCCTCGCTGGTCGGTAACTACTATTGAGTCATTGAACATCACCCCCCGACCTTCATCCAACCGCCCATGAGCCCACCCCAAGATCCTCCCGCACCTGACATTCCGGCGCTAGACGCGGCACCCGCTCCGGCTCCCACGTCCGAGCGGGTGGCTCACCTGGAGTTCAAGGCCGTGCTGCTGCTGGTCTTCATGCTGCTGCTGGTGGTCGGGTCGGCGCTGTTCGTGCTGTACGCGCGCGGCGCATTTGACGCCACCCAGCGGCTGGTGCTGATGGCCGACGACTCCGAGGGCGTGGTGGTCGGCATGGACCTGACGTTTTCGGGTTTTCCGATTGGCCGGGTGCGGCGCATCGAACTGGCCGAAGACGGCAAGGCCCGCATCCTGGTCGATGTGACCAGCAAAGACGCGCACTGGCTGCGCACCAGCAGCGTCTTTACGCTGGTGCGCGGCCTGGTCGGCGGCACCAACATTCGCGCCTACACCGGCCTGCTCAATGACCCGCCGCTGCCCGACGGCGCCGTGCGCAGCGTGCTGCTGGGCGACGCCGCCGCGGAAATCCCCAAAACCATCGCCGCGGCCAAGGACCTGATTGAAAACCTGAGCAGCCTGACCGGCAGCAGCGGTGCGGTCGGCGCCAGCCTGGCCAATCTGCAGACCCTGACGCAGCGCCTCAACGGCCCCGGCGGCGCGCTGACCGTGCTGCTGGGCAGCGAGGCCGAGGCTAAAAAACTGGCGCTGACGCTGGACCGCACCAACTCGCTGCTGGCCAAACTCGACGGCCTGGCCGCCAAGACCGACACCCAGGTGTTTGGCGACAAGGGCGTGATGCCTGAAACCCGCGCCACCATCGTGCAGCTCAACGCCATGCTGGGCGAGGCGCGCACCAGCCTGAAAAAAGTCGATGCGATTCTGGTCGATGCGCAGGCCATCAGCAGCAACGCCAAAGACGCCACCGCCGACCTCGGCGCGCTGCGCGGCGATGTCGAAGCCAGCCTGCGCAAGGTCGAGGGCCTGGTCAACGAGATCAACCGCAAGTGGCCCTTTGCCAGGAATGCGGAGATGAAACTGCCATGAAGACCCGCATCAAATTAATAACTGCGCTAACCGCCATATTCGCCGTATTGGTTCTCAGCGCCTGCGCCAGCGGCCCCAAACCGCCCGACTGGCAGCTTGAAGCCAAGGGCTCGATGGAGCGCTCGGTCGCCGCCTACATGGAAGGCAACAGCCGGGTCGAAACCGCCGAGCTGGAGCGCGCGCGCAGCCAGCT
>NZ_JANOAL010000216.1:0-3452 GCF_031411155.1 Polaromonas sp. | reverse complement strand
CTGGGCTACAGCCCTGAAAGGCCCCTAAAACAGCGCCAGGGAGCGAAACAGGCGTCAGGCAATCGACTTTTTCAGCCATTCGGCAAAGGCCGCGCATTCCCAGCGCTCCATGGTGCCGGTGCGCCAGCACAGGTAGTGGGCGTGCGGGCTCGGGATGTTGCGCCCGAACACCGCGTTGTTGCCCAGGCGCACCAGCGAGCCGTTTTCCAGCCAGGGTGCGCCCAGCTTGAGGCGCACCAGCGCGATGCCCATGCCGGCCGCCGCCGCATCGCACATCAGGCCGATGTCGTTGAACTGCGAGCCGTCCACCGGCTCGGGCCAGTCCAGCTGGTTGGCGGCAAACCAGGTGCGCCAGGGCTCCAGCGGCGAGCGCAGCAGGCTTTCGCCGGCCAGGTCCTCGGCCGTTTCAAACGGCCCATGCTCGCGCACAAAGGCCGGCGAGGCCAGCGGCGTCACCTCGTCCTTGGTCAGGCAGACATGTTCGAGGTCGGCGTAGCGCCCGGTGCCAAAGCGCACCACCAGGTCGGAGTCCTCGGCCACCACATCGAGCAGCGGAATCGACACCTGCAGCGTCAAATCGATCTCGGGGTAGGCCTCGGTGAACTGGCGCAGGCGCGGCAGCAAAATCGAGCGCGCAAAGGTCGGCGTTACCGCCAGCCGCAGCTTGCGCTTGCCGGGCGAGCCGCTTTGCCCGGCCGCGCCCGGAAACTTCTGCAGCGTGGTCAGGCCTTCGCGCACATGCGCCAGGTATTCGCTGCCCTCGGTCGTCAGCGAAAAGTCGGCCCGGCCAAACAGTTTGGTGCCAATGATCTGCTCGAGCTGCTTGACGCGGTGGCTGACCGCGCTGGGCGTGACGCACAGCTCCTCGGCGGTCTGCGTCACGCTGCGCAAGCGCGCCAGCGTTTCGAAGGTCTGCAGGCACTGGATGGGGGGGATTCGGGAAGCGGTAGCCATGTCTATTAAGAGATGCTAAACCTTGTGAGCGAACACGGGGGCCTTTCCCCGCCAGCAGGGGCCGCGGGACTGGCTTTGCCAGACCGCAGGCGCAGCGGCCCCCTTGGGGGGCAGCGCATTACACGAAGTGAAAAGCGTGGGGGCCACATTTATTTGAAGATCACCGTTTTATGGCCGTTCAGCAGCACCCGGTGCTCGCTGTGCCACTTGACGGCCCGCGCCAGCACCTGGCTTTCGGTGTCGCGGCCCATGGCGGTCAGGTCTTCCACGGTCTTGCTGTGGTCGGCGCGCGCCACGTCCTGCTCGATGATCGGCCCTTCGTCGAGGTCTGCCGTCACGTAGTGGGCGGTCGCGCCTATCAGCTTCACGCCGCGGTCATGCGCCTGGTAATAAGGCTTGGCGCCCTTGAAGCTGGGCAAGAACGAATGGTGGATGTTGATGGCCCGGCCCGCCAGCTTGCGGCACAGCTCGTTCGACAAAATCTGCATGTAGCGCGCCAGCACCACCAATTCGGCGCCTTCCGACTCGATGATGTCGAGCTGCCTGGCCTCGACCTGGGCCTTGGTGGCAGCGGTGACGGGCAGGTGGTGAAACGGGATGTTGTAGCTCGCCGCCAGCTGGTAGAACTCGCGGTGGTTGGAGACAATGGCGCGCACGTCCAGCGGCAGCAGGCCCGACCTGCAGCGAAACAGCAGGTCGTTGAGGCAATGGCCCTCCTTGCTGACCAGGATCACGGTGCGCATCGGCTGGGTGGTGGCGTGCAGCTTCCAGGCCATCTGGAAGGGCTCGGCAAAGTCTTTCAGCTGCGCCGACAGCGCCTCGTGCGTCAGCTGGTCGCAGGCAAACTGCACCCGCATGAAAAACAGGCCGGTGTCATGGTCGTTGTACTGCGCCGCTTCCTCAATATTGCCGCCGTTTTGCAGCAAAAAACCGGACACGGCGTGAACAATGCCTTTGCGGTCCGGGCAGGACAGGGTCAGGATGTAAGCGTGGTTCATAGAGGCTGAATTGTCGCAGGTAGCCGGGGCGTGCAGGGCCGTTGGCAGGCCGGCGCTTAAGCCTTTATTGAATGCGCACCCGGCTAGGGTTTGGGCGCCAGCTGTTTGCCCAGGTCGGCGCAATGGTCGGCCTCGGGCAGGCTGGCCGTGGGCCAGACGCTGTCAAAGGCTTCGGCCTGCTCAAAGCCGTCGGTGTCTGTCGGGCGCAGCCGCACCGACCGGGTCTTGAGGCTGGCCGACAGGTGCTGCGGCACGCCGAGCTGGCGGTCGACATGGCCGCTGCCCGCCAGCAACACCACCACCTTGCCGGGCAGGGCCATCTGGCCGATGGCCAAGGCCATCGCCATGTCGCGGGCAATCTGCACGCGCGTCATGGGCGCGATCTGGTTCTCGGGCAGCAGCTTGCAGTGGCTGAGGCGGATCTGCTGCTGCTGCGCCTTCAGCGAGGGGCCGGGCAGCTGCGCGTCGAGCTGGCCGTTGGTCATGGCGGTCCGCAGCTGCGCGCGCGGCAGGTTGGCGCCCACCACCGGCACGCCGGCGCGCACCGCCGTCATCACGGCCGGCGCGTAGGCGGCCCAGGGCCAGTCCTTGTCGTTCCAGCCCAGCGCCTGGCGCGTCTGCTCTTCGCTGGAGCCGGGCTGCAGGGCCGCCGTGCTGTGCCCGGTGTCGGCCATTTCCAGCGCCAGCGCCGCCAGCAGGCCGCGTGCCGACAGCAGCGCAATCACCTGCTGCTCAATCTGCTGGTGTTCCGCCGCGTTGTGCTGCTCGCCCAGCAGCAGCACATCGACATTGGCCGGCAGCAGCGCGTCGAGCCGGTCGGCCGTGGCGTGGGCCGCCGCCGCCGTGCCGCCGGGCTGGCGCAGGATGGGCGCCTGGGGCCGATGGGCGCAACCGCTGGCCAGCGCCAGCAGCAGGGCGCAGCCCAGCACGGTAGCAGGGCGGGGCGGAAAGAAGTAGCGCATCCGTGGATACTAATGCTTTCCAGAAGTTTTCCTGATGCCTTGCGCCCTGCTCAATCTGCCCCGCCCCCGTCTGGCAAGCCGCTGCCGGCGGCGCTGCGCCGTATGACGCTGAAGCAGACGGCCGTGCTGCGCGTGGCGCTGACGCTGCTGCTGGCCTGGGCCGCGGCCGCGCTGTGTGTCAGGCTGCGCACGCCGCTGCCGTGGATGATAGGACCGCTGCTGGCCACCGCGCTGGTGTCCATGCTGGGCGGGCCGACCGCCAGCTGGACGCCGCTGCGCAACGCCGGCCAGTGGATTATTGGCGGCGCGCTCGGGCTTTATTTCACGCCGCAGGTGGTGGCGCTGGTGGCCGGGTTGTGGTGGGCAATTGCGCTCAATATCGTCTGGGCGCTGGCAGTCGGGCTGCTGTTTGGTGCGTGGCTGCACCGTGTCCACAGTCGCCCCGGCGTGTTTCATGTGGCGGGCTTGTCGCGCATCACCACTTACTTCGCCGCGCCTATTGGTGCCGCCTCAGAGATGACATTGCTCGGCGAGCGCC
>NZ_JANOAL010000215.1:0-1961 GCF_031411155.1 Polaromonas sp. | reverse complement strand
TCAGCCGGAATTGCCGCGACGGGGCTCAAGAGCCACTGGTTCAGGAAGCTGACATCGTTCGAGGCGATGGCCACATCCTTGGTATGCTGGACCAGGCGGTTGTGCTCGGAATGGAAGATGGAATGCACGGCCGTCAAGCCGATGTTCTCGTTGACGCGGCCGTCACCGGCGATGTAGTGCGCGTCGAGCAACTCGTTGTCGTACGCCAGGTTCGCTCCGGTCAAGGGGTTGACGGGGACGGCATTGCCTGTGTCGGTATCGGCGTCTGGTGCCAAGACACCGCCGACGAAGACCGGCACCGCGTTGTGCGCGATGTCGTTCAGGAAGGCGTGGCCGGTGCGCAGGGCACCCGTGAGACTGATGCCAAGCCCGCCATTGGCGGTTGGATCACCTTCGACCAGTACATTGCCTGCCATCACCACCTGCGGGAAGCCGTTCACGCCCTTGATGAAGTTGCCATAGGCATCGGTCGCAAGCAGCGGCACGTTGTCGAAATCGGCGTCGGTCAGGTTGATGCCCAGCATATCGCGCGCTTGCGCCTTCACCACTTTCCAGGTAGCCATGCCGCCAATCTCGTGGTCATCTCCGCCCGCGGTGTCCAGGGCGCCGAACTTGCCATCGGCTCCCAAGGAGCGGTTGGTGATCAGCCTGCCGGTGGCGACGGGATCACCTGCGGCGTTGAACTGGTAGGCGCGCAGGAACACCTGGTGCGAGGGATGCGAGCTGTAGGTCTGGTTCTGGTCGACAAACGGCGAGGTGGTATTGATCGCCTCGTGCGTGGTGTTGTCGGCAGCCTCATTGACGGCGGTATTTGGGTTGTCAAGCAGTATTCCATCGGCGCCGGGGCCCGCCACTTGCGTGGCCCGCGTCACGACCATGAAACGCTGGCTGGCTGGCAGATCATCGGGAGTTCCAAATGCACCGTCCGCGCCGGCGATCAGTGGATCATCGGGCTGCAGCGGAATGAAAATCGTGCCATTACCGCCCTTGGTCACCAGATCCAGGCCGTGATCAAAGAACTGGCCGAAAAAGGTCATCCACGAGTTGAAAGGCGCCGACAGGCCAACGTCCGGTGCCACGTTCGGAATGAAGAACACAGGCCTATCGTCGGTGGTACCGAACACGCCATCCAGGCCAGGGCTCATAACGCTGGGGGCGCCGCCATTGGCTGCTACTGCAGCCGGATTGTTAGCGGTCATGTCAACGATCAGGTTGCTGATGGTTCGCGGATCCGCATCGGCGACGCTACCGGCTGTGCCATAGTCTGTATTGCTGATGGGGCCCGCCGGGCCGGGGCCGTCCGGATCGAACGTGTCACCATCCGCATCGTTCAGGAAATTTGCCGGAACCAGGCGCGGGAAGGTCGAGTCGGCCGCACCGAACTGGCTCTGGCCCTGTACCAGGTTGTTTAGTGACCCGTCCACGGTGCGCAGGCCCATGGATATACGTGGATTGGGGAGCAGGGAGCCCAAATCCGTACCCGGTACTGAATGCTTTTCCGCGATCAGAATCTGGTCGAGTATGAACTGCAGATCAGACCGTATGAAATGCACTCCGGCGCTGGTCGTTGGCGACTCGGCCGGTATGGGCGGCGCTGCGGCTGGGGCAACCCCGGCTGCGACGCCTGCGGTAGCGGCAGAGAACACCGTTTCCAGCACGCCATTGGCATCCTGATAGACCGCCCTGACGCGCAGATTCAGCCCCACGAGATCCGGGGTGACCGTGAAGGTCGGCCCGCTCACAGGCAAGACGGCTGCTCCGGCCAAAATGTCCTGGAAAACACCCGAACCAGGTACCGCTTCAAACTGCCAGTAGTAGCTGATCGGTCCGGTGATGGCCCCAGCCGTAGCGGTGTTGTCCGCATCGGTCACACCTGCGGCGGATGCCGTGAGCGTCTGGAATGCCGTCGGCGTGGTGTCGCTGATGGTCAGCAAGCCCGCCGGGCCGTTGTTGGTCCCGGA
>NZ_JANOAL010000214.1:0-3337 GCF_031411155.1 Polaromonas sp. | reverse complement strand
CAGGGCCTCAAGGTGATCGAACTCGCGCCGGGCGTCAGCATGGAAGCGCTACAGGCCAGGACTGGCGTCAAGCTGCACTGACGGCCTGTAGCACGCCGGCTGATGCACGACGCGCCTGTTGATGCCGTTGCGCTTCCCTGATCGCGTGGGGCGCGCCGGTTCTGGCGTAGCCGAAGAGTTGTCTGTGGGTCAAAAAAACAGCGAAAAATCACGCCGCGCAACCTGCCGGGAGGCGTGTCGGCGCTGGTGGGGTGTTGCGCTGCTCCTGACGACCCTGATAGTCCGGTCGCGAGGCCGCGTCCTTCGGGCCAACAGGAAGGCCCGTGCTAGACTGAAATGGCCATGTTTCGCCCCCTCTCCCCCTCCAGGTCCTTGTTGACATCGGGCAGGTGGCATGTGGCGCATTTTGCCGTCGTGGCGGCGCTGGCTCTGTGGATGACTGCTGCCAGCCCGGCTTTCGGTGCTGCCGGTGCCGAGCGGCAGCGGCCGCGAGAGCGCGTGACGCTGCAGCTCAAGTGGCTGCACCAGTTCCAGTTCGCCGGCTACTACGCCGCCGAGGCGAAAGGTTTTTACCGGGACGAAGGGCTGGAGGTCACGATCAGGGAAGGCGGCCCGGACAAGCCGCCCGTGGCCACAGTCCTCAGCGGTGAAGCCCAGTTCAGCATTGGCGACTCCGACCTTGTCGCAGCCCGGATCAATGGGCAGCCGATTGTGGCGCTGGCGGCGATTTTCCAGCATTCGCCCTATGTCATCATGAGCCGGCAGGACCGCAATATCCGCACGCTCAGTGATCTCATCGGCGCAAAGGTCATGCTGTCGGAAGACCAGGGCGCCATCCAGTTGCGCGCCATGTTGCAGCGCGAGGGCATCAATCCGAAGCTCGTCAATATTCTTCCGCAGTCATGGCAGCTCGATGACCTGATCGCCGGCGAGGTGGACGCCATGTCGGCCTACGCCACCGTGGAGCCTGCGCTGATGCAGGCCCGTGGTGTAGCGCCGGCGACGATGCGCAGCCTCGACTACGGCGTTGATTTCTACGGCGATATCCTGTTTACGACGGGCACTGAAGTCTCGGAAAATCCCGAGCGCACCGCAGCGTTTCTGCGCGCCAGCCGCAAAGGCTGGGACTATGCGCTCAGTCATGGTGATGAAATCGCCGGTCTGATCTTGGGCATGAACGGCGTCGTGCAAAGGGGACTGACGCGCGAAATCCTGATCAGGGAAGCCGTTGACATGCGGCCCTTCATCCTGCCGGATGTGGTGGAGATCGGGCACATGAATCGGGGACGGTTCGATCACATCGCCCGGACGCTGGCGGACCAGGGACTGGTGCGAAAGGACTACTCTCTGGCGGGTTTCATGCACGAGCCCGACGCCGGCGTAGATCCCATGCTGTTGCGGTGGATAGCCAGCGGTGGTCTGACGGTGTTCGCGGCGGTGGCGCTGGTGTTCCTCTGGAACATTCAGATTCGTCGCAGCGTGCGTGAGCGAACCTACGAATTGCAGGAAGAAGTCAATCACCGCACCGAAGTGCAGCAGCAGCTGAAAGTCAGCCAGGAGATGGTCCAGTTGATGTTTGGAACCGCCGCGGCGGGAATCGTGATGAACACCCCGGACGGACATTTGCTGATGGCCAATCCAGCTTACTGTGCGATCGTTGGATACACCGAGACCGAGTTGCGGGCGATGGATACGCGTGAGCTGACGCATCCCGAGGACCGCCTTCGTTATGCCGGGCTGAGGGACCGGATGATGGCCGGCGAATTTGGCAGCTTTTCCGACGAAAAACGGTACCTGAAAAAGGGCGGCGGTGCCGTGTGGGTTCGTTCAACGGTGTCGCTGGTGCGTTCGGCTGCCCACCTGCCGTCCTACATCATTGCGGTGACCGAGGACATCACGGCGCGCCGGGCGACAGAGGAAAAGCTGCGCCAGAGCGAGGTGTTGCTGGCCATCGCAGGGCGCACGGCACGGCTCGGCGGCTGGATGCTGGATTTGTCGGCCGACCGCATGCTGTGGTCCGACGAGGCCTGCAAAATTCACGAAATGCCGGTGGGCAGCGAGCCGCTGTTGAACGATGTCCTGCAGTACTGCGCGCCGGAGTGGCAGGAGAAAATTGCTGCTGTATTTCGCCGTTGCATCCGCGACGGTACGCCCTTTGACGAAGAGCTGGAGATCATCACCGCGAGCGGACGCCGGGTGTGGGTCCGTGCCATTGCCGAGGCACTGTGGGACGACAGCGGCAAGAGCACCCGGGTGCAGGGCGCCTACCAGGACATCACCGATCGCAAACAGGCGCAAGAGAGTATTCTGCGCCTCAACGCTGAACTGGAAGAACGCGTACGGCAGCGCACAGCCCAGCTGGAAGCGGTGAACAAGGAGCTGGAGGCTTTTTCCTATTCCGTGTCACACGACCTTCGCGCGCCCCTGAACACGATTGATGGATTCAGCCAGCTGATGGAGCGCATGGGCGTGGACAAGGTCGGCGAAAAGGGCCGGCATTACCTGAGCCGGATTCGCGCAGGGACCCGTCAGATGGGCGAACTGATTGAGGGCCTGCTTTCTCTGGCCAAGCTGGCACGCGATCCGCTGCAGTCCGAAACGGTTGATCTTGCGGCTATCGCCAGTCGGGTGGCGCAGGCATGCAGGGAGCGGGAGCCTGACCGCCAGGTGCAGATGCACATTCAGGAGGATCTGCGGGCCGACGGCGATCCACTGTTGCTGTCAGTGGTCATGGATAACCTGCTGGGCAATGCGTGGAAGTTCACCTCCCAGCAGGTGGAGGCACGAATAGATGTTGGCTGCGAGGCCGGAGCAGACGGCGAAACAGTTTATTTCGTCAAGGACAACGGTGCCGGCTTTGACATGGCCTACGCCGACAAGCTTTTTGGCACCTTCCAGCGGCTTCACTCGACTTCGGATTTTTCAGGAACCGGCATAGGGCTGGCCACGGTACAGCGCATCATCTCCCGGCACGGCGGGCGGGTTTGGGCGAACGCTGTGGAAGGGCAAGGGGCCGTGTTTTATTTCACCTTGGGTGCTGCGCAGGTCAAGCGTTCTTCGGTGACACCATGACATTCAAATCGAATCGGTCACAGGCGGGAAAATGGCGTGGGTGAACGGACTTGGGCCCAAACTCACAGGTCCCGGTCACGATTCTTGACCCGACTCTGGTTCCAACAGCGGGAGCATTGCCGTATCATTATTTTGAGGGGGCGTAGCTTAGGGCTACGCTGATTAAGGTCCACGGCAACCGAGCGTGAAGCGTTACATGACGATGAAACAACAGACCCTTGCCATGGCAGCAGACCAATCGGGCTACGAGCAGTACCGCAAGCCT
>NZ_JANOAL010000213.1:0-1923 GCF_031411155.1 Polaromonas sp. | reverse complement strand
GCCAACGCCGCGCGGCAAACGCAGGCCGCGCAAACGCTGGTGCGCGGCGTCTTCCAGGTCCACCGGCAGCTGCTGCTTGGCGCGCAGGTAGTGGTCGGTAAACACGTCGAGGTAAGCCTGCAGCGTCTGCGCCGCGTGCGTCTCGCCGGCCAGCGCCAGGCACAGGGCCGCCACCTCCGAGGTGCAGAAATGGTCATCGCGCTGCGAGCGGCGCAGCCGGTAGCGTGAGAGTTGCCCGCTCTGCAGGCTGAGCACGGGCAGGTGGTCCAGGTAGGGGCTCTTGCGAAACATCTTGCGCGCCTCGGGCCAGGTGGCGTCGAGCAGCACAAACAGCGGGCGCTTGCCCTCCTTGCTTTCTCCTGTATCGACTGGCGGCACTTCTGTCACCACCCGCCCGGGCGCCACAAACTCCCCCGGAAACACCAGGTACGGCTGCCACTGCGGGTCGGCCAGCAGGGCCAGCAGCGCGGGGTCTACCTCGGTGCGCGCCCAGCCGAAGGCAAACGTGTCCGCCACCACATCGGCAATCAGCCAGCCCGTGTTGCTGGGCTTGAGCGGCTCGATGTCGGCCATGACCAGGCACACCCCCGCCCGCGTGGGCACGGCCGGGCGCAAGGCGCAGATGCAGTGGCTGGGAACGAGCCGGCAACCGGCGCAGCGCTCCCCGCGCGGGCCGCCACGGGCCAGAAACGGTTTGGAACTGCGCGCCAGGCGCGCGCTGCGCAGGCGATTAACGGCGTGCGGCAGGGCGTCGGTCATGCGGACCGTCGGGAAGCGGGGGCGGGCATGGGCGCACTGTAGCAGTGGGACTCATGGCTCCCACCAGTTAACATGCAACCTGTCACACAAGGTAGTCCTTGAGAAAGATCACGCTATGCGCAAGAACTTTTGGCCGGGCCTCATGCGGGCCAAGCGGGCCGTTCAATGGGGTCTGATGGCCGCGCTTGTGAGCGCGGCGGTGGTGGCCTGTGGCGGCGGTGGGGGCAACACCGCGTCTACGGTCTTGCAGGCTAACCCTACGACGCCTTGGGAGCTGATGACCGCAGGCGACATTGCCCAGTGCCTGCTTCGACCTGCGTCCGACTCGAATGCCGAAAAAACAGCCCAGCTGGTCGAGCGCCAGCTGGCCGGCGCGGGCGGCAATGCCAATGTGCTGACCCTTGGGGACAATGCCTATTTTCTCGGCCTGACCATCGGCTACACCGCATGCTATGAGAAGACCTGGGGCCGGTTTATCGACAAAACCTTCGTCATTCCAGGCAACCACGACTATGAAAACAATGGCGACGGTAATTACTTCAGCTACTTTGGTGCCAAGGCCAACCCCGACGGCAAGGGCACCGGCTACTACCGCATTGACCAAAGCGGCTGGACCGTGTTTGCGCTGAACAGCAACATCGATGCGTCAGCCGCTTCAACCCAGGCACAGTGGCTCAAGCAAGAGCTGGCAAGCGCGCAGCCCTGTGTGGCGGCGGCCTGGCACCACGCACGGTTCAGCTCGGCCCCCGATGGCGACAACGCCACCATGACCGCCCTGTGGGACATCCTGGACCAGGCCAAGGCCGATGTGGTGCTGCAAGCCCACGAGCACCAGTACGAGCGCTTTGCCCCCATGACCGCAGACGGCACCCTGTCCGCCACCGGCGGCCTGCGCTCGTTCGTGGTGGGCACCGGCGGCGCAGAAACTTACGCGCACGCCACGGTACGTGCGGGCAGCGAGAAGCAGGCCGTCGCCTTTGGCGTGATGCGTTTGTCGCTGTCGGCAGGCAATGCCAAGTGGCGCTTTATCGACGTTGACAACGCCGTGCTGGACCAGGGCGCGTTTGATTGCCGCGCCAAGAAGTAGCGGCTTGCGCATGTGCCGCACGCGCGGCGGCCCAGGGGCACGGCCCGGGACCGGGCGGCGGGTTAGACGGATTGGGA